>CAJUST010000012.1:60353-92938 GCA_910589105.1 uncultured Lachnospiraceae bacterium
AGTGGCAAACGGCGAAACGACGATAACGGCGACGGCGCAGGGCGCGGCAGATGGAAACATTGTGACGGCGGAAGCAAAAATCCGTGTGGAAATTCCGGCAGTGGCAAAACCGGTTACAGGGATTTCATTAAGTCCGGAGAAAAAGACGCTGACAAAAAAAGATGAAACGGCGGAACTGAATGTATCATTTACGCCAGACGATGCGACGGATAAAACTTTGGATTGGGAGTCGTCTGATACGGGCGTTGCGACAGTGAAAGACGGAATCGTGACGGCAGTGGCAGACGGCGTGGCAACAATTACGGCAACAGCGCAAGGAAGCGCAGATGGAAAAGATCCGGTAACGGCGTCAGCGGAAATTACGGTTTTGATTTCTTCCGGCGGCGATGAGGACCCTGCGGTGGCAGAAAAGAAGGAAGAACTTAGGGAGGAAATTAATAAAGCGAAAAAACAGCTTGAAGAAATTGACAAAAGCAAATATACGCCGGATTCCATAAAAGCGTTGGAAGAAGCCATTGCCAATGCTAAGGAGGAGATGGAAAAGGACGGCGTAACGGCAGAAAGCCTAAAAAAGAGATTGGATGCGATTAGGGGCATCCGGCTTGAAACGCTGATAGAAGCCGCGAAAAGGGCAGAGCTGAAAACTGCGGTGAGAGATGCGTACAAGGGAATCACAACTGCTTACTATACGTCAGCATCGTTAAAGAAACTTCAGGATGCCGTAAAGAGCGCAGAGAAACTGGTTGCAAATGGCGCAACGGCAGAGGAGCTGACAAGGGCGCTGAATGCAATCAAAACTGCAAAAAGAGGGCTTACGCTGTATGAGTATAAAGTGACGTTCAGCAATAATAGAGGCGTTATTATAGAGACAAAGAAAGTCAAGGCCGGGCAGAAGGTCAAGGCTCCTGTAGATCCAAAGTTAGATGGATATACGTTCGGAGGGTGGTATTCTAATTCCATATGTACCTTAAAATATAATTTTTCATCAGCAGTCACAAGAAATATTACATTGTTTGCGAAGTGGACGAAGAAGCCGGCTGAGGAAGATTTGACAATGACGGACAGCAAAAAAATCACCTATCAGATAAAAGATAAGGACAAGAAACAGGCTATTGTTGTTTCCTGCGGGGACAAGAACGTGAAGAATGTGACGATTCCGGCAGAAGTCACCATCAAAGGCATAAAGTGTAAAGTTGTGGCGATTGGAGAAGACGCGTTCAAAGAGTGTAAGAAATTAAAGTCTGTCACGATTGGAAAGAACGTTCAGATTATTGAGAAAAATGCTTTTCTAAACTGTAAGAAATTAAAGAAAATAATATTGAAAGGCAAGGCGCTAAAAAAAGTAAAAAACAAAGCATTTAAAAATACTGCCAAAAATCTCAAAGTAAAGGCTCCGAAAGGAATGAAAAAAGCGCAGAAGAAGAAATTGTTAAGGATTTTGAAAAAAGGCGGGAATAAGAAGATAAAAGCAGTTTAAAGAATCAAGAATGAATTAAAAATATGGAAATGGTAAGAGAATAAAGTCAACAGTTAAGAAGATAAAAGCAGTCTGAAAGATCAAGGCAGCCATAAAAAATAAGAACAGTTTGAAAAATTAAGGCAGCAATAGGAAAATATAAGCATTAAAAATGAATTGTCCTGTAAGGAACATTTTCCTTACGGACAATTCTTTTTTCTTGGGCAATACTCTGCGTAATGATATACCCAGATAAAATTGGAAGTTTGGCAGAGGCTTAGAGAGGGAAGGAAAGCTGTAGTATTTCTTGTCTTTTTCCAAGGAAAGAACTTGATGTATGTATGGAGATTTGTTATACTGGAAATAGCATTTTAAACGCTCGCAGTATTAAGAGGAGGTAGAGAGTATGATACAAAAAATGAAAAGGGGGCTTTCCCTTATTTTGGCATTTTGCATGTTAGTGACAGGGATGCAATTTGTTGGCGGGGAAAGATACGGGGCGGCGCAGGCTGCTGACAGAAACCTTGCGTTAGACGCGACTGTAACAGCATCAAACACTGAAGAAGGCACTGGTTTTACGCCTGATAAAGTAAAAGATGGCAGGAAATCGGGGAGTGGAGATATCAGATGGGGGACGGATAAAGGAAATTCTTATTGGCTTCAGATGGCATGGAATGAGGCGGTGGATTTGCGCTTCTTTTTCATTACATGGCAGAGAAGGACGGCGCAGAGCCTTAAGATTCAGATTTCGAATGACGGAAATTCTTGGACAGATGCATGGTCAAGGACGCAAAATTCTGATTCATTACTAGAAAAAATTGACTTAGGTCAAACTAAAAGAACAAAATATGTTAAATTTGTTATGGAGAATATTCTTGCAACAGATCCGGATAACATCGTTTCAGGTTGGAATAATGTTTCGGTTTATGAAATAGAAGCTTATGCAAAGCTTCCTGAAAATATGGCAAGATACGCAGTTCCGACGGCTGAGAGCAATGAAACTGCGAATCTTGTGCCGGAGTTTGCGGCAGACGGAGACAGGCGGACGAAATGGGGATCGGCAGAAAAACAGGAAGGGCAGTCTTCATGGTTTCAGCTTCAATGGGCGGAAGCGCAGCCTGTCCGTAATATTTATATTTTATGGGAACGGAGAAATGTAGAAGGATATAAAATCCAAATTTCAGAGAATGGGACAGATTGGATAGATGTGTATGAAAATGAGACATATCCGTCTGATAATGATGATTATATTACTTTGAATGAGACTGTAACGGCGAAATATCTTCGTTTATATATGGATAAAATACATAATGCAAGCGCTGACCCGGAAGAAACGAGTTGGTTGACGGCGTGTTTGTTTGAATTTCAGGCATATGGAGAAACGTCGGAAGAATGGGATAATTTATCCAAGATAAATCTTGCTTTATCCGCGACGGCGACTGCTTCCGCTTCGGAAACGGGCAATGAGCCTGCTAAGATGAATGACGGTTCAAGGGACAGCAGGTGGGCGCATCCCCAAGCTTCGAGCTCATGGGCGAAACTGGCATGGAATAAAAAGCAGACGATGCAGGAATTTCGCATTGTTTGGGAAAGGTTAAGCGCAAAGTCATTTTATCTGGAGACGTCAGAAAATGGAACGGACTGGGAAAAAATTACAAAGACATTTTCAACGCCAACGAGCGCAAATTTTGAGATAAAACTGTCGAAACCTGTAACGGCAAAATTCCTCCGGTTAAATGTGGCGGAAATTGAAGCTTTGGGCGGCTGGCGGGCAGTGTCCATTTTTGAATTCGAAGTATATGCCGCCGGAGGAATGACGCATGAAGAAGGCGCGCAGGAGATCAATGGTGATTTGGAAGGCATAGAAGCGGAGATTGCAAAATTGGAAGCGCCGGAAGTGGCAGAAGGAGACACGTCAATTTATATGCCGGAGATTGAAGATGTGGCGGTACGTTTTTGCGCGGATTATGAACAAGTTATTTCAGAAGACGGCGCGATTTACGCTCCATTGGAAGAAAAAACGGTAAAAGGGTTTTATGAACTGACGGAAGAAAACGGCGCAGCGCATAAAAGTAAAGAATTTACAGTTGTAGTTCCGGGACAGCATACAGAAGCGGAAGGCGCGAATGAAAAACCGCCTGTGATACCGGAGCTTCAGGAATGGCATGGTTTGACTGGAGAGTTTCTTTGCGGGGCTGCCAGCCAGATTATAGTAAATGACGGGGAATTATTGGAAACTGCAAATGAGTTTGCAAAAGACTTTAAAGAAATGACTGGGTTTGAGCTTTTGGTGTTGGATAACGCAAATGGCAATACAACTCCAACGGCAGGAGATTTTTGCCTGTCGCTTACAGAGGAGAGACAAGGTCTTGGAAAAGAAGGCTATACGTTAGACATTGGGGATTATATTACGATAGAAGCGGAAAATCCTGTAGGGGCGTATTGGTCAACCAGAACCATTCTTCAGATTGTAAAGCAGACAGGCGGCATTGTACCGAAAGGAAAAGTCAGGGACTATCCGAAATATGAAGTGCGCGCGTTTATGCTTGATGTAGGCAGAAAGCCGATTACGATGGAGTCGGTAAAGCAGTATGCCGACAATATGGCATGGTATAAGATGAACAGCTTCCAGCTCCATTTAAGCGACAACTTAATATTTACGAGAGATTATGCGACTGAGGAGGAAGCGATTGAGAAAGCGTATGCGGGATTTCGGCTGGAATCTGACAATATAGGGCCGACAACTGGAAAATCCGCCACTTCGGAAGACCTGTATTATACAAAAGATGAGTTTCGCTCATTTATAGAGGAAAGCAGGGGAAAAGGCATTGACGTTGTGCCGGAATTTGATATGCCGGCTCATGCGCTGCCATTTACTAGGGCGTTTCCGGAATATATGACGCTTGGAGGAAACAATGGGCCAAAAGGATATTTAATTGAAGAAATAGATCTTTCAAAAGAAGGGGCGACAGACTGGGCGAAAAGCATATGGCAGGAATATATGGAAGGAGAAACCCCGGTTTTTGACCAAGACGTTACGATACACATTGGAACAGATGAATTTCATGGATCTGGAGGAAACGAGAGTTTCCGTAAGTTTTCGGACGACATGATTAAGTTTGTACAGGGAACTGGCAGAACGGTGCGGATGTGGGGAAGCCTTTCCAATAAATCGGGGACTACTCCGGTTGCTTCGGAAGGGGTGCAGCTAAATATCTGGGAAACTAGCTACTCAGATCCGAAAAATATGTACCAGTTAGGCTATGATCTGATCAACACATTAAATACAGAAGGGCTTTATATCGTCCCAAGTGGAACGGGAGTCCGTGGAAATTCTTATTCGGACTATCTTAGCCCGACGCATCTTTATAATAATTTCAAGCCAAATAAATTTGGGAATTTTACACTGGAAGCCGGAGACGATCAAATGCTTGGCGCTTGTTATGCGATGTGGCATGATTATATAGACACGAGGGCGAATGGAATTTCGGAATATGATTCTTTTGACCGTTTCTTTGAGCCGCTGCCATATATGAGCGCAAAACTCTGGGGAGAAGCGGAAGACAGGAACTATGCGGAATTTACAAATCTTGTGGAGCAGACGGCAACGGCTCCGGGGACGACGATTTATGGAGAAACGAAATCGGCGTCATCTGAGATTGCGGAGTACAAATTTGATTCGGACATGAAAACAGACGAAAGCGCCAACGGCTATGATTTGACGGAAGCGCAAAACGTCGGGGAGACAACGGTTACGGGCGGAAAAGCGCTTCAGTTAAAAGGCGGGAAAAGTTATGTGGAAACTCCATTGGATAACATTGGACCGAATGCCGTTTTGGAAATGAGAGTAAAAATGGACGCAGACGCTGCGGGCGAGCAGATTCTATGCGAATCGAAATTGGAGTTTGGAGCGTATGGAACGTATGCGTTTAAAGCTTCTCAAATCAATACGGGCAAGGTTGGGTTTTCTAGGGAGGGTTATCACTACTCCTTTGATTACACATTGCCGAAGAATGAATGGCATACGCTTGAGTTCCACGGGGGACAAAACAATGTTGCGCTATATGTAGATGGGGATCTGGTGGATTCTGATCCGGATATTTATTTTGAAAACCGGCCGACCGCAGAATTAAGCGAAGTCATTACGCAGCGCGGCGCCAAAAAAGTTTCAACGATGCGCGTTCCTTTTGGAAGGATTGGAAGTAAGACGAATAGTTTTAAAGGGGAAATTGACTTTGTGGCTGTTTCATCGTCAAAAAGGATTTCCGGCAATTATGGCAAGATTTCAAGAGAGGGCTGGACTGCGGCAGCCTGCAGTGTCCATACAGAAGGACCTATCAATAATGCGATTGATGGATCGAACGATACCTATTGGCATCAAAATTGGTCGTCAGACACTTCACTTGGAACGGAAACGACTATCCACCCAGAAGGCGCGCACTGGTATGAAGTGACGCTGCCAGAGGCCCAGACAGTTGCAAGGCTGACATATCTGCCAAGACAGAATAATGTAAACGGCAGAATTTTTGAATACAGTATTGTAGTGGAGAAAGAAGACGGAACGAAAGAAACAGTGGCGGATCATCAGACATGGGCGGAAGACACGTCACTAAAAACAGCAGATTTTTCACCGGTTAGGGCGAAAAAAGTAAAATTATTGGTACATAGATCAGGGGGCAGCCATGCCACGATTGCAGAATTGAATTTATACGGGGATACTAGCGTAAACGGTCTTAAAACAACTTTGTCAGCATCTGTGGAAAGTTACAGAGATTACAAAGCGGCTGATTATACTGAATTGTCATGGAACCGGTTTAGTGAAGCTTATGAGATGGCATGTGAGCTATTGGAAATAAATAGCGATGTGTCTGAAGATTATATTGCGGCGTATGAAAGGTTAGAGGACGCAGCATCGGGGCTTGTCCAAAGATCGACGGACCGCAGGCTGTTTGATTTGATAAAAGAAGGCGGGCAAAAGAAAGCGGAAGATTACGCTAAAACAGGATATGACGCATACCAAGCGAAAGTTGATGCGGCAAAAGCCCTTGCTGACAATGCGTCGGAGGAAGATAAAAAAACGGCTGCAGATGAAATTGAAACAGCAAAAGAAACCCTTGTGTATATCGGTGAATTGCGCAGGGTGAAAGAAGAAGCGGAAGGTAAGAATCTGGAAGACTATGTTCAAGATGAAAATCTTACCGCGTTCCAGACCGCAATTACGGCGGCAGAAACCGTGATAAACAATGCAGATGCGACAGTGGCAGAAGTAGAGGAAGCCCTTCATAATTTGAGGGAGGCAGAGAAAAAACTTGTCATTGATGCCTTAGCAGTCAAACGGAAAGAACTGTTAAGGGAAGTGGAGAAGGCGCAACAGAAATTAGAAGAAATAGACAGAGCAGAGTATACGGAAGCTTCTTTGAAAGAATTAGAGGACGCCATTTTGGCAGCCGGGCAGGAAGTGGAGAAGGACGATACGACAGAAGCAAGATTACAGGAGCTGTTGGATGCCCTTTTAGCGGTAGAATTGGTTACGAAGCTGGATGAAAAGAAAGCGGAATTAGATGCCGCAGTGAAAGCCAAAGAAGCTGAGTTGGCAGAAATCAACCGTGAAGAATACACGGCGTCTTCGATACGGGCATTGGAAACGGCAATCGCGGAAGCGAAAGCGGAATTAAATAAGACGGATACGACGGTAGCGGCGTTGACTGAGAAACTGGAAGCGCTAGATGTGACGCTGGAGCGGAAAGATCCGAATTTGCCGGCCAAGAAAGAAGAACTGCAGACAGAGATAGAAAAAGCAGAGCAGAAACTGGAAGGCTGGCGAAGGGGAGCGTATACGGAAGCTTCTGTAGCGGCATTAGAAGCGGCAATCGCGGAAGCGAGAGCGGAACTGGACAAAGAGGAAACGACAACGGCGATACTGCAAGAGAAGAAGGAAGCGTTAAACGTGACGTTAGAGCCAAAAGATGCGGAAGTGTTTGCGGCAAAAGAAGGCTTGGAAACAGCTATAACGGAAGCGGAAGAAAAGCTAAAAGAGATTAACCCGTCAGATTATACAGAAGAATCGGTAGCGGCATTGCAAAACGCAATCGCGGAGGCGAAAGCGGAACTGGAGAAAACCGGAGCGACGACAGATACGATAGCGGCAAAATTAGAAGCGCTGAATATGGAGCTTACGCCGAAAGACCCAGACGTGGCGGCCAAGAAAGAAGAACTGCGCGAAAAAGTAAAAGAAGCAGAGAAAAAACTGGAAGGCTGGCGGAAGGAAGCGTATACGAAAGACTCGGTAGCGGAACTGGAAGCGGCGATCGCGGAAGCGAAAGCGGAACTGGAAAAATCGGAAACGACGACGGCGAAACTGCAAGAAAAGCTGGAAGCGTTAAATGTGACGTTAGAGCCAAAAGATGCGGAAGTGTTTGCGGCAAAAGAAGGCTTGGAAACAGCTATAACGGAAGCGGAAGAAAAGCTAAAAGAGATTAACCCGTCAGATTATACAGAAGAATCGGTAGCGGCATTGCAAAACGCAATCGCGGAGGCGAAAGCGGAACTGGAGAAAACCGGAGCGACGACAGATACGATAGCGGCAAAATTAGAAGCGCTGAATGTGGGGCTTACGCCGAAAGATCCGGATTTGGCGGCAAAGAAGGACGAACTGCGGGCAGAAGTAAAGGAAGCAGAGAAAAAACTGGAAGGCTGGCGGAAGGAAGCGTATACGGAAAGTTCGGTAGCGGAACTGGAAGCGGCGATCGCGGAAGCGAAAGCGGAACTGGAGAAATCGGATACGACAACGGCGAAATTGCAAGAAAAGCTGGATGCGTTAAAGGAAAAGACGCTTACGCCAAAAGATCCGGAAGTGTTTGCGGCAAAAGAAGGCTTGGAGGTAGCGGTAACGGAAGCGGAAGAAAAGCTAAAAGAGATTAACAGGCAGGATTATACAAAAGAATCCGTAGAGGCGCTGGAAACGGCGGTTGAAGAAGCGAAAGCGTTGCTGGAAACCGGTTCTTTAGATAAGATAAAAGCGGCTCTTGCAAAATTGCAGGGAATCAGGCTTGAAACTCCGGCGGAAGTATCGAAAAAACAAGTTCTTCAACAAACGATCAACACGGCTAAGAATGAATTAAAAAATAGTAAGTATACGTCTGCCACACTAAATATTTTACAGGGAGCGATTACATCTGCAGAAAATTTAATTAAAAAAGGAGGATCTGTGGAAGAATTGCAGAAAGCCATTGATAAAATTGCAGCCGCAAAGAAAGGTTTGAAGTTTATTGAATATCAGGTTGTATTTAACAGCCATGGCGGTTCACCCGTAAAAACGAAGCCCGTTGTGATAGGAAAGAAGGTTACTGAACCGGCAAAACCAAAACGCGCAGGATATAATTTTGACGGCTGGTATTTAGAAGCTACCTATAAAACGAAGTACAATTTTTCGCGCGCGGTAACAAAGAGTTTTACGCTTCATGCAAAATGGAGCAAAATTGAGACGGAAACGCCGAAGTTTGGAGATGACGCGACGCATACGGATCAGAAAGAAAAGATTACCTATAAAGTGGTGAGCGCATCAAAGAAAACGGCAATGGTTGTAAAGGGCCTGAATAAAAATGCAAAGAGTGTCCGTATACCGGCGAGCGTCACAATAGAAGGAACCGTATGTAAAGTGATCAAAATTGGAAAAGACGCATTTAAAGGGTATGGAAAACTTACAAAAGTGACCTTGGATAAAAACATTCAAATGATTGATAAAAATGCTTTTCTAAACTGTAAGAAATTAAAAACAATCACATTAAAAGGCAAGGCATTAAAAACAGTGAAAAGCAAAGCATTTAAGAACACTGCCAAAAATCTCAAAGTAAAGGCGCCAAAAGGAATGAAAAAAGCGCAGAAAAAGAAATTGTTAAGGATTTTGAAAAAAGGCGGCAACAAGAAGATAAAAGTAGTATAATATAAAAAATGTCCGGCAGGGAGTTTGGGTTCCCTGCCGGATATTTTTTTCTGAAAAACAAAATATATTATTTTATTGTCCGGATATAAATGGAAATTTGGAAGCGCCAAGCTAGAATGGCATGGAAGCTGTAGTCTTTTATGCCAATGTTCAAGGAAATAAACTTGATGGCTGCTATGGGTTTTGTTATAATAAAATTGTCTCTAAAATGTTAAACATTGATGATAAAGGAGGATAAGAGATGAAAACACGAAAGATGACGGCCCTGTTACTTGCAGGCGCTATGTTCTTGGGAGGAGGATTTGCTGTCCCGCAAACTGTAAAGGCGGCAGATAATCCTGTTTCAAGCCGCGTTCAGACTTTGATAGAAGGTATGTCTGTCCGGCAGAAGATTACCCAGATGATGATGCCGGATTTCCGGTTTTGGGACGAGGACTTGACAGATGATAAAGAAAAGGTAGGCGTGACAGAGCTGAATGGCCAGATTCAGAAAATTGTAGAAGATTATGATTTTGGCGGCGTAATTTTATTTGCGTAGAACGTAACTGGCACAGAGCAGACGCTGAATTTGACGAAGCAGTATCAGGCGGCGGCTACAAAGGAGAATGGGATTCCGCTCTTGATCGGCATCGATCAGGAAGGCGGAAGCGTATACCGTTTGGGAACCGGCACAGCGCTTCCCGGAAATATGGCGGTTGGCGCGACAGGAAGTGAAGACTATGCAAAAAAAGCAGGTCAGATTATAGGACGGGAACTGAGTTCTTTGGGCATCAACTGTAACTTTGCGCCTGCTGTCGACGTAAATAACAATCCAAATAACCCAGTTATTGGATTGCGTTCTTTTTCCGATGATCCACAGACAGTAGCGAAACTTGGAGTTGCCATGATTGAGGGAATGAACGAGTATAACATCGCTACTTCTGCGAAGCATTTTCTTGGGCATGGAGATACTGCGACAGATTCCCATGTGGGACTTCCAGTTGTTGACAAGAGCCGGGAAGAATTGGAAAAAATGGAACTGATTCCATTCCGCGCGGCAATGGCGGCAGGCTCAGACATGTTTATGACTGCCCATATCATTTATCCGCAGATAGACAATACAAAAGTGATCTCCGAAAAGAACGGGGAAGAAGTCAGCATTCCGGCAACGCTGTTCAAAAAGATTTTGACGGATCTGGTACGCAACGATATGAAATATGACGGCATCTTGATTACCGACGCAATGAATATGGCGGGGGTTTCTGAAAATTTCGGACAGGTGGAAGCTTCTATTATGGCAATTCAGGCAGGAATCGACATTCTTTTAATGCCTTGCCAGTTATATAATCTGGAAGAACTCAATGATTTGGATACAATTATTGACGGAATTGAACAAGCGGTGGCAGAAGGCAAAATTACGGAAGACCGTTTAAATGAATCCTGCCAAAGAATCCTTAGTTTGAAAGAAAGACGTGGAATTTTAGATTATGACGCTTCTAAATTGACAAAAGAAAACGCCTTAGCGCAAGTAGGTTCCGCAGAGAACAGAGCCATTGAGAGAGAAATGTCAACGGCGGCGGTGACGGTTGTCAAAAACCAGAACAACGTTCTTCCGTTGTCTTTAAATGAAAACAGTAAGGTGTTGTTTTTAGCTCCATATGCCAATGAGCTTCCATGTCTTGCAATGGGCTGGACGCGCGCAAGGCAGGCCCTCATTGCGCCAAAAGGGGCAGAGTGTAAGACGATACGTTTTAACAAAGAATCAACGGTAGCCACAGAAGAAATTGCAAATGCGCTTAAATGGGCGGATACTGTGATTGTTAATTCAGAGGTAAGCAGCGCAAATGGAATGAAAATGTCTAGCTGGCTGACAAAATTCCCGACGGATATTTCCGCTTATTGCAAACAGAACAATAAGAAATCTATTATTTTAAGCGTAGATAAACCATATGACGTACAGCATTACGCAGATGCGGATGCAGTGCTTGCAGTGTATGGCTGTAAAGGTTCAAGCGCAGACCCGACGGAAGTTTTAACGGAGGGGATTACTTCGACGGACGTTGCGTTTGGCCCGAACATTACGGCAGGCGTAGAAGTGGCGTTAGGCGTAACAGGCGCATCTGGGAAACTTCCGGTTCAGATTAATGAATTTAAGGAAGATACGGGAACTTATACAGACAAAGTGATTTATAACCGTGGGTTTGGAATCACATACGATGCGTTAGAAGCGCCATACCAAAAAGCGGTGGAAATGATTTCGCAGATTGGCGAAGTGGCTTTAACGCCGGAGTGTGAAAACAAAATCAATGCGGCAATGGAATACTATAATACTTTAGATGACGAAAATAAAGCGATGGTAGATTATCCTTCTTTATTACAATCTATGATACAGCTTCAAGCTTTAAAGACGGATAAAGCAAACAGCGATGCGCAAAAGATTCAGGAAGCTTTAAACCAATCGAATGCAAATGCCGCGCAGTTACAGACGCAGCTTGCAGAAGCGCAGGCGCAGGCGCAAGCTTCCGCTGCTGCGGCAGAGCAGGCGAAAAAAGAGTTAGAAGAATACAAAGCGGCTTCTGCTGCGAATCCGAAAATTACCGCGAAGAAAAAATATACGGTAAAGAAAGGCAAGACGGTTAAGATGAAGGCAACTGTTTCGGATAACAGTAAACTTACTTATAAGTCAGCTAATAAGAAGATTGCGAAAGTTTCTTCAAAAGGCGTGATTAAAGGCGTAAAGAAAGGCAATACAACGATTACCATTAAATCCGCCAGTGGCGCGAAGAAAAAAGTAAAAGTAGTTGTAAAATAATATATAGAAAAGTCCGGTAAGGGAAACCTTACCGGGCTTTTTTTGTGTAAAAAACTTTTTGCGGGATAGCGAAACCGAACAGGATGCCAATGGAAATCGCTCCGGCGATTTGAAAGGTTTCGACGCTTTTGGCGGCAAACATACGCATATCGTTCATTATGAAGTAGTAGGACGCGTAATAAATCCCAGCTCCGGGCACGAGAGTGAAAATTCCGGTCACGAGGTAAAGCGTGGCAGGGTTTTTCCGTATGGAGGCGAACAGGCGGGAAAGGATTGTAAGGAAAAAAGCGGCAAATAGGGAGGCGAAAACTTCACCAATCGAAAGCCGGCAGAACAAAAGATAACTGATCCAGCCGACGCCGCCTGAAAAAGAGCTGAAAAAGAACTGTTCTTTTGGAACTCCGAACAGGACGGCAAAAGATGCGGCTGCCGTCATGGCTAATAGGAACTGCAAAATCATAAAATAAGCTCACCTCCTGAAAAATGCCGATAGATTACGATAATAAAGCCGACGCCCACGGCGATGCACATAGCAGTTAAAAGCGCATCCAGTAAGTGGATCGCGCCGGACAGGTAATCCCCGTTAAATAAGTCGCGGATAGAAGTCGTTAAGGCAATGCCCGGAAGCAGGGGGACGATGCCGCCGATGACAATTTTATCGTAATGGACGGGAAGGGAGAGATAAAAAATCAAAAAACTGGCCGCGGTTAAAAAGGCGCTTCCGATCATATTTGTCAGAAATTTTGAGGCGTTTTGCTTTTCCTGACGGATTCGAAAGCATTGCAGAAGAAAACCTAGGGGAAAGGCGCAGACGGAGTCGGGAAAAGCTCCGCCAAAGATGGAGCAAAAGCAGGCGCATCCAATGCCGCAGGAAATTCCCTGTATCAAAGGTTTTGGCGTGGGGAGGGATTTACAGACATTTAACCGTTCCCATGCTTCGGTTTCGTTATATTTATGCGCGCAGATTTCACGGGACAGTTGATTGATGGCGGCGATTTTCCCAAGGTGGATTTCCCCGATTTGCGTCTGCCGGATTAGGCAAAATCCAGTTTCGTTTTCTTCGATGCTTGCAAAAATGCCGTTAGACAGTACATAAACGCCGTATTGTTCAATCTGGAATGCATCTAATATGTGTTTTATGGTATCTTCGACACGATAAATTTCACCGCCGCAGTGTAAGAGCGTATTTCCGAGTTCGACGGCGAGTTTTAAAATTTCTTTGCTGTCGGTCATGGCGCAACAAGGCTCCTTTCGGTTGCTTTTTCTAACAGTTTTGCATAAATTTTGAAAAAAGATACATACTATTTTCCATAAAATTTCTAGGATAAAGGAAGTGGGAGCATGAATCGCAGAACGTATCGTATTTGTTTAATTGTTATGATTATTGCAGCAATTTGCACAGGGGTTTTTTATTACAGGTTTTTGCAGAAAAAAGAATTAGATCCAAGGGACGGGATTTTTGTAGAGGAGTTTTTTTCGGAGAATGGCGTGGGGAGTGAAGTTATATGAGCGTAAATGACGAAACCATCTATATTAAAATAGAGCGGAATGTCTTAGTATATGGCAGGAGGGTCGTTTTGGGAGACATTGCGTCTTTGACATGTTCGAATGAAGCGATGCTCAGGCAGGTGAAACAGAAAAAAATTTATTCCTTTCGGGATTTAGATGAAAAGAAGAATGTGGAGCGCGCTATTTTTTCCATATTGAAAGTTGTGGAGTTAATCCATGAGGATTATCCGAATGCAGAAATTCAAAATGAGGGCGAAGCGGATTTTATCATTGAATATATCAAAGATCCAAAGCCAAACGTTTGGGTGACATATTTGAAAATTGCAATTCTTTCGCTTGTCATGTTTTTTGGCGGGGCGTTTACGATTATGTCGTTTAATAATGACATTGGGATTACGGAACTGTTTGGAAAGTTTTATGTTCAGGTTATGGGGGAGGAGTCGGGCGGGTTTACGGAACTTGAAATTAGCTACTGCATAGGGCTTTCGATCGGGATCTTAGTGTTTTTTAATCATTTCGGCAAAAAGAAAATTACGCCGGACCCGACGCCGATTCAAGTCCAGCTCCGCAAGTATGAGCAGGATGTAGATGATATTTACATTGAAAATTCTGGAAGGGGTGGAAAAGAAATCGATGTGGATTGAGCATACTTTGTTAGGGGCGTTTGGGTTTATCTGTGGAATTGCAGTGGCGGGCGGAACATTTGCGTTGATTGTCGGGATTAGTGTGGCGCCCCGCATTACGTTTATGAGCAAGACGGCAAAAGAAGTGATGTATTATGAGAATATAATTATTCTGGGCGGGATTTTGGGCAATATAGTGACGGTGTTTCCGAAACTTCCCATTCCGTTTGGAAGTCCGATGCTGGTATTGTTCGGGCTAGGATGCGGGGTTCAGGTTGGGTGCCTTGTGATGGCGTTAGCGGAGATTATGAATGTGTTTCCGATTATGTTTCGAAGGCTGGGGCTAAAAATAGGAATGTCAGTTGTAATTACGGCGATGGCGGCTGGGAAGGTCGTAGGAGGGTTGTGGTACTTTTTTCAGGGGATAGGGGAATAACGCGCTAGTCTGTTTTTTTGGGGTATTTATGGAGAAGGCGTTTGGAATTGACGATCCGGCGGGGGTAGGGTAGAATAGTTTATAGTTCGTTTAGAGACATGGAGCAGAATAGTTTATAATCCGTTTAGAGACAGATAGGGGGATAGGGCGGCATGGTGACATTGACGGCTAGGCAGAGCGTGATCTTGAAGTGTAATATGAAGGCATCCATTCTGCTTGGGAATTATGAGTTTTATTATGGTGCGGGATTGTTTGCCAAAATTGCCGGAGTGGAAGTATCTTTGGAATTTCGTCCAAAAGAGCTGTATGACGGGATTAAAGAAAAATTGGAAGAATTTAAAAGTGGAGATGAACGGGAAAATTATCTGGCGCAGCTTTTGAAAGGATACCGTCCGAATGATTCTTATGACGGGCAGATGAAGGAGCTATTGGCATGGGGGCTTTCGGAGGAGAAAATGTGGCAGGCGCATTAAAAGGAAAGGCAGGTTTGTTATGGCAAAGGAAAAGAAAATAAGTCCGCAGAAAGCGGAGGAGCAGAAGGCGTATAATGATTATGTGAAAGAGGTGACGCCGATGCATTCGCTGCCAAAAAATATGGCGAAGGCGTTTGTAACGGGCGGGCTGATTTGCGTGATTGGACAGGCAATTTTGCAGTATTGCAGCAGCCTTGGGTTTGATAAGGACACGGCTGGAAGCTGGTGCAGTTTGGTTTTGGTGCTGTTAAGCGTAATATTTACTGGTTTTAATCTGTATCCGAAATTGGCAGTATTTGGCGGAGCCGGGGCTTTGGTGCCGATTACGGGGTTTGCCAATTCAGTGACGGCGCCTTGTATCGAGTTTAAGAAAGAAGGTCAGGTCTTTGGAATTGGGTGTAAAATTTTTACGATTGCAGGCCCTGTCATTTTATATGGTATTTTTAGTTCATGGGCGTTAGGCCTGATTTATTGGGGCTTAAAAATGTTTGGCGTTTTTTAAATTCCAGAAAAGAGAGCGTCAGCAGAAAGTGGCGGGAATGCGCAGCCATTTTTGCTGGCGTTTTTGCGTCGGGGAAAAGAAGAATTATGTTTTTCAGTTTATGTTTCAGAAGATAAAAATCTTGATTTTTTTATTTTCATAGTTCATAATAAAAATATGCGGTTTATACAATATTTGGAAAGAGGACGGGGGCGGCATTGGCTTTCCTTGTCATTCTCGTTTTGTCATGCGTATTGTGGATAGGTTTCCCGCTTTTCCATTGTGGGGATTTTATCGCGTTTTATGAGCGTGGGATTGTGTACTGCAAGAGGAAGTGGACATTAGAGGAATTAGGTGAAATATCTTTTTTGGACGTAAGGACAAACTACTCGTTTTTTACAAGGACTTATATGCGGACGGCGGTCAGGGATTTTAACCTGACTTATATAAAAGATGGCAAGAAAAATTATAACCGGGCTTATTTTGAAGCTTTGTAACCAAGACAAAAGAAAGTGAGAGACATAGAATGAATCAGTATATTATTTACGGGGCTGTAGGGTTAGTTGTATTATTTGTCATTGTATACGTTAAAATGACGATCGATGAAAAAAAAGGCGCGGACAGTGAAGAAAAGCGTAAAATCAAGGAGATTGTAAAAAGGGCAGTGCCAAATGGCGTATCGTATACGGCGGCTTACGGCACGACGGAAGATTTTGAAATTGGCGGCGGCGGCAGGAGGATTACGACGACAACGACATACCGTTATTTTGCAGTTGCATTTCAGTCTCAGGAGTTCTATTTAGTTCCGTTGTCATTTGACGGCGGGGACATTAGCTATAGTGAACCTCTGCATTATACGGCTGACAGCTTTGGAATGGCAGAAGCGGGAAAAGGGATGCTGACCTTGTATGATAAGGACAGAAGACGTATGTTTACGCTCTTTGTTGTGGAAAGCAACACAAAAGACGATAAATACCATCCGGTTAATATTCAGCAAAAAGAAGAAGCGGAATTATTTGGGCAGTTTTCCCAGACGCTTATGCAGAACGTAAATGCCGTTAATGGAATTACAGACTTAAAATCGGCGAAAAAAGAGGCCGGAAGAATGAAATAGGAGGAATGCAGATGGATTTATTTCCTTATTTGAAAAGCCTAGTGGATATGGACAGGAGCGCAGTCGTTTTATGTGAGATTGGGCATAAGATTATTTATATGAATCCGGCGGCAGTCCGCCGCTACGCCAAATCCGGCGGGAATGCGCTTCTTGGCAAAAGCCTTTTGGACTGCCATCATGCCATTTCCCGTGAAAAGATACAAAAGACAGTCAGATGGTTCCAAAAGGATAGAAACCATAATATCATGTATACTTTTTATAATGAAAAGGAAAATAAAGATGTTTATATGGTGGCGCTTCGCGATGAAGATGGGGAATTGATTGGCTATTATGAGAAACATGAATATCGGAATGCGGAAACTGCGACGCCATATCATGGAATAGATGAGGTGTCTGCTTATGAGTGATACATTAGAGATGTCAGTTTCCCAGATTTTTAGAAAAAATGGAGAGAAATACGCATTTGTTTCTTTTACGGATGGAAAAAGGAAGGCGGAAGGGAAGATTCCCAGCTGCAAAATTATCTCAAGCGAAGGGTTTTCAGACGAGGAAATCGCTCATCTGGAACGTTATATGGATCAGGAAATTATTACATTAAAAAATATGGCGGTTGGCGTAAATGTAATGGATGCATTTATGAAATAACGGCATTTTGCAGCAGTCCCGTTTTTTGTGTTAAAAACCTTTCTGTATGGACATACTATCCTATAAAGAAAATCAGGAGGTTATTAAAATGCTAGAGTATTCGATGCTGTATCCGAAAGCAACGCAGACAAGACGGGCCATATCTTTAGACGGCATGTGGAAATTTTGCTTAGATAAGGAGGGGACTGGAGAAGAAAAACATTTTCCTGACGGTATTTTGGGAAAAGACGTTATTCCGGTGCCTGCAAGTTTTCAGGATTTTTATACGGAAAAAGAAACGCGCGAATTTACCGGAGACGTCTGGTATGAAAAAGAAGTCTTTGTGCCGGAGGAATGGAAAGGAAAAAAGGTTTTCTTAAGATTTGGCGCGGCGACGCATCGGGCGGCTGTTTTTGTAAACGGAAGGAAAATTACGGAGCATGAAGGCGGTTTTCTGCCGTTTTTAGCCGATATTACGGAAACGGCCTGTTATAATGCGTTTAATAAAGTAGTGGTAAAAGTCAATAATGAACTGACTGTGACAAATATCCCCTGCGGGGAAACAATTACATTGCCTGATGGCCGGAAGATGAGTAAACCATATTTTGACTTTTTTAATTATTCCGGTTTACAGCGTTCTGTATATTTGATTGCAGTTCCAACGGAATATGTCTTTGACTTTGACCTGACATATCAAATTTCCGGCAGGACTGCGGAGATTTCGTATGACATACAAACGACGGGCGGGCATGACGTGAGTGTGTCTTTATTGGACGAGGACGGGAAAGAGGCGGCATCGGCAAAGGGGAAACACGGCGCGCTCGAAGTAAAGGATGCGCATCTTTGGCAGGTTCGGAATGCTTATTTGTACCGGTTTATTGTCCGCATATCTGACGGCGGCAATTTAATTGACGAATATGAGCAAGAAATTGGGATTCGGACAGTGGAAGTCAAAGGCGCCTCAATTCTATTAAATGGCAGTCCGGTGTATCTAAAGGGATTTGGGAAGCATGAGGACAGCGACATTGTGGGGCGCGGATTTCATATTGGCGTTATGAAACGGGATTTTGAGCTGATGAAATGGATTGGCGCCAATTCTTTTCGGACTGCCCATTATCCGTACAGTGAAGAAATTTATCAGATGGCGGATAGGGAAGGTTTTTTGGTCATTGACGAGGTGGCGGCAGTCGGCCTGTTTGAGAGCCTAATGAATTTTATGGAGGCGAACACAGGGAAGAAAACAGCTTTCTTTGAAAAAGAAACGACGCCGGTTTTATTAAAAGCGCACAAAAAGGCGATCGAAGAAATGATTGCCCGCGATAAAAACCACCCCTGCGTCATTGCTTGGAGCCTGTTAAATGAGCCGGATACGAGCAATGAAGCGGCTGTCCCTTATTTTAAAGAAGTGTTTGGGATTGCGCATGAACTGGATAAACAGAAACGGCCAAGAACATTTGCGCTGATTATGAACTCTGTCCCTGATGTGTGCAAATGCTATCAATTCAGCGACATTATCGCGCTGAACCGTTATTATGGCTGGTATGTCAAGGGCGGGTACGAAATTTCGGAGGCAGAACAGTTATTCCGGAAAGAACTGGATGCGTGGAAAGCATTAAATTTGGACAAACCATTTGTGTTTACGGAATATGGGGCGGATACGCTTGGGACAGAGCATAAGCTTCCGTCTGTCATGTGGAGCCAAGAATATCAGGACGAGTATTTGAAAATGACGAATGAAGTGTTTGACTCTTATGCGTTTATTAAAGGAGAGCAGATTTGGAATTTTGCGGATTTCCAGACGACAGAGGGAATCTTGCGTGTAAACGGGAATAAAAAGGGCGTGTTTACCAGACAGCGCCAGCCAAAGGATGCGGCGTATCTTCTGAAAAAACGATGGACGAAACTGCCTTTGGATTATAAGGGATAATATGGGGAAATACTGCGGAACGTTTAGAAATTCCGCAGTATTTTCATTACGCCGTCATTGTCGTTGGAATCGGCGGTATATTTGGCAATCGCTTTTAAATCTGGGTGTCCGTTTGCCATGCAGTAGCTTTCCTCACAGCATCGAAGCAGGTCTGCATCGTTTAGATAATCCCCAAACGCCATGCAGTCTTTTGGGGAAATGCCATATGCCTGCTGCGCCACTGTAACGGCGCTTCCTTTGCTGACCGTTTTGTTCGAAACGTCAATCCAGCTATCGCCGGATAAAACGGCTGACAGATGGGAAGGAATGTCAGAAAAATAATTCATGGCAGCTTCCGCCTGTTTCTTTTCGACATAGAAGGCAATTTTTACAACAGCGTCATTTTGGGAAGCCTTGATTAAGTCTGTGGTTTGGGTTAATCGGGCATAGTAAATGTCTGCCTCTTTCCTTATGGATTCTTTTACAGGCATTATGTAGGCGGACTTTGCGCCGCAAAGAATAGGCGTTAAGCCTGAAAGATGACGGGTGGCTTTTAGGCAGGTTTCTACGTCGGATTTTTTCATTTCGTTGCTGTAAAGGATTTGATCCTTTTCAAAAACCAGCCCGCCGTTTTCCGCGATAAAAATAAGGCTGTCTTTTACGGGGACAAAATCTTTGACAAGCGTATCGTATTGCCTTCCGCTGGCTATTACGGTTTTGACGTCCGAATGGCGTTTCACCCAGTCTATAAAATCTTTTGGTAAATTTTTTCTGCTGTCAAGCAGGGTTCCGTCCATGTCTAGGGCAATTAATTTTGGAGTCATTTTTAATCTTCCTTTCATTTTTGGGTTGTACAATATTATAACACAAAAATCTTAAAAAGGAGGAGAGCTTTTTAAACAGGGACAAATGTTTGAATAAATGTCTGGGAAAATTCTGGAGTGTGGTTTCTGTTAAAATGCAGACATGTATTTCCAGTTAATAGGAATTGAAATAATAATTATTTGTGCTATAATTAACTTCGTATACTAAAATATTGGAGGAAGGCAATGAGAAAAATAAAATTGTTGGCGGCGTTTTTTTTATCGGCTGTGATGATACTTGTTTCCGGAGCGGACAGCATACGGGCGGATACGTTTTTTTCGCAGTTGTTCCGCGGCGCGTCTAAGAGTTCGGATTTAGTTGTGGTGTTAGATGCGGGGCATGGCGGAAGCGATTCAGGCGCTGTGGGCAACCGTTTGATGGAAAAAATCCTTACCTTGAAAATTGCGCAATATTGCAAAGCGGAGTTGGAGCAGTATAATGGCGTAAAGGTATATATGACCCGTAAAAACGATACGTTTGTCGGTTTGGATCAGCGTATTTCGATTGCATCTGGCGTGAAGGCAGATGTGTTTGTCAGCCTGCACATTAATTCGGCTGTGTCATCGTCTGCCACAGGCGCGGAAGTTTTTTATCCTAATTCGAATTACAGGCCTGCGCTCAGCGTACAGGGGAAACGTCTTGCCAGCGCGATCCAAAAGAACCTGACTTCGCTCGGCCTTCGCAACAGGGGGCTGAAAACGGCAAATTCCATGATTGGATCTTCTTATCCGGACGGGTCGCTGGCAGATTATTATGCAGTGATACGGGGCGCGAAAAAGGCGGGTTTTCCGGGGATTATTGTAGAACATGCTTTTATTTCGAATGCATCTGATGCGAAAACGTTCTTAAACACAAACTCGCAGCTTAAAAAGCTAGGCGTAGCGGATGCAAAAGGAATTGCCGCATGTTATGGACTGAAAAAGACTCAGGAGGATTCCGGCGTTTTAAAGAAGACCAGTCTGACAAAGGCAGTCGGCAGTTCTTCTACAAGCGTTACGTTACAATGGAAAAAGGTAAGTGGAGCGGGCGGATATGAGATTTTCCGCAGTTCGTCGAAAAACGGTGAGTACCGGCAGATTGCAACGGTAAAAAAATCGTCTTCAGTTACATACAAAGATAAGTCCGTAAAAGGCGGGAAGACTTATTATTATAAGGTTCGTCCCTACCGGGTAGTTTCAGGCGTGAAGGAAACGGCCGATCTTAGTGTGGCACAGAGCGTTAAGACATTGAAGAAACCTGTCGTCCAAGTGAAAAAGAAGTCTTCCACGAGGGCGAATGTCAGTTGGAAAGAAGTGAAAGGGGCGGTAAAATATGAGGTTTACCGCAGTACGGCTAAGAATGGAAAATATAAGAAAATCGCTTCTGTTCAGGAGTTGACTTCTTATAGAGATATGAACCGGAAAGCGGGAAGGGCTTATTTTTATAAAGTCCGCGCAGTTTCCAATGGGTTAAAGGGCAGCACAGTCAGCTCTTACAGTTCTGCAAAGTAGGGCTGCCCTTTATTGTTTCCGGCGCAGGATTTGTTCAAAAATCAGGCCGGCTCCCATCCAGAGCGGGAAGTAGTCCAGACGGATTAAGCCGTTTATATTTAGTTTGGCCCCGCTGTAATCCCATGGGCAGAGTTTTCGTTTTTTGAGGAAGCTTCCGCTTATATATTCAAAAGAAAGTATGCCTGCCCCATAAATTCCGCCACGGAACAGTGGCGGAAATTTTTTTAGGAGGGGGTATGTTTCCCCAATAATGGACGCCATTCCATAGATGGGAAACATCCAGATGGAAGTGTTTCCGGTCAGCGTAAAGTCTTTTTTCCGAAATGAGCCCAAGGAAGTATAAATGATTTCCATACACCATCCGGTCAGCCCGCAGATGGCAAAATTTTTTTCAATCCGATGTCTTTTCATGCTTGTTATTCTGTGCAGAAGCAGAAAAATTATTCACGGAAATTTTCAGGCATAAAAGGGCGGAATTTGCATAAAATTTATTAATCAGGGGAATCGGAGGAATCAATATGAGCACAAAGACAAAAATCGTAGTTCTTCATATGAAAGAGATGATTTATACGCTGGTATTTGCCGGACTTGGGATATTACTCATTCTGCTGCTAATTTTTATGTTTCTTCCCAGACAAAAAGATGCATCTTCGGAAACTATGAAATATGTCGCAGGTGTGTACACATCTACGATACAGTTAAATGATAATACCATGGATGTTCAGGTGGCAGTGGACGAAGACCGGATTAATTCTGTTTCACTTGTCAATTTAGACGAAACAGTGGCGACGATGTATCCGCTGATGGAGCCGGCGGTGGAAAGCCTTGCAGAGCAGATTATTACGAAACAGTCGACGGAGAATATTACATACAGCGGGGAGAATCAGTATACGTCGATGGTGATTTTGAATGCGGTGAATGATGCGTTAGAGAAAGCGGCGGTGGAATAGGCTGTTCAAATGGAAAACCCCAAATTGGCGGATTGCGCATGCTCCGGCAATTTGGGGTTTTGGCGTTTAAGAATTGGCGTCTGCGCTTAAGCCGGAAATGTAATCGTTTAGGGCGTCCATTTTAATCTCGGTCATAGTGGCGGGACGCGAGGACTCCCATTTGACATATCCGGAATAGCCAATCCAGCCGATCAGCGCAAGGCAGACAATCGCTCCTGCCATGCGGGCGGCAAATGATTTCGCTTTTTCTTTTTTCATTATTTTTTTGCGGTTTTCCTTTTCTTTTTTATAACGGTCTACTTTTTCCTGACTCATCGTTTATCTCCTTAATGAAAGATTTTTTTGTATTATACAATAAGCGGCAGAAATTGTAAAGCCTGTCGTCTGCATATTGATTTCCGTGTTTCTTATTGCAATTCCGGTTAAAATTCGTTACAATAAACCAGAAGACAACAGTGGCCCATAACAAGGAGGTTTCTATAAGTTGTGCAGATAAACTATTTGTAGAAATGTGCGAAGACATACTAGAAAACGGCGTCAGCGCGGAAGGGGAAAAGCGCGCCCGAAATGGAGACGGAAAAAGCGCGTATACAATTAAAAAATTTTGCGTGGTAAACTGTTACGATTTAAGGAAGGAATTTCCTGCCCTTACGCTGCGGCGGACTGCCATTAAAAGCTGTACGGACGAGCTTTTATGGAATTGGCAGAAAAATCGAACAATTTCCATGAGTTAAACAGCGGCATTTGGGATGCATGGGAGGATAAGGAAGGCTCGATCGGAAAAGCATGAGATGAATCTGTATCCTTGCGCATACAGCGTGACGTTTAATGTGACATAGGAAAAAGACGGGGGAGCTTGTGCATGTGATTGCAGATGCGCATATTTATGACAGGCATATCCCAATCGTAAAGGAATTACTTAAAAGGGAGCAGCATCCTGCCCCCCCAAAAATTTTGGATCAATCCGGAAATTACAGATTTTTATAAATTTACGACAGACGATATCCGATTAGAAAATTATGTGACCGGTCCGCGGGTAAAGCAAATTCCGGTCGCAGTCTAAGGAGGGCATTATGAAACTTATCGCATCCGCTGACAAAAACTGGGCAATCGGAAAAGACAATAAATTATTAGTCCGTATCCCAAACGATATGAAATTTTTCCGCGAAATGACTACGGGACATGTCATTGTGATGGGCAGAAAGACATTGGAAAGTTTTCCAAACGGGCTTCCCCTGAAAAACAGGACGAATCTTGTGTTGTCAAAAAAACCTGCCTATCAGGTGAAAGGAGCCATAGCCGTCCATTCGAAAGAAGAACTTGAAACGGCGCTAAAACCGTATAAAAGTGAGGATATTTATGTGATTGGCGGCGAGAGCATATACCGTATGCTTTTGGATGCGTGCGACACGGCGTATATTACAAAAATTGACTATGCGTATGAAGCGGATTCCTATTTTCCCAATTTGGACGAACGGGCGGATTGGGAGCTTGTGGAAGAAAGTGAAGAACAGACTTATTTTGATTTGGAATACCGCTTTTTCACATACAAAAGGAAAGATTAGTAGGAGGCAGGCTTGCAATGGATATAACGGGAAGGAAATTATTTGTACGCGCCTTATTGGAAGAAGGCGTTGACACGATATTTGGATATCCGGGCGGTATGGTTACGGATCTTATGGACGAATTGTATAAGCAGGAGGAAATCCGCGTTGTGCTGCCGCGTCATGAGCAGGCGCTGATCCACGAAGCGGAGGGCTATGCGAAAGCGACTGGAAAAGTCGGGGTCTGCCTTGTCACAAGCGGTCCGGGCGCGACTAATACGATTACAGGGCTTGCAGATGCGCATTATGACAATATTCCGCTTGTGTGTTTTACTGGGCAGGTTCCTTTGAATTTAATTGGAAATGACGCGTTTCAGGAGGTCGACATTGTAGGCATGACAAGGAGCGTGACAAAATACGGCGTAACGGTCCGCAGCCGCAAAGAATTAGGCAGGATTATTAAAATGGCGTTCCATATTGCAAGAACCGGAAAGCCGGGGCCGGTTCTTGTTGACATACCGAAAGACATTCAGGTTCAGGCGGGAGACGCCAATTATCCGTCCTCGATTCATATACGCGGCTATAAACCGAGTGAAGGCGTACATGTCGGCCAGTTGAAAAAGGCGTATAAATTATTGAAATCTGCGCATAAGCCGCTGATTTTAGCAGGCGGCGGCGTTTTGTTAGGCGGGGCGAGCGCCCAGCTTTTGCAACTGGTTGAGATAATGAAAATCCCAGTCGTTACGACCGTTATGGGAAAAGGCGCGCTGCCAAACGATCATCCGTATTACATTGGCAACAGCGGAATGCACGGAAAATATGCGGCGAACATCGCAGTCAGTGAATGTGACGTGCTCTTTTCCATCGGAACGCGTTTTAATGACCGCATTACCGGAGATTTAAACGAATTTGCCCCGAAGGCAAAAATTGTGCATATAGATATTGACACGGCGGCGATTTCCAGAAATGTTGTCGTAGATGTGCCGATTGTGGCGGATGCAAAATTGGCGCTGGAAAAATTAATAGAATGGGCGGAGCCGAAAAACACGAAAAACTGGCTGGAAGAAATTCGGGCATGGGATAGGGAAAACCCGCTTCAAATGCGGCGGGACAAAGGCATGACCCCGCAGATGATTATGGAAGCCGTCAACAGGGAATTCGATTCCTGCATTATTACGACAGACGTCGGCCAGCATCAGATGTGGGCGACCCAGTATTTGAAATTTGGCGGGGCGAAAAAGTTTATTACGTCGGGCGGCCTTGGGACGATGGGATTTGGCTTTCCGGCGGCTCTCGGCGCGAAAATCGGCTGTCCGGACGAACAGGTTCTCTGTATTACGGGCGACGGCGGATTTCAGATGAATATGCAGGAAATGGCGACGGCCATTACGGAAGGGGCGCCTGTCATTGTTTGTCTGTTAAATAACCAGTATCTTGGCATGGTCCGCCAGATGCAGCAGCTTTTTTATGGAAAGCGCTATGAAGCGACCTGCCTGCGCCGCAGAATTGACTGTCCGGCAAATTGCAAAGGCAAAAACGAAGCCTGCCCGCCGTATTTGCCGGATTTCATGCAGTTTGCAAAGGCGTATGGCGCGCATGGCATCCGCGTCGAGCGGGAAGAGGACATTGCGGCGGCGATAAAAGAAGCGAAAACTTATACGGATGCGCCGACAATTATAGAATTTCTGATTTCCAGTGATGAACTCGTCCTCCCCATGGTTCAGGGTGGAAATCCCATGAATAAAATGATATTGAAGTAGGAGGGGTGGGAGATGAAAAACAGATGGATTGCGCTTTATGTAGAAAACGATGTAGGCGTATTGGCAAAGGTTTCCGGCTTATTTTCCGGAAAATCCTATAATCTGCAAAGCCTTACCGTGGGGACCACAGAAGATGAAACCGTTTCCCGCATGACGATTTGCGTCGCAAGCGACGACATTACGTTTGAGCAGATTAAAAAACAGCTAAACCGAATGGTGGAAGTGATAAAAGTGATTGATTTGACAAACGTGCCCCTGCATATGAAGGAGATTTTGTTTGCCAAAATTTTAAACTGTTCGACAGCGGATAAAGAAGAAGTATTCCAGATTGCGCAGGTATTTGACGTTCAGGTTGCGGACATCGGAAAAGACAGCGCGCTCTTAGAGTGTAAGCTGACGGAACGTCGGAACAATGAACTGATTGCGCTTTTGCGGAGCAAATTTAAGAATATAGAAGTGGTGCGCGGCGGAGCGGTGGCGATTGAATCCATAAGCACGTCGTGCAGATAAAAAGAGCGGTTGCAAAATAAAGCTTATATACAATATATGGCATTAAATCAGGAGGTTTAATGCCATATATTATATACGCGGCTATTTTGCGGCAGCTCTTTTTTATCGCGCGTAAGCTTGTATGATTTCCCCTGCATACATTGTATGGAAATCCCCTTTTTTATAATGGGCAGGCTCAATTTCCGGATCTAGGAAACTGTCAGGCGTAAGCTTGGCGGCGGATAATTTCCGGCAGGTAAAAATAAGGTTGCCTTCGTCAATAAATGGCGTCTGGTCTAAATAATTAAAGTGTATGTGCGCCATTTTCAATTTATCCTCACGCGAACCGGAGACAGTGCCCAGATACATTAAAGTAGAGCGGCTAAATTCTTTTGGGAAAAAAGTTAAGGAAAACGTTTCGCATGAATCTATAAATTGCTTTGTATAGCGGGAGTCGCGGACAAAAACATAACAGACATTTTTGCCCCAAAGAACGCCCATGCCGCCCCAACTGACTGTCATTACATTTGCTTTTTGCCCGGTTCCGGCAGACAATGCCGCCCAGTTTTTGCCAATCAGGGTGAATGGGTTAAATTCTAGCAGTTCCAGTGGATAAGGTTGGAATGTGTGCATTTTGTTTACCTCCAATAATTTATTTTTTATATTTTTTTTCAATGGTAAGGGTGTAGACAGCCATAGCCAGAATGCTTTCCGCCATCAAACCAAAAATAGTAAATAAAACCCATGGAGAGTTTGGCCCAGTGAGCAGTGGGATTCCTAAAAGGATCGTTACAATGCCAAAAATACAGAACAGTTTTGCGACAGCATGATTATATTTTGAAATGTCTGTAACCTCAAAGACGTTTGCATTTGCCCAGAATCCCACAGGCTTCACCGAAACCCATGCGTATGCGGCAAACCCGAAAAACATACTGCCAAACATACACCAGATTAGAAAACTGATTGTTCCGCTATCCATCACGGTTCCTCCTTTCAATATTGTAAGTTGTGTAATTATGATAAACAATTTTTTGCTGTAAGTCAATCTGAAAAGCAGTGGGATGCGGTTGGGAAAGGCAGTTTGTCGGATAATAAGAAAGAAATTCTTAATTCCATGAACGGAGAAAAGACGAAGACGGCGGATTGTTTAAAAACATTGATTTTATAAAGTATGTTCGTCTCTTAAGGGTTTCTTAAAGATTTTCCATCTTTTATATTCATAAATAATCCGATAAAATAACTGCATGATATATCATATATGCAAAACGTTTGGCATTCAGATACATGGAGGAGATTATGTACCGGATATTAGTTTGTGACGATGAAAAAGATATTGTGTCTGCGCTTCGGATTTATCTGACCAGTGAAGGCTATGAAGTCGTGGAAGCGTTTAATGGCAAAGAAGCGGTGGAGATCGTGCAGGATCAGGAAATCCATCTGGTTCTTATGGATATTATGATGCCGGTGACAGACGGCATGACGGCAATGGTAAAAATCCGTGAACTTAGTAACGTTCCTGTGATTTTATTGACTGCTAAGAGTGAGGACACAGACAAAGTTTTAGGCCTGACTGTCGGCGCAGACGATTATATAACGAAACCTTTTAACCCAGTGGAGCTTCAGGCAAGAGTGAAGTCCCAACTGCGGCGGTATATGCAGTTAGGCGGCGGCAAAATAAAAAGCGGCGCGCTTGCCATAGGCGGAATTGAACTGGACGACAAAGCAAAAGAAGTCACATTAGATGGGGAGCCTGTCGCGCTGACCCGTACCGAATATGATATTTTAAAATTGTTGATGGAACATAAAGGAGAAGTGTTTTCCCCATCAAAGATTTATCAAAAAGTATGGAAAGACACGGCGTTTGGCGCAGAAAACACGGTTGCAGTACATATCAGGCATCTGCGGGAAAAACTGGAATATGACCCCGCTGACCCCCGCTATCTTAAAGTAGTCTGGGGCAGGGGGTATAAATTAGAGGAGGATAGCTGATGAAAAAAATTTGCTATAAAAAATGGGTGAGGGCGCTGGCGTTTTTGTTTTGCTTAATCGGCATAAACGCCGCCATACTTTCGGCTGTGGCAATTCTATGCTGTGAAGAAGCCCATGTGTATGACGTAAAAAAAGAAGAATTATTAGAAGACTGGCGCAAACGCGTTTGTGAGACTTATTCTGTCCAAGCGATGAAAGCACATATCGACGGTGATGGGACTAAGGATTTGGAACAGACAAATTTTTTATATAAAATTATCAAAGCGGATTCTTTAGAGGAAAAGGATTATTTGAAAAAAAAGGCAGAAGCGCAGTCGGAAGAATTTTCAAAATATGCTCAGGATGCAAAACAGCTAAACGTCCATACATTTCACATTTCAGACAGCGTGAAATTCCAAATCACAGATTCCGTATTTGCCCCGTCTTACTATTTTAATGAGCCGGTTAAAACCGAAGAATCCAAACCGATAGAAAAAGTGTGTTATGCAATGGACACAGGGGTATTTTATTATCAATCCGGCAATGAATATTTTATGGCAGAACAGTATGGGGAAGATCCTTCGGGATACGTGGTCACAAACGTTTCAGAAAATCCGGATCATTTAACTTACTCTTGGGCGCCAGAAGCCGCTTGGTTTCAGTTAGAGGACCGGATGCGTTTTGCGAAAGACATTTCGATTGTAACCCAGAGTGGATTGGAACAAGAGGGAGGAGTTACGATTGGCCCAAAGTCATGGTATCCGTCGAAAGAATTTATAGAATATAAGGAGTATTCCATTTCCCAAAATGGCTATATTGAAGTTTATAGTGAACAAGACGCAGAAACTGAGCGCTACTATACGCTTTCGCGCGCGCGGGAGCCATTGCAGTACAACGCAGGATTTAACAATCAGGGTTTTTTTGGAAAGTGGAAATTGTGGGATAGGCAGGATTATTTTGTTCAGGCGGAAGCGGTATTGGATTTTGCGTATGCAGTCCGTTATCCGTTGTTTGGCGTTTGCTTCGGATCAGTTCTGTGCGTCATTGTCTGTTTTTTGATTCTTTTTAAAGGTGTGGGCCATCAGAATTCCGAAGAAATTGCCGGCGGCTGGATAGAAAAAATTCCGTTTGACATTTTTTGCGGACTGGCCGCTTTCTTGTTTATGCTTCTGGCTTGCGCGCTGATTGGGATTGCCCAATGGATTGAAGGCTCGGTTTCCCTCGGCGTATTCTTGGCAGTCAGCGGGGCGCTCTTGGCTCTTGAAACCATATGTTTATTGTTTCTGTTAAGCGTGGCTGTCCGGATAAAACTGGGAGGAATATGGAAAACCACAATTTTATGCCGTGCATTAAGCAAAGCGTTACGGGGGTTCAAAAAAGCGTTTTGCGCCATTTCCCGTTCTGTTCCGATTTTATGGAAAGCATGGATCGGCATGGCGGCGCTTGCCGTCTTAGAGATATTTGTCCTTGGCGTTACGGCATACCGTCCCGAGTTGCAGATACTGCTTTGGTTTCTGGAAAAAGCCGCAGTTTACGCCTTCCTTTCCGTTTGTATTTTACAGATGCGCACGCTGCAACAGGCGGCGAAACGCATTGCGGAAGGAAATGCGCAGGAAAAACTGGACGTAAGCCATATGTTTTGGGAATTAAAACAGCATGGCGTCCATTTAAACCATATCCAAGACGGGATTCAAAGCGCGGTAGACGAACGCATGAAAAGTGAGCGTTTTAAAACGGAGCTGATTACAAATGTTTCCCATGACATCAAAACGCCGCTGACTTCCATTGTAAATTATGTTGATCTATTGGAAAAAGAAGCAATCGAAAATGAAAATGCGGCAGAATATTTAGAAGTGTTAAGCCGTCAGTCTGCGCGGTTAAAAAAATTAATAGAGGATTTAATGGAAGCTTCCAAAGCATCTACGGGTAATTTAACTGTTGTCTTTGAGCCATGTGACGCTCGTGTTATGCTGGTACAGACGATTGGCGAATTTGAGGAGAAATTAAAAGCGGGTCAGATAGAATTGCTCGTTAAGGAAAATGGCGGCCCGTTTGTCATTTCGGCAGATCCAAGGCATTTATGGCGGATTTTTGAGAATCTGATGAACAATATCTGTAAATACGCCCAGCCATCCACACGCGCTTACGTCAATATCGAAAAGTCGGGGCAAGACGGAAAAATCATCTTCCGCAATACTTCAAAATATGCGTTAAATATTGAAAGCAAAGAGCTTTTAGAGCGTTTTGTGCGCGGCGACAGTTCCCGTAACACGGAAGGAAGCGGGCTGGGGTTATCCATAGCGCAGAGTTTGACAGAGCTTATGCAGGGAAAATTTGAGTTAGCGATAGATGGGGACTTGTTTAAAGTGACATTGCTTTTTCCGGCAGTGGAGAAGGAAGAAAAAAATTAAAAAAAGTAAAAATAAATCTTGACATATATCATAAAACCTGTTATCCTAAAAAAGATGTCGGCGATATATGTCGGATATGCGGAAGTGTCGGAACTGGCAGACGAGCAAGACTAAGGATCTTGTGAGCAATGCGCTCGTGTGGGTTCAAGTCCCATCTTCCGCATTTGTTAAAAGTATGGGAAACCTTGATATTACTAAGGTTTCCTATTTTTTTATTGTCAGGATAATTGGTTACACTTTTTTCTAATCATCAAAAACCGCTGCAAATGCATCTGCATGTGCCGTAATTGGCTTTACCGGATGGATATAGCATCTCTGAGTTGTTGAAATATCCTTATGCCCGGCAAATGCCTTGATTGTGTCATCTGACATCAGCATGGAGTCATGCAGCAAAGAAATGCAGGTTCTCCTGACTCCGTGGTTGCCGCTTGGCCTCCCGGTGATAACAAGAGCATCTTTTTTATTTCTGACACCGTTTAATCTTCTTAGTACATTATTTATTGCATGGTCATGGATTCTTTGGCCTTTTTTGTCGATGAAGATATAGTCCTCATCCGAGATGCCGAGTTCCTTATTCCGGTCAATGGCCATCTGGATATATTTTTTTGCATTTGGTGTTAAAATCAGATTCCGCTCCCCACATTGTGTCTTTGTATGATTGACAACTTTATAGCCGTGTCTGTGAATGATGCCATTTTCATCTTCTGTGTAACCTTTGACCTCCTCCCTGATAATGTCAATTGTTCCATCTTCATGAATGCAGGAGCTTCTTAAAGCTACCAGTTCGCCGACTCTGAGTCCGAGAGTGAAATTTAAGCAGACAGCAAGGTAAGCTGTGTTTTTTGTTTTTTCATATTGTTTCAGAGCATCCTCAATGACTTTTTTCTTTGTGTCTGCATCATAAACCTTTTCAGAAAGGGGCTTAGTTTCTGCTTCTTTGAATATCTTGTCAGAAGGTTTCCGAATCTGCCTTGGAATGTTTATTGATGCAAGATTATATGAAATTGCATAATCATACATCATGTTCGCTACAGATTTCATTTCATTGTACTGTTTTCTGTTCAACTTGTTTTCTGAAGTGACATCCAGCAGCCAGTCCTTCATCTGTCCGGCTGTCATTTGTTCAAATGGTACTGAGATGATGGGAGAATCCTTATAGTATTTGTCCCATACATAGGAGAGTTTGCTGGCATTGGCCATGCTGGTTTCTTTTTTCTTTGAGGAAAGCCAGTCTTTGTAAATAGACTCAAAACAGGGTTTTTGGCTTTCCTGCTGCTCCATGTTCCAGTTCACTATGTAGTTTTCAAGATCCGATTTGTTTTTTTTGGCTACCAGCTTGGTTTTTTTTGAATTTGGAACAGGGAGTTTTGTTTTCCACCGTCCATCTGAGGCCTGCCATATATTCTGGCGTTTCAGTATTTCTTTTTTCTTCATTTCTTTGATTATTTTTTCCAGCATATCATCATCCATTGTATCGCATAAAAAATCTGATGACAATCCCTCAATTTTAAGCGAATTGTTTTGTTGTTTTTGTTTTGTTGTTTTCATTGTATAATTCCTCCATTTCCCGGACGGTATCCGCCCGTATTATGGATTCACTTTACCGCTTTTTATTTTTTCCAATTTCTTGCAAAAAAGGAATCCTCCCTGCATTGAAAACCGGGACGGAAACAGGGAGCCGGAAATTTCCCGGCTCCCCGTCTCATGGGTTCCTCCTTCCTTCAATTATTGTGGGATTTTCTTCTGTCAGCCCT
>CAJUST010000013.1 GCA_910589105.1 uncultured Lachnospiraceae bacterium
TTAATTCCTATTTTAGACGGAATGTGTGAATGGGGTGATAAAAACAGGTTATAAATGGAATGAGAGGGATTCCGTAGTCGTCGGCATTGCGCTGTTATGCGCATTTCCGCAATGCTTGTCTTTTGGTCTTTGGTTTCTTTGGTTCGGAATAGTGTGGCGCTTTCGGTCTATCTCTTGTTTTCGGTTGCTTGCTTCTTTACCGTATATGAGCATTCATTCAGGATGAGAAAACGGAAAGGATTTTTGATATAGCTGAAATTAGGGAATGAAAGAATACAGGTCATGAGAATGATAACATGGAATTTTTTAATTCGGTACATTTAGGCAATCAATGTTGTGGGATAAAACTTAAGATATTATGCAAGGATTCAAAACTAACAAAAGATTTTAAAGAGGAGCTTTTTAACAAAAGGCAAGAAAGAGAGTTTATAAAGATTAATAAAGTCGAAGATAATATTTTGGAAGTATACATCCATAATATTACAAAAATAAATGTAGAAAATAGATTACGTTTTTACATTGAAATAGCTTTATCCCTTAATTTGGATTTTTGGATTATAATTATATTTAAAAATACAGCAGATAATGCGTAATGAAGATATGACCAAAAATTTAGTTTAGTGAAAGGATTTATGGCTTTTTAGCGCGCCCTTACGCTTTTAAAAGTGTTAAGATAGTGGCATTTACACAAAATAAATAGCATATCCCATATGATGAGCCTGTTGCAAGCTCTTTTTTATTATAGAACTATATACCCATATAGCATGGCATGGCATAGGCTTATTATATTTTTTTATATATAAGGACGGGCATAGAAAGCGCATGGCAGGGATATAAGAAAAACGGCTAATCTTCAATATTTTTAGCCTGCCTTTAGGCAAATATGATAAACTATTCTAAAAAGCGAGGTGGAAGAATGAGGCTTCTAATAGCGGAAGATGACCCAAGGCTGTTAAAAACATTGATTCATATTTTTGAAAGCAATAAATTTTCAGTGGACGGCGTAACGCGCGGGGACGATGCCCTTGCCTATGCTGAAACAGAAGAATATGACGGATTGATTTTAGACATTATGATGCCCGGATACGATGGGATACAGGTGTTGCAAAAATTACGGAAAAAAAAGATTACAACGCCGGCTCTATTTTTAACTGCACGCGCTGAAGTGGAGCAGAGGGTGGAAGGGCTGGACGCCGGGGCAGATGATTATCTGCCAAAACCCTTTGCATCTTCTGAACTTTTGGCAAGGACAAGGGCAATGTTAAGACGCAGAGACAACTATTGCCCAGACCTAGTATCCTTTGGCGGCGTTTCATTAAACCGATCCACATATAGATTAAGTTATAAAGAACATATCAAAGCATTAAGCGGGAAAGAATTTCAAATTATGGAGATGCTGCTGCTAAAACCGCATATGATTATTCCAACCGATCAGTTTATATCGCATATTTGGGGGTGGGAGAGCGCTGTGGATACCAGCGTAGTGTGGGTTCATATATCAAACCTGCGAAAAAAAATAAGCGCGCTCCATGCGCCTTTGGAGATTCGGTTTATACGGGGCGCAGGATATGTTTTGGAGGAATTGCCGTGATTTACAGTTTACGCAGAAAATTTATTTTAATCTCTACAATTTCAGTATGTTCAGTTCTTTTAGTTATCTTTATGGTTATGTGCGTAATGAATTATGCGCAGTTAAATCATACAATGGACGCATTGGCAGATGTGATTGTCTCTAATGGCGGCATTTTTCCAAAACGCGATCAATCCGGACGGCCGTCTCCGTCAAAAGGCGGTCCACTTATGAAAGTAATTAAAAAAGAACCCCCTTTTGCCGCCCATTTTTTTACGGTGTGGCTTGGAACGGATAACCGCATTAAAAAGATATATGATGAATCTGTTTTTTCTATTGATGAGGCGCAGGCGCAAGATTATGTAGAGGATGCGCAAAAGAAGAACAGGGAACGGGGCTGGGTTTCGGATTACCGTTTTCGTATGTTTCGGTCAGGGGATCAAATGGCAGTCGTTTTTGTAGATGGCGAAATGAACAGAATGCTGTCAAACCGTTTTTTGCTGACTGCGCTTTTGGTTTTATCAGGAAGCGGCATTGCTGTTCTTATTTTAATTATGATTAGTTCAAAAAAAGCAGTCTATCCTGTTGCGGAAAGCTATGAAAAGCAAAGGCAGTTTATCACGGATGCAAACCATGAATTAAAAACGCCTCTTACGCTGATATTGTCGGATTTGGATATTGTGGAATCGGAGTTTGGGAAAAGTGAATGGATTGACGATATGCGGATAGAGGGTGAGAGAATGAAGACGCTGATCCATCAACTTGTTCTTTTATCTCGAATGGATGAGGATCAGGCGAATCTTCGCATTTGCCCATTTGATTTAAGCAATGCGGCATTGGATACGGTATCTGAATTTCAGGCTCTGGCATTTGAGCAAAAAAAGAATCTAGCGGCGCAAGTGGAACCGACTATCGAATATCATGGAGATGAAGGGCTGATCCGCCGCCTTCTTTCCATTCTCTTGGATAATGCAGTAAAATATTGTGATGATAACGGTAAAATCATGGTAACGGTGAAGCAAAAACGCCATATTTCCATTACTGTTGAAAATACATATAGCAGTGTAGATAGTCTAGAATTAGAAAAACTGTTTGACCGCTTTTACCGCGCGGATAAGTCTAGGACGTTCAATGGCAGTTTTGGGGTGGGCCTTTCCATTGCCAGAGCAATCGCTAAAAACCATCATGGAGATATTTCTGTTTATAAAAAAGAAAGGGCAATCGGGTTTAAGGCGGAATTAAAATGATTAAAAAAGCCTTACGAAAAAAATCAATTCCTTTAGGCTCTCTTAAGCGCCATGCCTTAAAATATTTTTAAAATTATTTAAAAGGAGGCATGCGAAATGACAAAAAACGAAACATACCGCCATGAACTGAAATACTGCATCCGGACTGCTGACTATTATGCGATCCGCCAAAGGCTGCGCGCGGTTATGAAACCGGATCAATTTGCCGGAGCAGACGGGCGTTATGTGGTCCGGAGTATTTACTTTGACAATATGGACGACAAGGCGCTGCGTGAAAAAATAAACGGCGCGCAAAAAAGAGAAAAGTTCCGTATCCGCTATTACAACGATGATTTATCCTTCATTTCCTTAGAGAAAAAAATAAAAAGGAACAATTTGTGCATGAAAATAGCCGCGAGGCTTACAGAGGAAGAATGCCGGGCGGTTTTATGCGGGACTTCCGGCTTTATGAGAAACCATGAGTTTGAGCTTGTCCGTGAACTGTATTGTAAAATGAACTTCCAGCGGCTTTGCCCTAAAGTTTTAGTTTCCTATGTACGGGAACCTTATGTATACGCTGCCGGAAATGTCCGCGTCACTTTTGATTTTCAAATCCGAAGTTCTCTTTTTCACAGGAAGTTTTTAGAAGAAACCATGGCAGACGTCGCCGTGGCAGACAGTCCGGACGAAATGATTTTAGAAGTGAAGTTTGATTCTTTTCTTCCGGAGGTAATTCAATCCCTTTTACAGACAGAGGGAATCCGGCAGCAGGCATATTCCAAATATGGCGTCTGCCGCAGATTTGGATAAACGGATTTTGGCCTGAATAAAAGGGAACAACGGAAAAAGTAGAAAAATGCTTAAACGTAGGAGGGATAAACGATGAGTTTTAATGATATTTTTAAATCCAGTTTTTTAGAAAATGTATCAGAATTTTCTATGATTGACACTTTATTGGGATTGGCGGCCGCTTTGGTAATCAGTTTGTTTATTTTCGTAATTTATAAAAAAACCTTGACTGGCGTTATGTATTCCAGTAGTTTTGCCTTGACTCTTGTGGGGCTGTCTTTGGTAACAACGCTTGTGATTATGGCTGTTACTTCAAATGTTGTCCTTTCCCTTGGCATGGTCGGCGCTTTGTCCATTGTCCGTTTCCGGACTGCGATCAAAGAGCCGGTGGAAATTGTTTTTTTGTTTTGGTCTCTGGCGTCTGGAATTGTAATCGGGGCCGGCATGGTTCCTTTGGCAATGATAGGTTCGGCGATCATTGGCATAGTTTTACTTCTGTTTGCCAATCGGAAAATCCATTCAAACCCTTATATCCTTGTCCTAAATTTACGGGACGAAAAAGCGGAAGAAACCGCTTTGGAAATCTTAAAACAAGGCGTTTTACAATATACGGTAAAAGCCAAAACTATAAATGCGTCCGGAATCGAGCTTACGGCAGAGCTCCGCTTACAAGACGCCACGACAACATTTATCAATCGGATTGTGGAGGCGTCCGGAGTGGAACACGCAACATTAGTCAGCTATAATGGGGAATATATGTCTTAACGGAGGAATTATATGTGATTACACAGAAGCATACTACAAAAATCATAATTGTAATCATGGCCGCCGCTGTCTGTTTCTGCCTGTTTGCGATTGTTTTTGCGGAAAAAATTGCAAAGGCTTCTGGCGGCGCGGGCATTGCGGTGGAATATGAGTCTAGGCTTTTTGACACATCGGAAACCATAAGCATAAATCTGATAATGGATGAAGAAGACTGGGAGGATATGCTTGCAAATGCCATAGCGGAGACTTATTATCAGTGCGATGTGGAAATTGGAGGGGAAATGATTCGGCGGGTAGGCGTCCGCCCAAAGGGGAATACGAGTTTAACAGCCATTGCCCGTGATCCAGATACAGATCGCTACAGTTTGAAGCTGGAATTTGATCATTATGTGGACGGACAGACCTGTTTTGGATTGGATAAATTGATTTTAAATAATAATTATGCCGATGCGACTAATATGAAAGAGGCTTTGATTTATGATATGTATCAATATTTGGATGCAGACGCATCTCTGTATAATTATGCAGAATTATCAGTCAATGGCGAATACTGGGGCGTTTATTTGGCGCTGGAAGCAGTGGAAGACAGTTTTCTGTTACGCAATTATGGAACAAAAAATGGGGAATTGTATAAACCGGACAGCATGGATATGGGACAAAAAGGAGATTCAGGTTTTGGCAATTCAGATTTTGATCCGTTGCAATTTGACAAGATACAGCCACAAGCCCAGAAAGACGAAGATGCTTTTCCCATTAATGAACAGAACAATTCTTCTATTGAAAGCGGTTCTGCGGAACAGGCGGCAGGCAAAGAAAACGTTTCCACAGAACAGGCGGCTGGAAAAAAGAGCGTTCCCACTTCTAAACATGGAGGATTTGGAGGCGTTTCCATGGGTGGAAATGGCGCAAATCTAAACTATATAGATCAAGAGCTGGACAGCTATACGGCAATTTGGGACGGAGAGGTGACAAACTCTGCGAAATCAGATCACACGCGCGTCGTTAAAGCGCTGGAACATATATCAGAAGGCTTGAATCTTGAAAAATATATGGATATAGAAAATCTTTTAAAATACATGGCGGTTCACGTTTTTTCCGTTAATGAGGATAGTCTTTTAGGAAGAATGGCGCATAATTATTATTTGTATGAGTCTGACGGCCGGCTTAATATCCTCCCATGGGATTATAATCTTGCTTTTGGCGGCATGGGAGAAAGAGGAAGAACAGATGGCGGCAGCGGCGCGACAAGCGCAGTCAATTATGCCATAGACTATGCTTTTTCCGGCACAAACTTCTTTGACGCGTTTATGGAAGATGAGGAATATCACGCAAAGTATTACAGTTATCTAAAACAGCTTGTGGAGGAATACGTCTATGGCGGTGGATTTGACGCTTTTTACCAGCGTACCCGAAGTCAGATTGATTCCTTGGTTGAGAGCGATCCCACGGCTTTTTATACTGGCAAAGAATATAAGGAAGCGGCAGACACTCTTTATGAAACAGTACAGCTTCGGAGCCAATCTATAAGCGGCCAGATAGAAGGAAGCATTCCATCCACAGAAGAAGAACAGAAAAATTCGGATACGCTGATTGATGCATCTCATCTGGATTTAAGCGTGATGGGCAGCATGAGTATGGGGGATCGTATACAAAACTGGAATGAAAATGAAAAAACGGAAGACTCTCCATTTAACGGCAATGAATCCCCAGAAAATATCGCATCGGCTCAATTTGAAATAGAAGACGGAAGCCATCAGGCGCCAAAAGGCGGCATGGGAAATATGCCAAATGTGAATATTGACAGAAATGACTTAAGCAAAACAGCCTTAGGCAATCTGAGTTTGTATGGCGTAAGCTTCCTTGCTTTCATTGGAGTCCTTGTATTTGCAATAGCATACCACAGGCGTTCCCGTAGATTTTTCCGGTAAAGCATGTTTGCTGTATACTGTCTCAATCGCATAATTTCAAAAGCTGGCAACAAACTTTATTGTATTTATTATTGAACATAAATAAAAATTTGGTTCTTCCTATATTCGAAATAAATTGAAAATTGGATTTTGTGTTGTGTACGATGCGCCTATTGACAAAGCAGAATAATCACAATATATTTATTAAAAAGGAATGTGTTCAACTAGAAGTTGTCTTAAAACGAAAATTAGGAGGTTACTAAATTGAAAAAATTATTTCTTTCAGTTGCTTTAGCGCTAAGTCTAATCCTTTCTTCCCAGTCAGTGGCATATGCTTTTCAGCAAAGAGCTCCGATTCAGGCAAATGCGAATACGGAGGAATCCATCTTGGGGTTTGCCGCCTCTGATGGCAGCGCCCTTACCCCGACAGGAGTTTTTAATGCTATGATTGCGTTAAAAGATCAGGACGGATATAAGGAAGGAACTCCATGGACGGACGATGAGCCTTATTCAGATTCAACAGGATATTACCGATGGAAAGGCGGTCCTCTTGATGGACACAATATCGTTGCCGTAGGCTGCGTTGCCTTTGCTTTTATACTTAGCGATGCGGCATTTGACAGTTTGCCGGCCAGAATGTACGCAAACGGTGAATTTGAATATGAGGATATAAAAGTCGGGGATATTCTTCGGGTAAACAATGACGCCCATACCGTAATCGCGCTTGAGGTAAATGAAGCGGGACTAGTCCTTGCGGAAGGAAACATCAGTACAGGAGACCATAAGGGCAAGATCCATTGGGGACGGAAAATATCTAAAGAAGAAGTGATGCGCTCTGCCAGCCATTATATCACCCGTTACCCAGAAAATTATATTTCCCCAGATGATCCGGAAGCTAACGTGATAGTTGCATCTGAGACGCTTGAAGGAGGGCTTGCGTGGAATTTGACAAAAGCGGGCAAGATGACCATTTCTGGGAAAGGGGCCATGCCGGATTTCAGCAGTACAGGAGATCAGCCGTGGAATAGTTACAGCAGCCAAATCCGGAATGTTGTGATTGGAGACGGCGTGACTGGTATCGGTTCTTGCGCGTTTTGGAAGTGTGAGGTTCTTAGCGTAGAAATTCCCACAAGTGTGACGTCAATTGGAAACAGCGCGTTTCGTGAGTCTTCGGTTCTTTCCGTAAACATTCCAGCCAACGTGAAAATGATCGGTGACAGCGCGTTCCGTGGGTGTAAAAGCCTTAGTTCCGTGACTTTTTCTGAAGGATTGGAAACAATCAGCCAAAATGCGTTTAATGCTTGCGAAAACCTTACTGTTATAGACTTGCCTGCCAGTATTGGAGAAGTGGGAGCCGGGGCGTTTTTTCAGTGCGGAAAATTGACAAGCGTAACATTTGCTCCCGGCAGTAAGCAGGTGAAGATGGGCGATAATTTATTTGGGAACTGTTATTATCTGATGAAGGTGACGCTGCCAAAAAGCGTAGACCGAATTAGTGAGGGTATGTTTATAAATTGCCAAATGCTTGCCGGAGTGGAAATTCCACAAGGCGCGGAAAGCATAGATCCGTCAGCATTCGCTTCTTGTTATAGGTTTACTACGGTCATAATCCCGAATAGCGTAACGTCAATAGGGATGTCCGCATTTTCGGCTTGCAGTTTGTCTGATATATACTTTACCGGCACAGAAGCGCAATGGAATAGCATAAGTAAAAGCGCTGAGACGATTGCGGCAATGTCGAAGGCAACGATACATTATGAGTATAAACCTTCAAATCCTGACGACGGCGATAACGATAATAACTCAGGCGACGGCGACAACTCAGGCGACGGGAATACGCCGGGCGGCGACAACTCAGGCGATGGAAATACGCCGGGCGGCGACAATTCAGGCGACGGGAATACGCCGGGCGGCGACAACTCAGGCGACGGGAATACGCCGGGCGGCGACAACTCAGGCGACGGAAATACGCCGGGCGGCGACAACTCAGGCGACGGAAATACGCCGGGCGGCGACAATTCAGGCGACGGGAATACGCCGGGCGGCGGCAACTCAGGCGATGGGAATACGCCGGGCGGCGGCAATAATTCGACTGAAGGCGACGCTTCGGGAAGTGGCGGCAATTCGGAAAATAGTGAAAATCAGACTGCCGAACAGCCTGCATTAGGAAAGGAAAAAACCTTTGTAATCGATCAAGTTACTTATAAAGTAACAGTTGTTGGCGAAGAAGTGGAACTTATCACATCGGCGTCCAAAGTGAAGAATGTGACGATTGATACAGTCACAGGCATAGACGGCATCACTTATAAAGTAACCTCGATTGGCTCAAAGGCAATGCAAAACAATAAGAACATGACAGGTTTGGCCATTGGGGCAAATGTAAAGACAATCGGGGCAAACGCTTTCTCCGGCTGTTCAAAGTTAAAGAAAGTTTCTATCGGCAAGAATATAACTGTAATTGAAGCAGGCGCATTTAAGGGTTGCGCTGCCTTAAAGAAAATTACTCTGCCGGACAGCGTAAAGACAATCGGGGCAAATGCTTTTTCAGGCTGTAAGAAACTTACGGCAGCCACTATTGGAAAAACGTCAAAATCAAAACTGGCAACTATTGGAAAGAGAGCATTTAGCGGCTGTAAGAAACTTAGCAAAGTAACGATTAAGTCAACAAAGCTTAATTTCGTAGGAAAACAGGCGTTTAAGGGTTCAAAATCTGGTCTAACGGTGAAAGTTCCATCGAAACAATTCAATAAATATAAGAATTACTTTAAAAACGCAGGTTTAAAAGTCAGACAAGTGAAAAAGTAATCCTTTGAAGTTATAGAAAACAGCCGGATAGCTTTCCATAATGAAAGTTCGTCCGGCTGTTCTTTTTGTCTGGCTTTCGCCTGATTCAAATCGAAATATACATTTCATGACGCCTTTTCATTTTACAGCCAGATCTGTTATAATAAACCAAAGAAAGATCTCCATTTGCTCTACATAAACCCATTTACAGGAGGAACGCATATGATTCAAATTCCCATGAAAGTTTCCGGACTGTTAGATAAACGGACTATTCAATCGTTTTATCAAGAACGGATTCAAGGCGCTAAAACTTTGCAGACCATTGCATCCATTCAAGCGGGGGCACCCGCCGGCGCCATCAACGGTGTAAAGCCTCCTCATACCTCAGTTTTGCCAAATCCTGCCAGTTCGCCGCCGAATCCTGTCATGAGAAAACCAGTTCCCACTCTCATTCACCCCATGCAAAAGGGGCAGAAAGTGTCTTTAGAAACCAATAGGCCTTTATCCGCCATTAAGGTCTGTCTGGGCTGGAATGTCAAAAACCCTTCCTGTGACGTTGACGTGTCCGCTTTTTTACTAGATGAAAAAGGCAAAGTTTTGGGAGACGATTGGTTTGTTTTCTACGGACAAGAACAAAGCCCTGACGGCAGCGTCTTTTTTTTAGCGGATTCGGCGGAAGATCGGGAAAATATCACCATTCATTTTAAAAAATTAAACGCAAAAGTCCAAAAAATCGTTTTTGTGCTGACGATAAATGAAGCGTTTGAAAAACGACTGAATTTCAGTATGTTACAGGAAGCCTATGTCCGGATTATTGATCATGCCTCTAAACAGGAATTGGCAAGTTTTCAGATGGATGCATATTATTCTAACGTCACTTCCATGATGATTGGAGAAATTTACCGCCACAAAAAAGTCTGGAAATTCCATGCAGTTGGAAATGGCGTGGCAAGAGATCTCGCCGGCCTATGTGAGCTTTACGGCGTTCAAGTTATTTAAAACAAGGAGGAACAATTATGCTGACATTTGAAACCATAAATGAACTGACACTAAAAGTAACCTGCGCCGGAACCGGCGTTATATTTACAAAAGCCGGAGCTTTCATTGCGGGAGAAAGCCCTGAAGGCAAAAATTATAAATTTGAAAAAGTTTTATTCGGGCCGCAAAACAGCATCGGGCAGGCGTTGATTGGCTCTATTATGCGCCGCGTAACCGGTGAAAACCTGCCGCTTATGAAGGTAAGCATGAATGGGGATTCCGTGACCTACTTCGCCAATAAAGGACAGCATATAGTCATTTATCATTTGGAGATAGGAGAAACAATTTCCGTCGAATCAGAGAACATTCTCGCTTTTACACAAGATTGTGATTATAATGTGCGTTTTATTGGAGTCGGGGTTCTTTCACAAAAAGGGCTTGCCACGTCCACATTAACCGGACGCGGCAGAGAAGCTTACGTCGCAGTGCTTTCAGACGGCAATCCAATCGTTTTAAGCAATGTTTCGTCCCGCTCCACAATCTCTGTAGATCCCGATGCAGTGATCTGTTGGATCGGCAATGGGCATTGTGATCCACGGGTCACTTTAGACGTTTCTTGGAAAACTTTTATCCGGCAGACTTCTGGGGAATCCTATCAATTTGAATGGAATGGGAACGCCGGAGTGACTGTCGTGTTACAGCCGTCAGAACGGCAGAGCGGGCTTAACGTGAGCATGGATTAACAATCTGCGTTTCTATTAAGAAGGCAAAAATGTGATTAAATTACTGTCAGATGAATAGAGAGGGCTTATTTCAGGAAAAATAAGCATTATTTTTTCATGGAGGTAAGCATATGAAGGGCTCCTTTTACGGCTGGTATTTAAAATGCCAGTCTGACACACAGACTTTAGCGGTGATACCTGCCATTCATCGCACAGGAAGGAAGCAAACGTGTTCTATTCAAATTATTACGGAAGAAAAAGCTTGGACAGTTACGTTTTTGGCGGATAAATTCCGTCAGACAAAGAGCGGTATTTTCATCGGGGAGAATCAATTCGGGGAAAAAGGCATTCGTCTGGCAATAAAAACCCCCAAACTAGAGATTTACGGAAAATTAAATTTTGGAACGCTCTGCCCATTAAAATATGACATTATGGGGCCATTTGCATTCGCGCCATTTATGGAATGCCGCCACAGCGTATGGAGTATGCGGCATTTTGTATCAGGAACGGCGTCTGTCAATCATCAAATATATAAGTTTAAACGGGCGTGGGGATATTGGGAAGGGGATCAGGGCAGATCCTTTCCGGAAAAGTATATCTGGACGCAATGCTTTTTTTCCGGAGGCTCTTTAATGCTTTCAATAGCGGACATTCCAATGGCAGGCATTCATTTTACCGGAATTATAGGAGTGGTATTATGGCATGGGAAAGAATATAGAATTGCAACGTATCTGGGAGCCAGAGTTGTGAAACTCCAAAACAAAATGGCGCGCGTGGCGCAAGGCAGCCTGGAATTAGACGTTTGTCTGCTAAAACCGTCCGGATGCATCCTTAAGGCGCCATCGAAAGGGGATATGGTTAGGACAATCCGTGAAAGCGCAGCCTGCAGGGCTTTCTATAGATTTCGGAAAAATGGACAAACTCTTTTTTCCTTTGAAACAGACCGGGCTTCTTTTGAGTTTGAATATTGAGGTTCAATTTTCCTTTAGATATTCCTTTTTCACGGAATGTAAGATTTTTCTGTCAATGGCATTTCCTCGTTTAACAGTTGAATCTTATGCTCTCTTATGCTAGAATAACAAAAACAAAGAAATTTTCCACGATTTGACAGAAAAGGTGACAGCTTGAAGAAAGTTATGGTAATCGGCGGAGGGGCAAGCGGCATAGTGGCGGCCATCTCTGCGGCGCGGCATGGCGCAGAAGTGACAATCCTAGAACATAATGACAGGATCGGCAAAAAGATATTGTCCACAGGAAACGGCAAATGCAATTATACCAACCGCAGGCAGGGCTTACGCTTTTACAGGGGCGAAAACCCTGCATTTGTATTGCCTGTTTTGAAACAGTTCGGTTTTAAGGAAACCATAGCGTTTTTTAAAGAGCTTGGAATTTACCCAAAAGAACGGGACGGTTATTTCTATCCGGCAAGCGGGCAGGCGTCTTCCGTATTGGACGTTCTTCGCATGGAGTTAGACAATCTGTCCGTGAAAGTTAAGACTGGCTGTCAATTAAATGCAGTCCAAAAGTCAAAAAACGGCTTTCAAATCCGAACCAGTTTAGGGACATTTCAGTCAGATTCGCTTCTGTTTGCCTGCGGCGGCAAGGCGTTTCCAAAATCGGGCAGTGACGGCAGCGCATTTCCTTATATCAGTAAGTTTGGCCATACATGGATTGAGATGACGCCAGCTTTGGTTCAAATGAAGGCAAAACAGTCATTTTTTAAATCGCTTGCAGGAATTCGCGCAGATTGTTCCGTAACGCTAAATACGCCAGACGGCGAATATAGGGATCGTGGGGAAGTTCAGTTTACTAGTGAAGGAATTTCAGGCATACCGTCATTCCAACTGAGCCGCTATGCGGCGAAAGCCATTGCCGATGGAAAAAAGGCGGAGGTAAGCCTTGATTTAGCGCCGTTTCTTACAGAGGAGGAGTTGCGTCTGGAATTAAACAGCCGTTTTCGGCAAACGTCCCGAAAAACCTGTGAAGAAGCGCTCATCGGGCTTTTTTCCAAAAAATTCATTCCAGTATTGTTAAAAGAAAACCATATCCCGCTTAAAACGCCCGCAAATCAGCTTACAATGGCAGAACAAGACAAGCTTTTGCGCTACCTGAAACATATGGACGTAACCATTACTGCCGTCAAAGGTTTTGAGTTTGCGCAGACGGCTGCAGGCGGAGTGGATACGGCAGAGCTTCATGCGCATACTTTAGAATCGAAATTGGTAAAAGGGCTGTATTTTGCCGGGGAAGTGATCGATATAGACGGTATGTGCGGCGGTTATAACTTACAATGGGCGTGGTCTTCCGGTTATGTGGCGGGAAGAAACGCGGCAAGGAGGGACGGATCACATGATTCAGGTTAATCAGCTTAAACTGCCGATAGCCCATACAAAAGAAGAACTGGAATCCAAATTGCTCCATACATTAAAAATAGAAAAGGAACAGCTTTTTTCTTTCCGGATTGCCAGACAGTCATTAGACGCAAGGGACAAACGGAACATTCAATATGTATATACAATCGAAGCAAATGCGGCGCAGGAAAGAAAAATAATCAGGAAATTACATAATAAAAATATTTCCTGCCAGCCCCAAACTGCATATCAGTTTCCCATTACTGGGCAGAAAACGCTTAAAAGCCGCCCGGTAATCGTTGGAAGCGGGCCGGCCGGACTGTTTTGCGCCTATATGCTTGCAGTTTCCGGCTATTCGCCGATTGTCATAGAACGCGGCAAAACAATCCAAAAAAGACAGGAGGACGTAAGGCGTTTTTGGAATTGCGGCAGTTTAAACCCAAATTCCAACGTCCAGTTTGGAGAAGGCGGCGCAGGGACGTTTTCTGACGGAAAATTAAACACTCTGGTAAAAGACCCGGCCGGACGCGGCAGAAAAGTTTTGGAAATCTTTGTCAAACATGGCGCGCCAAAAGAGATTTGCTATGAAGCGAAACCTCATATCGGGACAGATCGTTTAGCGGAAGTGATTCCGTCGATGCGGGAAACGATTCTTGCATCCGGCGGAGAGTTTTTATTTGAAAGCTGTCTGACAGATCTTAAGATAGAACGGCAAACAGTAAAATCAGCGCAGATAAACCGCGATACATGGATTGATACGCAGGTTTTGGCGTTGGCAATCGGGCACAGCGCACGGGACACGTTTGAACTGTTATTCCAAAAAAAGGTCCCGATGGAAGCGAAATCATTTGCCGTCGGCCTTCGCGTGGAGCATTTACAGGAACTAATTGGCAAAGCCCAGTATGGAGATGCGTCTGCCCTGCTGCCCGCCGCATCCTATAAGGTGACTGCAAACGCCTGCGGCAGAGGGGTCTATTCCTTTTGCATGTGCCCGGGCGGCTATGTAGTCAATGCATCTTCCGAAGAAGGCAGGCTGGCGGTCAATGGCATGAGTTTTTATAAGCGGGATAGCGTAAATGCCAACAGCGCAATTATTGTATCCGTTACGCCGCCCGATTACGGCGCCGAAGGCCCATTGTCCGGCATTGCATTTCAGCGCAGGCTTGAAGCGCAGGCGTATCAGCTTGGGGACGGGGCAATCCCACAGCAGCGTTATGGGGATTTCAAACGTGGAATCAAAAGCGTTTCTTATGGGGCGTTTCCATCTATGACGTATGGCGCATCGCAGTTTGGGGCGCTGCATACGCTGTTTCCAAAAGAAATCTACCAAGCTTTTTTAGGCGGCATGGAGCAGTTTGCCGCAAAAATTTCAGGATTTGACTGCGAAGATGCGATCCTTTCCGGCGTGGAAAGCCGCACGTCATCGCCCGTGAGAATCCCAAGAAACGAAACATTCCAAAGTGAAATTTCAGGGCTTTATCCCTGTGGGGAAGGAGCAGGGTATGCAGGCGGGATTATGTCGGCCGCCATTGACGGCATAAAAACGGCCGAGGCGATTGCCGCGGCATACCGCCCTGATAAATAAGATACGGGAGGAACGAATATTTTGGGCAGTTATACACCAATGATGCAGCAATATTTGGAAATCAAAAAAGAATACAGCGGATATATCCTATTTTACCGTTTAGGGGATTTCTATGAGATGTTTTTTGAAGACGCCATACAGGTTTCCAAAGAGCTTGAACTGACCCTGACTGGGAAAAACTGCGGCGTGGGGGAACGCGCCCCTATGTGCGGCGTGCCGTATCATTCCGTGGAAGGGTATTTGAATAAATTAGTCAAACGCGGTTATAAAATTGCTGTCTGTGAACAAGTGGAAGACCCGAAGGCGGCGAAAGGCATTGTCAAACGGGAAGTGATCCGGATCGTCACCCCCGGAACGAACACGGACACACAGGCGTTAGAAGAAACGAGAAATAATTATATTATGTGCATTGTCTATCTTGCGGATAAGTATGGGGTTTCGATTGCAGATGTAAGCACGGGGGACTATTATGTCACGGAAGTGGATACGGAACGTAAACTGTTAGATGAAATGAACAAATACAATCCGGCGGAACTGATTTGCAACGAAGCGTTTTTTATGAGCGGCATAGATTTAGACGACATTAAAAACCGCTTAAATGTCTGCGTCAGCGCATTGGAATCATGGTATTTTGGCGAAGACACAGCGGTTACGGCATTGAAAGAACATTTTAAAATCCAAAATTTAGCTGGAATTGGATTAGAGGATTTTGCCTGCGGCAGCATTGCGGCGGGCGCCCTGTTAAAATATCTCTATGAGACGCAGAAAAATTCACTTTCCCATATGTCGGCAATCCACCCATATGTCACTGGGAAATTTATGGTTCTCGACAGCTCGACTAGGCGGAATTTAGAGCTGACGGAGACGTTAAGGGAAAAATCCAAACGCGGCTCCCTGCTCTGGGTGTTGGATAAGACAAAGACAGCGATGGGCGCGCGGATGATGCGTTCCTTTTTGGAACAGCCGTTAATTGAAAAATCGGAAATTTCAAAACGCCTTGACGCTGTGGAAGAACTAAAAGAACATATGATTACAAGGGAAGAACTGCGGGAATACTTGAATGCAGTATATGATTTGGAACGCCTGATTACGCGGATTGCCTGCCAGACGGCAAATCCTAAAGACTTATTGGCGTTAAAAAATTCCATTCAAATGCTTCCGCCGGTAAAAAGCCTTCTGTCAGAGTTTTCGTGTGAAATGCTTTTAGAGATTACAGAAGAAATTGATCCGTTAGAAGATATTTTCGATTTGATTTCTTCCGGAATTGACGAAGATGCGCCGATCTTAGTGCATGACGGCGGCATTATTAAATCCGGCTACGATGAGGAAGTCGATCGTTTAAAACGGGCAAGAACGGAAAGCAAAACATGGTTAGCGCAGCTAGAGGCGGCCGAGCGTGAGAATACCGGAATTAAAAACCTGAAAATCAAATATAACAAGGTGTTCGGCTATTATTTGGAGGTGACGAACTCCTATAAACATCTCGTGCCGGATTCCTATACGAGAAAACAGACCCTTGCAAATGCAGAACGGTATATTACGCCGAAATTAAAGGAATTAGAAGACGACATCTTAGGCGCGGAAGATAAATTGACCGTTTTAGAGTACGAACTGTTCCGCAGGATACGCGAAACAATCGCGGCGGAGGTCGTCCGCATCCAAAAGACAGCAAAAGCCATAGCAGGGTTAGACGTATTTGCCTCCTTTGCCTGCGTCGCGGAACAAAACCAGTTCTGCCGCCCGAAATTAAACCATAAAGGGACAATCGACATTAAAGGCGGCAGGCATCCTGTTGTTGAAAAAATGATACAAAATGAGATGTTCATTAAAAACGACACATTTTTAGATAACGGACGGCAGAGAATTTCCATTATTACAGGACCGAATATGGCGGGGAAATCCACTTATATGCGGCAAACGGCGCTAATCGTGTTAATGGCGCAGATTGGAAGCTTCATTCCTGCGGATTCCGCCAATATCGGCATTGTGGACAGGATATTTACGAGAGTCGGGGCTTCTGACGATCTTGCCAGCGGGCAGAGCACGTTTATGGTCGAGATGACTGAAGTCGCCAATATTTTACGGAATGCGACTTCCAATTCGCTTTTGATTTTAGATGAAATTGGCCGTGGGACAAGCACGTTTGACGGACTTAGCATTGCATGGGCAGTCGTAGAGCATATCAGCAATCCGAAACTGCTTGGCGCAAAGACGCTGTTTGCGACGCATTACCATGAATTGACGGAACTTGAAGGCAAATTAGACAACGTAAGCAATTACTGCATTGCCGTCAAAGAAAAGGGAGACGACGTTGTGTTCCTGCGGAAAATCGTTAAGGGCGGAGCCGATAAAAGCTATGGGATTCAGGTGGCGAAATTAGCCGGGCTGCCGGAATCCGTATTGGCCCGCGCAAAGGAGATTGTCAATGAACTAAGCGATCTGGATCTTTCCGACATTGCCAAAAACATTCAGGTAGGCGCGCCGGCCAAAAAGAAAAAAACCGTTTTAGATGAAGTGGATTTAACGCAGATGTCGTTGTTTGACACTGTAAAAGACGATGACATTATAGCGGAAATACGGGAACTGGATATTGGGAATTTAACGCCAATTGAAGCGATGAATAAATTGTTTGAGTTACAAAATAAAATCAAAAACCGTTGGTAAAGGCAGGGGAGGCATATGGCAGAAATAGCGCTGCTAAGTCAGGAAACGATTGATAAAATAGCGGCGGGGGAAGTAATAGAGCGTCCTTCTTCCGTCGTGAAAGAACTGGTGGAAAATGCCATTGATGCAAACGCAACCGCTATTACAGTCGAGATTAAAGACGGCGGCCTGTCCTTGATCCGGATTACGGACAATGGATGCGGCATTGAAAAATCTCAGACCGCGCTTGCGTTTTTAAGGCATTCCACAAGCAAGATTACATCTGTCGAAGATTTGTTAAACGTTTCTTCCCTTGGATTTCGGGGTGAGGCGCTTTCCAGCATTGCGGCTGTGGCGCAGGTGGAGCTGATTACAAAGACGGCAGGGGAGTTGACAGGGGCGCGGTATGTCATAGAAGGCTCCGTGGAAAAGGAACGGGAAGAAATCGGCGCGCCGGACGGGACGACATTCCTTGTGCGGAATTTATTTTACAATACGCCTGCCAGACGCAAGTTTTTAAAAACGGCGCAGACGGAAGCGGGATATATCCATACCATGGTAGAGCGCCTTGCATTGTCAAGGCCGGATATTTCCTTTAAGTTTATGGCAAATAACCAGATGAAACTGCATACATCGGGCAATTCCAGCGTAAAAGACGTGATTTTCCAGATTTACGGACGGGAGATGACGGCTTCCCTGATTAAGATGGAAGAACAAAATGAGCTGTTTTCCGTAACAGGCTATATCGGAAACCCGTCTGTTTCAAAGGGAAACCGGAACTTTGAAAATTATTTTATTAATAGCCGCTACATTAAAAGCTCCCTGATTTCCCAGAGCATGGAGGCGGCTTATAAAAACTTCCTTATGCAAAGGCAGTATCCGTTTTGCGCGCTCTATTTTCAATTTGACGGGCAAATGTTAGACGTAAATGCGCATCCGTCCAAAATGGAATTGCGTTTTACGAATCAGGAAGGCATTTATCAGGCTCTTTATGACTGCATACGGGATAAATTAATGCAAAAAGACCATATTAAATCTGTAACAGTAGGAAAACCGGAAGAACAAAAACCCGTAAAGCCAAAAAAAGCTGCTCCGGAACCATTTGAGAAAAACCGTCTGGCGCAGGTTCTGGCAGACGTAAGAAAAGACTCACCTTATGAACCAAAGTATCCAGCCCACCAGACAACTTCTATCGATATTTCAGGCAGACAGACAGTCCAAAAGGATTGTTCAGGCGAACAGGAAATTTCGATGGATGCATCAAGCGGACAGACAGTTCAAGCGGATTTTTCCATTCGTCAGACTTCTATGGATGCATTGGGCAAACAGGGAATTTCCATGGACACGTCAGGCGGACAAACGCCAATGGATGCTTCAAACGGACAGAAAAATCCGGCGGATACTGCCAATGGACAGAAAAATCCGATGGAAACCGCAGGAGAACAGCCGCAGTTTGTTCAAGAGGAAATCGTTTATCAGGGTAAATTTTTGTCGGAACAGGCAAAACAGTTCCATACGGTGCTTGGGCAGTTGTTTGGGACATACTGGCTGGTGGAATATAAAGAAGCATTGTTTATTATTGACCAGCATGCCGCGCATGAAAAAGTTCTGTACGAAAAAACAGTGCGTTCCTTAAAAAACAAAGAATACACGTCTCAGCTCCTTTCCCCTCCGATTATCCTGACCTTGGATTTGGCGCAGCAGCAGGCGTTTTTAAGGTATCAGGAGCAGCTTTCCATGCTGGGGTTTGAGATTGAGCCGTTTGGGGGAAAGGAATACTCTGTCTGCGGCGTTCCGGCGAACTTGTTCCATCTGGACGCAAAGCAGGTTTTATTGGAAATATTAGACACGGCAAAAGAGCAAAAAACAGCGATGGCGCCGGAGCTTGTATTGGAAAAAATTGCATCGATGTCTTGTAAGGCGGCTGTCAAAGGCAGCCATGCGATGAGCCTGATAGAGGCAAAAGCCCTTATTGCAGAGCTTTTAGAGCTGGAAAACCCTTATTTTTGCCCGCATGGAAGACCGACGATAATTTCCATAGGCAAACAGGAACTCGAAAAAAAATTTAAAAGGATTATCACATGAAAAAACCTCCACTTATTATTCTTGCGGGGCCGACTGCATCTGGGAAAACCAGTTTATCCGTAAAGCTTGCGCAAAAAATCGGCGGTTCCATTCTTTCTGCGGATTCCATGCAGGTTTACCGCCATATGGATATAGGTTCCGCGAAAATTATGCCAAATGAAATGCGCGGCGTGCCGCATTATTTAATTGATGAGTGCGAACCGGAAGAAGAATTTAATATTGTCCGGTTCCAAACGCTGGCAAAAAAATATATGACAGAAATTTATAAAAAAGGCAGAATACCGATTCTTGTGGGAGGGACAGGCTTTTACATACAATCTGTGCTCTATGACGTGGATTTTTCCAAAGAAGCGGGAAACGGCGCCATACGAAAAGAATTGGAACGGTTTGCGGCAGAAAACGGGTGTATGGCGCTGCATCAAAAGCTAATGGAAGTTGACAGAATTTCTTCAGAAACGATACATCCGAACAATGTAAAACGTGTGATACGGGCGTTGGAATTTTACCGGCAGAATGGATATCCGATTTCAGAGCATAACGAAAAAGAACGGCAGAAAAAATCCCCTTATCAATTTGCTTATTTTGTATTGACGGAAGACCGCAGGCGTTTGTACGAAAGGATTGAACTCCGCGTAGACCAAATGCTTCAAAACGGGCTGTTAGAAGAAGTGAAAGCGTTAAAGGCGAGGGGATGCCAAAAAGGCATGGTTTCCATGCAGGGATTGGGCTATAAAGAGTTTCTTTCCTATTTGGACGGGGAACTGACGTTTGAAGAAGCGAAAGATTTGCTAAAAAGGGATACCAGACATTTTGCTAAGAGGCAGATTACATGGTTTAAACGGGAGCGGGACGTAATCTGGCTTGAAAAGGAACGGTATGATCATCAGGAAACCGCTATTTTAGACAAGATGATTTCGGTATTGGAAGAAAAGGGGATTGCGCATGAATTACAGTGAACAGTTATGGAAACAATACAAAAGCCTTGGAATCAGCAGGGAAGTGTTTGAATTTGGCAGCAGGATAGAAGATGAGCTTAAGCCGCGGTTTGAAGAATTTGACCGCACAGAAGAATATAACCAGTTAAAAGTGCTGCGCGCCATGCAAAAATGCAGAGTTTCTGCAGAATGTTTTCATAGCTCAAACGGATATGGTTATAATGATTTAGGGAGGGAGACATTAGAGGCCGTTTACGCGGAATGTTTCCATGGAGAAGACGCCCTTGTGCGTCCCCAGATTACTTGCGGCACACATGCGCTTTCCCTTGCGCTTTTTTCAAATTTAAGGCCGGGAGATGAATTATTGTCTCCTGTGGGCAAACCCTATGACACATTAGAAGAAGTCATCGGCATACGCCCGTCGAAAGGATCTTTGGCGGAATACGGCATATCCTACCGTCAGGCAGATTTAAAGAAAGATGGAAGTTTTGACTGGGAAGGCATAAAACATGCAATCCATGAAAAGACAAAACTTGTCACAATCCAGCGTTCGAAAGGCTATGCGGCAAGGCCGACGCTTTCCGTGGAAAGAATCGGGGAACTGATTGCGTTTATCAAAAAAATAAAGCCGGACATCATTTGTATGGTGGATAATTGTTACGGGGAATTTGTCGAAGAACGGGAGCCGTTAGAAGCCGGCGCGGATTTGATTGTCGGTTCTTTGATAAAAAATCCCGGAGGAGGGCTTGCTCCTGTGGGCGGCTATCTTGCAGGAAAGAAAGAATGCGTCGAGCAGGCGGCATACCGCCTGACTTCTCCCGGCCTTGGAAAAGAGGTCGGAGCTTCCCTTGGCGTAATGCAGCCGTTTTACCAAGGATTGTTCCTTGCCCCGGCAGTGGTAAACGGCGCCTTAAAAGGGGCGGTGTTTGCCGCAAATGTCTATGAAAGGCTGGGATTTGGCGTTTTGCCAAACGGGACGGAAAGCAGACATGACATTATCCAGTCTGTGACATTTCAAAATCCCGATGCAATGAAGGCTTTTTGCAAGGGCATACAGGCGGCGGCTCCAGTAGATTCCTATGTCTCGCCTGAACCGTGGGCAATGCCTGGCTATGACAGCGACGTGATTATGGCGGCGGGGGCATTTGTTCAGGGTTCTTCGATTGAACTTAGCGCCGACGGGCCTTTAAAGCCGCCCTATTCCGTTTTTTTCCAAGGCGGGCTGACGTGGAGCCATGCGAAATTTGGCATTTTCATGTCTCTGCAAAAACTTTATGAGCAAAAACTTGTTAATAGGGATTTAATATGTTAGAATAATGTGAATGGATTTGGAAATCATTGTCTATTCTTACAGGTAGAGAGTAGAAAGGATCTTCCATGAACAATCATTTAACGGTAAAAGAATTGCCAGAATCCGAAAAACCCTATGAAAAATGCCTGCGTTATGGCGCGCAGCATCTTTCCGATGCGGAACTTTTGGCCGTCATTATACGGACAGGGACTTGCGGCAGGCAGTCGGTAGACCTTGCAAAAGATATTTTAAACTGCAAAGAAAAGAGCCTGATTAACCTTCATTATCTAAGCATAAAGGAGCTGACCGCCATTTCAGGGATTGGAGCCGTAAAGGCTGTCCAGCTAAAATGCGTGGCGGAAATTACCAAACGCATGGCGAAGGCAGTAAGACGGCAGGGCGTTTCGCTTAGGGATGCTTCTTCCGTCGCCGCATACTATATGGAAGAATTACGTCATGAGGACAGGGAAAAGCTTTTGCTTTGCATGTTTGATTCCCAATGTGTATTGCTGGGGGAGGAAATCATCTCTGTCGGGACGGTCAACGCCTCCATCGTCTCTCCAAGAGAGATTTTTCAAAAGGCATTTTCCTATCAGGCCGTCCATATTATCCTTATGCACAACCATCCCAGCGGGATGCCAGAGCCCAGCGTACAGGATAAACTTGTGACAAAGAGGATACGGGAATGCGGCAGTCTGATGGGCATTCATTTATCGGATCATATTATTATAGGTGATAACAAATATTTTAGCTTTAAGGAGGAAAATCTGCTAGGCTGACCCATGCAGATTGAAGGGAGAACTACAATGAACAACAATATTTATTGCATTGATTTGGGAACCTGTAACATCAAAGTGTTCTGTAAATCGACCGGCAAAATATTAAATGAAAAAAATGCGATTGCGATTGTCAACAAAAACCAGATGTACGCATTTGGGGACGCTGCCTATGCGATGTATGAAAAGGCGCCGGAAAAGATAAACGTCACATTTCCGATTATCAATGGCGTAATTGCGGATTTCAACAATGTCCAAAATATGATTTTTGAATTTTTAGAAACCCGCGCGAAAGGGAAAATCCACGGCGCGGAATACATTGTAGCAGTCCCGACTGACATTACGGAAGTGGAGAAAAAAGCGTTTTTTGATCTGTTTTATAAAAGCAAAGTCAAACCGAAAAATGTGCAGCTTTGTGAAAAGCCGATTGCGGACGCGGCAGGCTTAGGCTTAGACGTAAACCAGCCGACGGGCGTGATGGTAGTGGATATTGGCGCAGACACAACGGAAATTTCCATAATTTCTCTGGGCGGGCTTGTGTTAAGCGATTTGCTGCATTTTGGGGGCAACCGCATTGACGAGTCGATTATCAGTTATATCCGGAGAAACTACAATCTTGTCATTGGACAGAAAACGGCGAAATCCTTAAAAGAACGTTTGGGCAGCGGGCTTCCGGGGAGAGAGGAAACCATGGTAATCGTCGGGAGGGATTTAGTCAGCGGGCTTCCGATTGAACTGGAAATCAGCGCGGAGACCGTGTATGAAGCGACAAAAGACAATTTAAACTCTATCTGCAATTCCATAAAAATGATTCTGGAAAAAACGCCGCCGGAGGTAGCCAAAGACATTATCCACTCTGGAATTTACATCACCGGAGGCGCGTCCCAAATTCAAAGTTTAGATGAATTGTTTACGCAGATTACAAATATCAAAGTAAACACCTGTGAGAAACCGGAAGAATCAGTCGTGCGCGGTCTTATGAAAATTATTGCCGACGATAAAAATAAACATCTGATGTTTAATATGAAGACTAGAATTTTAAAGTAATTGAGGTAATTTATGAGACGGAAATCCAAATTTCAGCTGCCATCTAAATATTTGCTGATGATACTGACGCTTGTGTGCGGAATTTTGGTCTATGTCAGCTTTACCATGAATCTGTCCGGCGGCCCGTTAAATACAGTGGCGGGATATGTGTTTGTCCCCATGCAAAAGGGCATCAACTATATCGGGCTTTGGTTTTCGGATAAAGCTGACAATTTAAACGACTTAAAAGACGTAATGGAAGAAAACCAGCGGTTAAAAACTCAGGTAGACGAGTTGACTTCAGAACTGAATACAATTAAATTAGAGCAATATGAGTTAGATAACCTGCGGGAGCTTTTAGAGTTAGACCAAAAATATCCAAGCTATCAAAAAGTGGCGGCGCATGTCATTGGAAAAGACGCTGGAAACTGGTTTTCCATTTTTACGATTGACAAGGGCAGTAAAGACGGCATTCAAGTGGATATGAATGTAATAGCCGGAAGCGGGCTGGTTGGGATTGTCACGGACGTAGGCCCCAATTATGCAAAAGTCCGGTCTATTATTGATGACCTCAGCAAGACAAGCGGGATGCTCCTAACGACCTCTGACCGCTGTATTGTGCATGGGGATTTACAGGAGATGAACTCCAACCAAAATATTTTGTTCTCGGAATTGAAAGATTCCGACGACAAAGCGGCAGTGGGAGATCCGATTGTCACATCTCATATCAGCGATAAATATCTTCAGGGTATCTTAATCGGATATATCAATACGCTGGAGGTGGATTCCAATAACCTAACGAAATCAGGGACGGTCACTCCGGCAGTGGATTTTGAACATATTTCAGAAGTGCTTGTCATTTTAGACAAAAAGGAATCCGGAAGTAAAGATTAGCGGAGGCTTAAATGAAACGTAAAATTACAGTGTTACTGATCGTGATTGTCTGTTTTCTTCTGCAAACAACGATGTTTCAGGCTCTTTCCATTGCGTCCATATCCCCGAATCTTTTAATCATCGTGACAGCGTCGTTTGGTTTTATGCGGGGAAAAAAGGAAGGTTTGCTCACGGGTTTTTTCGGCGGGCTGTTTATTGATGTATTCTATGGGGGCGTTCTTGGGTTTTATGCGATGATCTATATGTTTCTCGGTTATGCCAACGGATTTTTCCGCAAGATTTTTTTCCCGGAAGACATTAAGCTGCCAATGATTCTGATTTTCGCAAGTGACTTATTTAGCAATCTTTTGGTTTATTTTTTCCAGTTCCTATTCCGCAGAAGGTTTTCTTTTGACTACTATATGATGCATATCATTATGCCGGAACTGGTCTACACAATGTTGGTAACGGTGTTTTTGTATTTTTTATTATTAAAAATCAATCAAAAACTGGAACTAAGCGAACGGAAAAGGAGCGCGAGGAAATTTGGCTGAATCGATCAAAGAATTTTTGGTTCAATTTTTTAAATCACGGCTTTTTGTCCTGACTGCTGTTATGATGATTCTGTTTGGGATATTATTACAGCAGGTTTTTCGGCTGCAGATTGTCAATGGGGAAGAATATTTGAATAACTATACGCTGACGATTGAAAAAAAGCGGGAACTGAAAAGCACGAGAGGGAATATTTATGACCGGAATGGGAAATTACTTGCTTATAACGAACTTGCATACAGCATAACGATAGAAGACAATGGCAGTTATGAATCGACGAAAGAGAAAAACAAGTCGCTGAACCATGTGCTAGAGCAAATATTCGTGAATTTAGAAAAAAACGGCGATGCGATTGACAATACATTTGAAATTGAACTGGAAGAAGACGGCAGTTATGCTTTTAAAGTGGAAGGCAATCTAAAAAAACGCTTTCTTGCGGACGTTTATGGACATAAGTCGGCAGACTCCTTGGCCTACAACAAAAAACTAGGCTACAACGAAGCGGATGCGACGGCAAAACAGGTGATGGAATATTTGCAAAGCAGCAAAAAATTCGGCATCTCAGACAAATATAAGGGAAGAATGGCATACCAGATTACAGTTATCCGCTATGCAATGTCTAAAAACGGGTACCGCAAATATATTTCAACGACGATTGCGACAGACGTCAGTGAAGAAACGATTGCCTACGTCAGTGAGAACGCGGATATTCTTCAGGGGGTGGAAGTGGCGGACGATACAATACGCAGATACCTGGACAGCAAATATTTTGCGCAGATTATCGGTTACACCGGAAATATCTCTCAGGAGGAATATGACGAGCTTTCCAAAGAGAGTAAAGAATATTCCCTGACGGACGTAGTGGGGAAATCCGGCATTGAGCAGTATTTAGATTTGACCCTCCGTGGAGAAAAAGGGACGGAAACCGTCTATGTCGACAATTTGGGAAAAGTTGTCAAGACAAAGGAGCGCACAGAGCCTTCCGCCGGAAAAAATGTGTATCTTTCCATTGATGCGGATTTGACAAAGACAGCTTATGACTTACTTGAAATGGAAATCGCCGGAATCGTGTACGAAAATATTATAAATGTAAAAAATTACGACGCTTCCTCCGCAAAAGATGCATCGGATATTAAAATTCCAATCGACGACGTGCTTTTTGCATTAATCCAGAATAATGTCATTGATATGGATCATTTTTCCAAAAAACGCGCAAGTGAGACAGAGCAGGCGGTTTACGCGGCGTTTCAATCCAAACAGGCGCTTGTTTTATCGGCTCTTGAGTCGGAGCTTAATTCCGATGCGGCGCTGTCGTTTGGGGAATTGGATAATGAAAACCAAGATTATATTACATTTATTATAAAAATGCTTAAAGACAATAAGGTTCTTGTCACAGACCGCATTGAAAAGGAAGATGAGGTTTATTTAAAGTGGAAGGAAGGAACCATCAGTTTACGGCATTATCTGATTTATGCCATTGCGCAAAACTGGATTGACATTACCCAATTTTCGGTCGATGAAAAATATTCTGATTCGACGGAAATATACGCAGCGCTGATTGCATATTTAAAAGAAGAATTGTCACAGCAAAGAGAGTTTTCCAAAATAATTTATAAATATATGATTCAGCAGAATCTAATCAGCGGGACACAGCTTTGCGTTATATTATATGACCAGAAGGTGTTAAAATATGACGAAGCAAATGCTTTGGCATTGACAAGCGGTTCCATTTCTGCCTATAATTTCTTACGGGAAAAAATTAAAAACCTTGAAATTACCCCGGCGCAGCTTGCGTTAGACCCATGTACGGGTTCCTGCGTGATTACGGACGTAAAATCAGGGGAGATTTTAGCGCTTGTGTCGTATCCGGGTTACGACAATAACCGTCTGGCGAATACGATGGATGCAAAATACTGGGACAGCCTGCGGGAAGACCGCTCTAATCCTCTATACAATTATGCGACGCAGGAAAAGACTGCTCCCGGCTCCACTTTCAAAGTGGTAAGCGCGACGGCGGGACTGACAGAGCAAGTCATTGACGTGAATACGATTATTACGGACGAGGGCCGTTATACGCGTTTAGAGGAAAAAGGGCCGACTTGCTGGATTTATCCTTCAAACCATGGTTCAATTAATGTTTCTGAGGCGATCCGGGATTCTTGTAACTATTATTTTTATGAGACGGGATACCGCCTAAGTTTAAACGGCATGATTTACAATGAAAAGAAGGGCATAAAAACACTGCAAAAATATGCCGCCATGTATGGATTAGATGAAACGACAGGCATAGAGATACCGGAAAGCGAGCCTCAGGTGGCGGACGAATATCCGATTACGGCTGCCATTGGGCAGAGCAATAATAACTATACGACGGCGCAGATTGCAAGATACATTACGGCAGTTGCCAATAAAGGAACCGTGTACCAGCAGACGCTTTTAAAAGAAATACGGGATTCTGACAACGAAACGGTTTTGGAGCGTTATGCCCCGACTGTAAGAAACCAGATTGACGTGTTAAGCAATGAGCAATGGGACGCTCTCCAGTCCGGCATGCGAATGATGGCGGAAAAATCATCTCTTTTAAAAGATTTCCAAGTGCCGGTTGCAGGAAAGACAGGTACGGCGCAACAGGTTAAAACCCGCCCGAACCATGCGTTGTTCGTCGGATTTGCCCCTTATGGGAATCCGGAAGTGTCAATCGCGACTAGAATTGCGTATGGCTATACGTCACACAATGCCGTTGATATTTCAAGAGATATTTTATCAGTATATTTTGGCATAAATAAAGCGGAACAATTAATTAATGGACAGGCGAAAAATGTAAGCGGTGGTTCAAACACCTTTGCAGATTAATAAAGTGGGAGGGTTATATGTCACAGCCGGTAATTATCAAAAGCAACAGGTATGGCATAAATCTTATCTTAGACCCGTGTCTCCCGTTTGAGGAGCTTTTGGGCTGTATTACGGATAAGTTTTTGGAATCAGAAAAATTCTTTAAAAATGCCCATATGGCGCTTTCTTTTGAAGGAAGGGATTTGTCAGAAGAAGAAGAATATCTGATTTTAGACGCCATTTCAAACCAGACGAGTATCCACGTTATCTGCATTATTGACAATGACGAGATACGTGAGCAGTACACAAAACAGAAAATCGACCAGTATTTGGAAGAAGAATCCGGCAATACCGGAAAATTTTACAAAGGCACCCTGCGTTCCGGACAGTCACTTGAATGTGGGACAAGCATTATTATTATCGGGGACGTCAATCCCGGCGCAAAGATCGTTTCAACTGGGAATATCGTGGTTTTAGGCGCGTTAAAAGGAACCGCTTATGCGGGGGCTTCCGGCAATGAAGAATGTTTTGTAGTAGCGCTGGATATGAATCCGGTACAGATAAAAATCGGCGGCATTATTGGCAGATGTGAAGATAAAGGCATTCTTGCGTCGATCCGTGAACGAAAGAGGGCAGTGGCGGAGCCACAGGTTGCCACTGTGTCCGGCGGCCATATTCTGATTGAGCCAATCACAAAAAACGCGTTTCATAATATTTAATAATCAGGAGGATTGAAAAACATGAGTGAAGTAATTGTAATCACATCTGGCAAAGGAGGCGTCGGCAAAACAACTACGACAGCCAATGTAGGGACGGGCCTTGCGCAGTTAAATAAAAAAGCAGTATTGATTGATACGGATATTGGACTTCGGAACTTAGACGTTGTTATGGGGCTGGAAAACAGGATCGTCTATAATCTGGTAGACGTTGTGGAAGGAAACTGCCGGATTAAACAGGCGTTAATTAAAGATAAAAAATATCCAAACCTTGCCTTGCTTCCATCGGCGCAGACAAGGGATAAAACTTCCGTTACGCCGGAGCAGATGAAAAAACTGACAGATGAACTCAGGGAGGAATTTGATTACATACTTTTAGACTGTCCGGCAGGAATTGAGCAGGGTTTCCAAAATGCAATCGCAGGAGCTGACCGCGCTTTAGTCGTAACGACGCCGGAAGTTTCCGCAATCCGTGATGCTGACCGGATTATCGGCCTGTTAGAAGCCAATGAAATAAAGCAGACCCAGCTTATAGTTAACCGCCTTCGTATGGATATGGTGAAACGCGGAGACATGATGACAGTGGAAGATGTATGTGAGATTTTAGCCATTAACTTAATTGGCGTTGTGCCGGACGACGAGCAGATTGTCATTTCCACAAATCAGGGTGAGCCGCTTGTCGGTACGGATGCGCTGGCGGGAAAAGCATTCTTTAATATATGTAAACGCATTAACGGAGAAGAAGTCCCATTTTTGGATTTGCAGAAAAGAGCAAGCGTATTTGATAAGCTTGCAAGTTTGTTTAAGTGAGGGTAAGCGAGGGTAAGGGAGGAAAAAATGTCATTCATGGACTTCTTTAAGAAAAAAAACTCCGGTGAAGTGGCGGTAGACCGCCTGAAATTAGTTTTAGTCTCGGACAGGGCTAATTGTTCGCCGGAAGTGATGGAAAAAATCAAAAACGATATTATAAAAGTCATATCGAAATATATGGAAATTGACGCGGAAGGGCTGGATATTCAGATCACGCAGACGGAATCCGATTCAGATAACGGAAAAGTGCCTGCTTTATATGCTAATATCCCGATTAAAGAGATGCGTCACAATTAATGGGATAAGAGGATTTATGCTAAAACAATATAAGCTTAGAAACTACAATTTCAGATTAGTGTTTTATGTCGTTTTGCTTACGGTAATTGGCATTCTTGTGATTGGAAGCGCAAGAGAGTCTGTTCAGGATAAGCAGATTTTAGGGCTTTTTTTGGGGTTTATCATTATGGTGATTGTCTCCATGCTGGATTATTCGGTTATTCTGCGCTTTAGCTGGCTGTTTTATTTTCTCAATATTGGTCTGTTAATATTGGTGAAATTTATGGGAGACAATACCAACGGATCGACCAGATGGATTGAAATTGCAGGAATCCGCTTTCAGCCGTCGGAGCTTTCCAAAATTGTCATTATTCTGTTTTTTGCTTATTTTTTTATGAAATCCCAAGAACAGCTCAATACGGTAAAAATTTTGGCGGCTTCCTTTTTGCTTGCAGGCATACCGCTCTTTCTTATTAAAGAGCAGCCGGATTTATCGACGACTATCGTGACGGCTTTGCTTTTTGCGTCGCTTTTGTTTATTGCCGGTTTAAGTTATAAGATTGTCATTGGCGTTTTAGCAGTCAGTATCCCATCAGTCATTATCTTTATCAGCCTGATTTTGCAGCCAAACCAAAAAATCTTGGACGATTATCAATACAAACGCATAATGGCTTGGCTTCAGCCGGAGAAATATGCCGATGCGGTATATCAGCAGTTAAACTCTAAAATGGCGATTGGTTCCGGCCAGTTATGGGGAAAAGGATTATACAACAGCGAGATTACATCTGTAAAAAATGGAAATTTTATTTCGGAAGCCCAGACAGACTTTATATTTGCGGTTGTCGGTGAAGAACTGGGATTTTTCGGTTCTGTCGTAGTAATCGCATTGTTGTTTTTTATCGTATTAGAATGTATCTGGGTGGCAAGAAAAGCGAAAGATATATCAGGCAGGCTGATTTGCTGTGGCATGGCGTCCCTAATCGGGTTTCAGGGATTTGTCAATATATGCGTTGCGACGGGGCTTATGCCCAATACAGGATTGACGCTTCCTTTCGTCAGTTATGGCCTGACATCATTAGTTACGTTATTTATGGGCATTGGATTTGTTCTGAATGTAGGCTTGCAGCCTAGAAAATACGGAATGGGGGACACTTAATGAACATTGGTTTAATTGCGCACGATTCAAAAAAGAAATTAATGCAGAATTTTTGCATTGCATATCGGGGAATACTTTGCAAAAATGATTTGTTTGCGACAGGGACAACCGGACGTCTGATTGAGGAGGTTACAAACCTTTCCATTCATAAATATCTGGCGGGGCATTTGGGCGGCAGCCAGCAGCTTGGCGCGCAGATTGAGCATAATGAAATAGACTTAGTGATCTTTTTGCGCGATCCATTGTCGCCAAAATCACACGAGCCGGACGTTGACAGCGTTGTGCGGTTATGTGACACGCATAACATTCCGCTTGCAACCAATTTGGCTACAGCGGAGTTACTGATTAAATCTTTAGACAGAGGAGATTTAGAGTGGCGTGAAATGTATAAATAAAAAACGGACGGCGTTTGTGTTATCTTTCGCATTGCTGTTTAGCAGTGGATGCGGGTTTCCAGAAAAGGACAGCCCTGTCCTTTCCGAAGCGTATGATATTTATGAGACGTCCAAAAAATATGAATTAATTTCTGCGGACGACACGTCCTTAAGAAACACACTCCCATTTTTTGCTTCCGGTCTGTGCGTGTCAGACGGAAACGATTTGGGCACAAAAGAGACGTCTTCGTATGTAGCGGAAGCTGCGGGCGTTTTTAATCTGGACACAAAGGAAGTCACATATGCCCAAAATATCTACAAGAAGATGTATCCGGCAAGCACGACAAAAATATTAACGGCATATCTTGCGTTAAAGTATGGAGATTTAGATGAAATTTTAACAGTCAGTGAGCTTGCCGCAGATCAGGCTGCGGATTCTTCTGTCTGCCATATCAACGCCGGAGAACGGCTGACGCTTCGGCAGCTTCTTTACGGCCTGATGATGCAAAGCGGAAACGATGCCGCGATTGTAATTGCAGAGGCGATTTCCGGCAGTGTGGAAGCTTTTGCGGATTTGATGAATCAGGAAGCTAAGGCGCTTGGCGCGCTGGATTCCCATTTTGTCAATCCAAACGGCCTGCATGACAAAGATCATTATACGACGGTGTATGATCTATATTTGATTTTTCAGGAAGCAGTGAAAAACGATGCATTTTTGGAATTGATTCAGACAAAGGAATTTACTGTGGATTATTTAGATCCAGTTGGGATGCCCTTACAGCAGGTTTGGAACTCGACAAACAAATACCTGATGGAGACAGAAACGGCTCCAAAAGGCGTTACAGTTGTCGGAGGGAAAACAGGGACGACAAATGACGCGGGATACTGCCTCGTTTTACTTAGCTCTAATTCAAAAAACGAACAGATTGTTTCCATTGTAATGAAAGCGGATTGCCGGAATAATCTGTATTATTATATGAATGAATTATTGTATGGTTTTTCAGGAAATTAAGTGTGAAATTTCATATTTACAGTTGAATGTTTTTACCATTTCTAATATAATAGAAAGTACAAAGGAAATGAAATATTTCCGAATAGACAGAATAACAGGAGGAGATTGCCATGGTTCAAATTATTGCGGGTGATAAGGGAAAAGGAAAGACAAAACATTTATTGGAGAAAGTGAATGCTGCGGTTTTAGCGGCAAGTGGGAATATTGTATATCTTGATAAGAGCCAAAAACATATGTATGAATTAAATAATAAAGTCCGTCTTGTGAATGTAACGGATTATCCTATTGCAAATTGTGATGAGTTTATGGGATTTATATGTGGAATCGTATCACAGGATAACGACTTAGAAGAATTATACTTAGACAGTTTCCTCACCATTTCTAATATTCAGGACGACGAAATCAGCCACGCCATAGAAAAGCTGGATATTATCAGCGAGAAATATCATGTAAAAATTGTGCTAAGCGTATCGAAAAATGCAGAAGATCTTCCGGAATGCGCAAAGGCAAAAGTGATTGTTTCTTTATAAATATGGGACACAGACAGGTTTTTATGCGGCTGCAAAAGCAGCCGCATATTCCATTCACACTATATTATGCCTGATCAATGCTGCGGATTCTGCCATATGCGCTTAACAGATATAAACCGCCGATGCCGACCAAGGCATAAACGATTCTGGACAGCCAAGACATGCTGCCAAAGAGAAATGCAACTAGATCGAAACGGAAAAATCCGATCAATCCCCAATTTACAGCTCCGACAATAACTAAAGTCAACAATGTATAATCTAATAGTTTTGAATTCATAGTCATTCCTCCTTTTCTATACCTAGTATTCCAATTTTTTTTCTGCTTATGCAAAAACGCAGATTGTTTTATTTTGAAAAATATGCTAAAATACATATTTAACAGAAAATAGTTATAAATAAAGGCGGTAGGGTTTTGGCAAAAAACAAAAAAGTAGTTCGTTACCGAAAGCCATTTCATCTGAATATTGGTTTAATTATTTTCGGAATTATTTTTATTTATATGATGTTTTATATTTTTTCTTACTTTACGACAAAACATACTTCCGTATATGAGGTAATTTATGGCACGATTGTTGTCAATAATTCTTATACGGGATTGGCGCTTCGCAACGAAGAAATCATATATGCAGACCGGAATGGATACGTCAATTATTACCGGAAGGATGGTTCCAAAGCAGGCGTTGGGGATTTGGTGTATTCCGTTGATATGGACGGGGCGATTGCCGCCCAGATTAACTCCGCCAATGAAAATGCATCTTCTTTGGATGCGGAAAATTTAAGTAAGCTTGAAAAGAAAATATCGGAATATTCCAATTCTTATCAGCCGAAATCATTTTATGATATTTATTCTTTTAAAAATGACATTAATTCAGAGCTTTCCGAAGCGTTAAGCATGGGGGCGTTAAATTCGATTGCAGACACTGTTACGGCGGCGGAAAGCAATTCTACGTTCTATAAGGGGACGGCGCAAAAAGACGGGATCGTCGTTTATTATACAGATGGGTTTGAAGGGGTTACGACACAGAATTTCACATTGGATATGTTTGAAGAATCCAATTATAAAAAAGTAAATTTAAAAGAACGCAAAGAAATCAATTCAGGAGACGCCGCTTATAAATTAATTGCAAGTGAAGACTGGAATCTGGTTGTTCCGGTCAAAGAAGATACGGCAAGGCAGCTTCTAGATGCATCTTCCGTTTCCATTCAGTTTAAAAAAGACGGAACCAAAGCGCGCGCGCCTTTTCGCATGGTAGAAAAAGATGGGACGGCTTGTTTGATTTTAGAATTGTCACATTCCATGGTGCGTTTTGCTACGGAGCGTTTTGTAGAAATCGAAATATTATTTGACGAGGAAACAGGATTAAAAATTCCGAACACTTCGATTGCGATGAAGGATTTCTTTACCATTCCAATGGAATATTTCCAGAAGGGCAATAACTCCGGCGAAGAAGGCGTGATTGTGCGCCGGACGGACAAGCGTGGGAAAACGACGGACGAATTTGTGGCGGCGACGATTTATTTTACAACAGAGTATTCCCATTATGTCGATGGGGAGTTTCTTTCGGACGGCGATGTGCTTTTAAAGCCCAATTCCACAGAGACGTACACGGTGCATGAAACGGAAAAATTAGACGGCGTGTATTGCATCAACAAGGGATACGCCGTATTCCGTCACATTGACGTGATTTATCAAAACGATGATTATTCCATTATCAGAAATGGCACAGATTATGGAATTGCATTATATGACCATATTGCATTAGACGGCAGTGTGATTATAGAAAATTCAATTATAAGCAGTCAATAGAGAGGTAGCGTATGTTAGCAGAAAACTTACAACAAGTAGAAGAAAATATCCAGCGCGCATGTGACCGCGCAGGGCGAAAGAAAGAAAACGTCACTTTAATTGCAGTCAGCAAGACGAAGCCGGCGTCTATGCTTTCAGAAATTTATCAATGCGGCGTCCGTGATTTTGGGGAAAATAAAGTTCAGGAACTTTGTGAGAAAAAAGAACAGCTTCCAAAAGATATACGTTGGCATATGATTGGCCATTTACAGCGGAACAAAGTGAAATATATTATACGGGATACGGAACTGATTCATTCCGTTGACACCTACCGCCTTGCGGAAGAAATAAATATTCAGGCGAAAAAGATCAAACGCATTGTCCCTGTTCTGATTGAAATTAATATTGCGGGGGAAACTTCTAAGTTTGGGATTTTACCGGAGGAGGCGCTTCTTTTTATTGAAGAAGCGGCGAAACTAGACAGCATACGCATTCAGGGGCTTATGACGGTTGCCCCCTATACCAAACAGCCGGAAGAAAACCGTCCATATTTTCGGCAAATCAAAAAATTATCTGTTGACATTGCAAAAGAAAAGATTGATAATGTATCTATGGATATTCTGTCTATGGGCATGACGGGAGATTATGTGACGGCTATTGAAGAAGGATCTACCATTGTCCGCGTTGGGACAGGCATTTTTGGAGCCAGAAATTATACTTAGTAAGCAGTGAGGAGATTTCATGAGTTTATTTGATAGATTTTTAGAGGTCATGCGTTTGAATCCGGAAGACGAAGATGATATATACGATTATGAATTTGAAATGGAAGACGAAGTCCCTGTTATCAAAAAAAATTCCCGTAAAGACCGGAGGGAAGCCGATTATGACGAACCGCGGTCAGGAAGGGAGAAATCCAAATCCGCTTCGAAAATTACGCCTATGCGTCCTGTACGGAGACAAGGGTCAAGTGGTATGGAAGTGTGCGCGATAAAACCCGCTACCGTAGAAGATGCAAGGGAAATTACAGAAACTTTATTGTCAAACCGTACCGTGATTTTAAACGTGGAAGGTTTGGATATTGGCATTGCGCAGCGTATCATTGATTTTACCGCCGGTTCTTGTTTTGCGATAAATGGCAATCTGCAAAAAATTTCAAGTTACATATTTGTGATTTCACCTCCATCGGTTGACCTTTCGGGAGATTTCCAGAATATTTTGGATTCTTTTCATAATTCCGGTCTGCATATGGATATATAAGGAATGCGTATGAGCCAAAAAGAGGAGCTTCTGCTTCAGAAGCGTTTTATTGATTTGTCAAGACTGGCAAACCGGAAAAATTTTATCACATTCAGTAATTTTTTAAATGTCAACGAATTGCATTTGTTTTGCCAAACGACTGCCGAATTAGAATCCGGTTATCGTCTGTTTGGAGGGTATGAGTTTGCAGAGCGTCAGATCGCGGCGTTTCTTCCAGATGCATTTTATGATATTCCAGTCGAGTTTCCTATTACATGTCTTACTTTTTCCCCTTCCCATCTAAAATTTGCGGAAGATTTGACGCATCGCGATATTTTAGGCGCCTTAATGCATCTGGGCGTGGAACGCTCCCGTATTGGAGATATCCGCATCGATGGGCAAACCTACTATATTTTTTGTGAAGATAGCATATCTGATTATCTCTTAGAAAACATCTGCCAAATCCGCCGCACTACAGTGACAGGCAGTAAGGCAAATCCGGATTCAATTCAGATTCAGCAAAAATTTGAACAAATAGAAGGAATTGTCTCGTCAAACCGCCTTGATGCGGTTGTTGCGTTTGCCACTAGAAAATCCAGAAGCCAAAGCCTGCTTTTGATTCAGTCGCAGAAGGTTTTTGTCAAATCCTGCGTTATGCTTTCGAACGCCTATGCCTGTAAAGAAGGAGATGTGATTTCCATTCGCGGTTTTGGAAAATTTATTTATCTTGGAGAAACTGGAGAAACCAAAAAAGGGCGTATTAAAATTCAATTAAAAAAATATATCTAGCAAGGAGAAAAAACGATGTCAAAATTAATTCCTGTTTCGTATGAAACAAAACCATGTTATGATATTTTACTGGAACAGAATTTTCAGATGCTTCTGCCGACGTTACAAAAGATTGGGTATGCGTCATCTCAAAAAGTATGTATTGTAACAGATTCCAATATTGCATCGTTGTATTTAGAAGAATTGACAGCCATATTGCAGACATACTTTGGCAGCGTCATTTCTTTTTCTTTTCCTGCGGGGGAAGAAAATAAAACGCTTTTTACTGTGCAGAATCTGTATCAAACTTTGATTGAAGAACATTTTGAAAGGCGGGATATTCTTCTCGCGTTTGGCGGCGGCGTAACGGGAGATTTAACGGGATTTGCCGCTGCAACATATCTTAGGGGAATTGATTTTATCCAGATTCCCACTTCGCTGTTGTCACAGGTGGACAGCAGTATCGGAGGCAAGACGGGCGTGGATTTTTCCCAGTATAAAAATATGGTTGGCGCGTTTTACCAGCCGAAGCTGGTTTATATGAATCTGTCTCTTTTGGCTACGCTTCCTAAGGAACAGTTTGTCTCAGGAATGGGCGAAATAATTAAACATGGGCTCATTCGTTCCAAAGGTTATTTTGACTGGATTAGCAAACATACAGAGCAGATCGTAAGGTTAGAGCCGAATGTCATTGAAGAATTGATTTATGAAAGCTGTTTAATTAAACGCGGGGTAGTGGAGCGTGATCCGAAAGAAAACGGAGAACGCGCCTTGTTAAATTTTGGGCATACCGTCGGCCATGCGATTGAAAAGCTGTCGGATTTTAGGCTGTCCCATGGACAGTGCGTGGGGCTTGGAATGGCAGCCGCCTGCCGGATTTCTTTTGAAACGGGGAAGCTGGCAAAAGACGCCTATGAGCAGGTTTCCCATATCTTACAGGAGTTTGGCCTTCCGGTTTCTGTTTCGCATTTATCCGCGGCAGATATTCTTGCCGTCAGCAAATCGGATAAGAAAATGTCCAAAGGGAAAATTAAATTTATTTTATTGGATTCGATTGGGAGCGCATATATTGAGACGGGGCTTAGTGATGTGCAGATATTGTCTGGGATTTCGGGCGTGTTGAATTAGGACAGCGGTGGAGGAGAAGATGAGCGGTTTTTTGCGGCAGATTGAGAAAAAGAAATATTTCCAAATTGGCTTTCAGGTATGCGTTATGCTTTTTTGTATAGTTCTGGATCAGTTTACAAAACATTTGGCAGTCCTGAATTTGAAAAATGCCCCCGCAGTTCCCCTTATTTCAGACGTCTTCGAGTTATCTTATCTGGAAAACCATGGGGCGGCATTTGGCATTATGCAGGGGCAGAAGGTTTTTTTTATATGTATGACGGCAGTGGCGTTCTTTATTCTGGTTTACTTAATGTTTTGCATTCCGTGGGAGCGGCATTATGTATATCTGCATTTGACATTGCTGTTATTGGCGTCCGGCGCAGTTGGAAATTTTATTGACCGTTGTCTGCATGGGTATGTAATTGACTTTTTTTATTTTAAATGGATCGATTTTCCTGTGTTTAATGTAGCGGATATTTATGTAACAGTGGCGGCTGCGCTGCTTCTTATTTCTTTTACGTTTTATTATAAAGAAGAAGACATTGACCTGATTTATAGACAGCTTTTGTTTTGGAAAAAGAAAGAAAAACACTGATATGGAGACATTTACATTTAAGAGCGTCAATGAGGACGCAGGGATTCGGCTGGATAAATTTTTGTCTGCCCAAATGCCGGAGTTGACGCGTTCCTATTTGCAGAAATTATTGAAAGAAGGACAAATCACTGTTGACGGAGCCTGTCAGAAATCCAGCTACAAACTGAAGGCGGGGCAGAAGGTTCTAGTGGAGATTCCGCCTGCGGAGCAAATTTCCGTTTCTGCGGAAGAAATTCCTTTGGATATTTTATATGAAGATGAAGATCTTCTGATTGTCAATAAGCCAAAAGGCATGGTGGTTCATCCGTCTGCCGGGCATATGACAGGAACTTTAGTGAATGCTGTGATGTATCATTGTAAAGACAGCCTTTCCGGCATCAACGGTGAAATCCGTCCCGGAATTGTACACCGCATTGATAAAGATACAACAGGTTCTTTGATTGTCTGTAAGAACGATGCCAGTCATTTGCGCATTGCAGAACAAATCAAAGAGCACTCTGTGAAACGGGTTTACAGGGGGATTGTTTCTGGAAAATTAAAAGAAACAGAAGGGCGTGTGGAAGGGAATATTGGCAGGCATCCAACGGAACGCAAGAAAATGGCAGTCGTCATAAAGGGCGGGAAAACGGCAGTGACGCATTATCGCGTGTTAAAACAGTGGAGAAATGCCGCTTATCTGGAATTTTGTCTGGAAACAGGTCGCACACACCAAATTCGCGCGCATATGGCAAGCATTGGGCATCCATTGCTTGGGGATACCGTATATGGCAATACGAAAAACCCTTATCGTTTAGAGGGGCAGGCGCTCCATGCAATGACGATTGGATTTTTGCATCCGAATACTGGGGAATATTTAGAAGTTTCGGCGCCTCTGCCTGAGTATTTTGAGACATTAATCAAAAAATTTGATAAAATGCAATAATTTGTCTATACTTTTTTGGGAGAATTGATTATAATTTAGATATAACAAAGCAGAAAGGCGGGATTTTTATGAGGAATCATGTGTATGCAATCGGAAGGGAATATGGAAGCGGTGGGAAGGATATTGGCGCCGCATTGGCAAACCGTTTAGGTATAAAATGCTATGATAAAGAACTGTTAAAGGAAGCTTCAAAAGACAGCGGGTTTTGCGCGGAAATTTTTGAGAACCACGATGAAAAGCCGACGAACAGTTTTTTGTATTCACTTGTTATGGATACATATTCGTTTGGGGGATATTCGTCTGCGCCGTTTATGGATATGCCTTTAAACCACAAAATATTTTTAGCTCAATTTGATACGATTAAGAAACTTGCGGAAAAAGAATCTTGCGTGATTGTCGGCAGATGCGCGGATTATGCGCTTGCGGATTATTCGGGCTGCCTGAATGTGTTTATCCATGCAGATTTGACGGCCCGCATAGACCGCATTTCGAAAAAAATGAATTTGCCGAAAAACAAAGCCCGTGATTTAATCCAGAAAACGGATAAACAACGCGCAAGTTATTACAATTACTACACGAGTAAAAAATGGGGAGATTCCAGAAGTTATGATCTTACGCTAAACAGCAGTCAGTTAGGCGTTGATGGCTGTGTCGATATGATTTTAGCGTATCGGGAACGTATGAAACGTTGATTGGGATGTTTTGATTAGGACAGAAAAAGCGGTGTAGGATTTCACAGCAAACTATTCGCAAAAGACAAGTTTAACGAATAGTTTGCTGTTTTTCTGTCTGCTTTTACCTACTTTAAAATTTTTCTTGTTTTTGTTTATCTGTTTTTATGATTTACTAGGTTTTATGTTTGTATTAGATACATTCTTGCTTCATATGGCTTTAGGATTGTTTTTTCATTGGCTGGATAATTACTAATTAAAAGTTCTGTTGTATTTTCCGGCGTTGCAAGTGGATTGTTGATTGTTTTTCTAAAAAAATTACAAATGACAAGAAGCTTGACATGTTTATACGTTCTCTCATAAGCGAAAATATTTTCGTCGTCTTCTAATAATAGCTGAAAATCGCCTTCCGTAAATACAGGGTGTTTTTTACGGAAGCTGATGAGCTTTTTATAACAATGAAAAATAGAATTCGTATCTTTTATCTGATCTTCTGCGTGAATGGAATTATAATTTGGATTTACTTTTATCCATGGCGTTCCTTCCGTAAACCCTGCGTTTTTCTTTCCGTTCCACTGCATAGGCGTTCTTGCGTTATCCCTGCTTTTTGCATGAATGGAACGCATGATTTCTTCTTTTAGATCACCTTTTTTGAGCCTTTCCTGATAGAAATTTTTGGTTTCTATGTCACGGTAATCTTCTATTTCATATGCCGCATTCGTCATGCCAAGTTCTTCTCCCTGATAAATGTAAGGCGTTCCCTGCATTCCATGCAATAAAATTGCCAGCATTTTTGCGGATTCTATCCGATAGTCTTTGTCCTCTCCCCACCGCGAAACAATCCGCGGCAAATCGTGGTTATTCCAAAACAGGCTGTTCCAGCCTTTACCAGACAGTTCTTGCTGCCATCGTTTCATTACTTGTTTTAATTTTAAAAATGGCAAAGGCGCCAAATCCCATTTTTCTTTTCCTTCTTCCTGATCCAGACAGATATGCTCAAACTGAAATATCATAGAAAGCTCACTTTGATCAGGATTGCTGTATAATTTGGCAAGCTCTACTGTTGCTCCCCATGTTTCCCCTACGGTCACCAGATCACCTTTTTGGAATGTTTCCCTGCTTAATTCTTTTAAATATTTATGTAGGTTTGGCCCGTTTACCGTAATGTTTTGATCTGGCTCTTTTGCAATCTGATCAATTACATCTAAGCGGAAACCGCCCACGCCTTTTTCCATCCACCATAGGATCATATCATATATTTCCCGTCGTAACTTTGGATTTTCCCAGTTTAAATCTGGCTGCTTTACTGAAAATTGATGAAAATAATATTGCTGCGTTTCTGGCGTCCATTCCCATGCAGAGCCGCCAAATGCAGCCTTTAAATCATTTGGGACAGTATCTTCGCTTCCGTCCCGCCATATGTAATAATCATGGTATGGGTTTTCCCTGCTTTTTTTCGCTTCCAAAAACCATTTATGCTCGTCGGAGGAATGATTGAGCACTAGGTCTAAAATTATGCGGATATTGCGTTTTTTTGCTTCTTTTATCAGCATATCCATATCGTCTTGAGTGCCAAACATTGGATCAATGTCTTGGTAATCTGAAATATCGTATCCGTTGTCGTCCTGAGGGGATTTACACACAGGAGACAGCCAAATGGCATCGATTCCAAGATACTGAAGGTAATCCAGTTTTAAGATAATCCCTTGTAAATCTCCAATGCCGTCTCCGTTGCTGTCTGCAAAGCTTCTTGGATAAATCTGATAAAACACGGCGTTCTTCCACCATTTCTTTTGTTGGGAATCTGTATTCAATTTTTTCATTCTCCTTTCATTTTTAGTTTTAGTTTTGTTCTATTTTAACTGAATCATAAACAGTAATCAAGGATTAAAAATTTCGTCTTTCTATTTAAAGTGGTTTTACTTCTGCTCCATAATGAAAGACATTATTCTTAAAAAGAAAAACCATGGCGTTCAATTTATATAAAACGCCATGGTTTGTTGATGAACATCAAATAAATATAAAATGATATTATTCGCTATGCAAAGAATTCTTTTGCCAATACACTAGAAAAGTTATGCGTTTGCTTCTGCCAATGTGGCAAGTTTTTGCTTAACGCTGTCCGCAGTTTGTAAAATCAAATCTGCCGAAGTGGAGATTTCTTCTGTCGAGGAGGCCAGATTTTCTATTTTGCCATTGATCTCAAATACGGTTGACATTAACTGCTCTGTGTCTTTTAAAATGCGGCTGATGGATTCTAAAATTCTTTCTTGGCTTAAATTGCTCTTTGTGGCTGTATCCCTTGAATTTGTGGCAAGATTATTTATTTCATCTGCAACGACAGAAAATCCGCGTCCGGCCTCTCCCGCTCTTGCCGCTTCAATGCTGGCGTTTAAAGCGAGAAGATTTGTTTGGGAAGCAATCGAAACGACTTCTTCATTATTTTGCCCTAACTCTACAAGAAGCGTGTTGATTTCTTCCATCGCGTGGTTTAGCACATCGCAAAAACCGGAAACCTGATGCATATCTTCCGCTATCTTGGAACTTTCCTTTGCGTTTCCTGTGTTGCGTCCTACCATATTATCCACTGCCGCATACAGATCCTCAAATTCATCATGGATTTCACTGACGGTCATAATTATCATTTCTTCCCGCTGTTTGGTCACTTCCTGTTCTTCTCTTACTTCTTCCACAAGAGCCGTCTCATTTTCTTTTTCGATTTCCACTTGACGTTTTAAGAAATAGATGCAGTTTTCTTTTGTGTTAAATCCATTAAAGATTGCAGCTGCCATATCAGAACAACTTTTATAGCCACAGCAGGAACAGTTGATTTGCTGTTCTTCCTTCGTGTTTTTATCCATGCTTTTAAATATTTCTAAAAGCTGGGATTCTGTCGGAATTTGATAACTGCATTCAGACGACAAATCCGTATATGTACGCAGATAATCTTTTAAATTGAGTTTGGAAAACTGGCGGTTTAACCGTTTCAGACGTTTTTTGGGGGACATATCCCGTGACCATGCGCTGAGTTTGCCGCTTCTTTTAGATTGTTCCCGAATATGAAGAAGATTTGAAAGCGCATAATCCGTCGATGCAAGTTCCGGTTCTGTCGCTGTACCGCATAGGCAGCCGTCACTACAATTTAATGCGTCAATGAATAAATAAGGCGTTTTTTCTTTAGCAATTTGATCTTTGTTGCTTTCTAAATATTCGTAGAGGTGTTTCTCCCCTTCCACTTGGCGGATAAATGTTTTTTCTCCAAGAAACCAATAGACATTTTCTTTTAAACCGCCCGGCATGGGATAGACGGAACCTAACCCATACTCGATTTCATCTGACTGTAAACTGCCGGAAATGCGATGCTCCCTGACATAACGGATCAGATTTCGGAAAGTTAAGTTATATTGAATCATGCCTTTGTTCTGCGGCTCCTCCATCTCTAATTTCTTGGCGATGCAAGGGCTGATAAACGCCAGCTTGTCCCGAATGCCCATCTCTTTCCGCGCGTAGATTGCCGCGCACATCATCGGGCTTTGCACAGGGAAAAGCTTTGGAAGGAGTTTTGGCGCGTAACGCTCTATGTATCCTACTACTGCCGGACATGGCTGTGAAATCCCGCCAAGAAAATTGTGTTCTTTTATGTAATTCAAATATCCCCATGTCGTAATATCAGCCCCAAATGATACGTTGACAATACGGTTGACGCCTGCCGCTTTTAATCCACCTAACACTTTTTCATATTCGTTAGGATAATTTGCTTTAAAAGCCGGAGCAACCAAAAGCGAAATCCGTTCTCCCTTCTTTAAATCGTGAAAAAACTGTTCGACGTCGTCTTGGAAATCTCTGGCATTATGCTCACATATGTCAAAACAAGCCCCACAGCCAATACAGCGTACCCCATCTACGTCTATCCTGTTTTTTCCGTTTACTTCGTGAGATACGCAAGCCCCCATACAGCTACAGGCACTAATACATTTATTACATCCGATGCATAAATCATTTGTAAATACAAGCGGTTGCTTTTCTATGCCCATATAAATACCTCCTAAAATTATTTTATTATTAGAATTGGTTTATATTATAACATAGAAAAGATAATTGACGCAATATTTAAAATCCAGCCTGATCTTCTGGCAAAATTATATGATCTAACGTAATTATATGATGTAGTCCATGCAGATGCGTGTCTGTATATTTGGTCTGACTTTCGCATCTGCCACTTTTACATGCTCTGGATGCGCTGCGTATCCTTTTAATGCTTCTTCATTTTCAAATGTGGAATCTAGCATTAAATCTGCATTGGAGGATAAAAGCCCTTCTGTCTGCACACAGATGTCAACTAATCCGGGAATCTTTCCATTTAAACTTTCAAGCCCTATTTTTATTTCTGCTTTTACCGCTTCTGCCTGATCGACTGAAAATCCTTCTTTTAATTGCCATAAAATAATATGTTTTACCATAAGAACCTCCCAAATTCATTTGTGTGATCTTTTCTGTTTACTCTTAAAATTCATTTGTGTGAGAGCTGCTGTTCTTTCAGAATGCTCATTTGTGTGATAGGATAGATTTCACTTACAAGCCTGCCGTATTCTTTATGAAGTTTTTTATCCAATTTCGTTAGGTTTGTCTAATATGAGTAAATTTCATTTTACATAGAACTAGTCCGTAACTGCCAATTTTTATATTTAATTAAAATATATACAAGGAAAGCCCCGATTGCAATAGAGGATATTATCTTTTTACGCTTTCTTTTCCCATTCTTCTAAAATCCGCTCACAGGTATCAACGTCAATTTCTTCCACTGCATCGTCCAACTGTCCAAATAACTCCTTCTGCCAGTCTTCGTAACGGTATTTTTTCATCTCATGGATGACTTCACTCATCTGATCCATGTCCAAATTATCGATTGCTTTTCGCATATCGCTAAAACATTGTAGCCTTGTTTCAAGCGTAAATTCTATTTTCTCGTTAGTGTCTTCCGCTTCTTGGCAAAACGGCTTTAAGACAGGCAGATACCCAAGATATTGTTCGAGCATTCTGTCTGTGTGCTTGTGAAGAAAAGAGGAATCTCTTGCATTTCCAGCTTTTTCTAAGTCTGCGGCCCGGTCAGACAGGGAAAGCGCCCCGATTTGTTTGGAAGAACTCTTTAGGGCATGGACTTCAATCGTATATTCCGCCCAGTTCTCCTCCTCCTCTAACCGTTTCATTAGTTTCGCTTTTTTTTCGATGCTTCGGTAATATACTTTTAAAATGCTCCAGAATAATGTCTCGCTGCCCAAAAATTTCATTGCATACGATACGTCCAAATCTCCCACAACAATGTCAAACGATTCTTTCGTTTTTTGCTGGAATGCAAGTGAATTATATAGTTTCTGGATTTTTTCCACTGGGAGCCATTGTTTGACTTTTGAGACCAGCATCCGCAGTTCGATGGGCTTTGCGACAAAATCATTCATGCCTTCCCGACAAAACATCTCTTTTGTCCCTTCCACGGCGTTTGCCGTCAAAGCGATAATTGGCACGTCATCGTATTCTTTATGGAAGCGCCGTATGATATGCGTTGTTTCCACTCCGTCTAATTCCGGCATCATATGATCCATAAACACAATGTCATAATGATATTTACTGATTTTATCTATTGCGGCTTTTCCGCTGACAGCCGTGTCTATTTTCATTTTTAAAGGTTCTAAAAGCCCTTCTGCGACAGTCAGGTTTACCGCATTGTCATCTACGATTAACACTTCCGCTTCCGGCGCAATAAAATCAAAGTCCTGATTTTCCGAATCGTCGAGATTCAATTCCTCTCCATTTAAAATCATTGCAATGTTTAACGCATAAAGCGGTTTTTTTAATACGAGGAGGTTTGGAATCTGATAGGACACGTTGTCATAAAAATTCACTAAAAGAACGGCTGTGATCTCTGGGCTCTGGGTCACAAATTCTTTGACTGGATCTAAAAACATTGGATGCTCAATAAAGAGAAACACAGTTTTGTCTTCCGGCAGGGAAAACAATTCTTTTGCAGACTGAAGCCCAATATATTCCACGCCCAGCCGTTCGGCGTCCGCATAGAAACGCTCGCGGATAAGCGGATTGGAAATCAGACATGCGACAAGGATATGTTCCGGTTCCCGTACACGGATACAGGGGGTCCGGTCCATTACTTTTTGAGGAAGCTGGAAAGAGAACCTGCTGCCCTTTTCATATTCGCTTTCAATCTGAATATCTCCCTGCATAAGCGTCAATAACTGCTTTGATATGGCAAGCCCTAACCCTGTCCCTTCAATATTCCGGTTGCGTTTACTGTCTAACTGTTGGAAGGATTGGAATAAGTTAGGTATGTCTTCTTTTCGAATGCCAATGCCTGTATCTTCAACGGAAACCTGAAGTTCGATTTCTTCCGGTGACAAAGTGTCAAATTCAATATTTAAAATAATTCTGCCTTCGTTTGTAAATTTCGTCGCATTATTCGCTAAGTTAATTAAAACCTGCTGAATCCGTATCGGGTCGCCTAAGAGCTTATGTGGCAAATGCGGCGTAACTTCTAAAGCCAGTTCCACTTCCTTTTTTTCAAGCCTTGTCATGATAATATTCGCTACGTCGCTTACCATAGACATCGGCTCATATTCTACAAGGTTGATGTCCATTTTCCCTGATTCTATTTTCGAGAAATCTAAAATGTCATTGATAATGGTAAGAAGGGATTTTCCGGCGTTTTTAATCTGATTGATATACTCTCTGGCAATCGGGGAAAGCTCCTCACGCAGAGCCATTTCCGCCATTCCAATTACGGCATTCATCGGAGTGCGGATTTCATGGCTCATATTAGCCAGAAAATCCGATTTTAAGTTTGCGGACTTTTCCAGTTCGATATTGGAATGATATGCCATATATTTATTGTATGCAAGGCTCGACAAAATTTCAGCCATCGTATAAAGAAAGTTGTTCGCCTGATCAATTTCTTCTTGTTTCCTGATTTGAATCTGTCCCGCGGCTTCCACATATTCATCTGGATCGACATTTAATTCTCTGGCAATCCGTCTGACATATTCCGGCTCTAATGGCGCTGTCAATACCTGACCGCCTATCATACAGCCGATTAGTTTGCCGTTTGCCGTTATCGGAGCGGCAAACTCCATTAACCCCGCATGGCAGTAATATGTCGTAGGTTTCCCTTTCTCAAATACAAGATGCACGCCCTTTTTGTCACACATTGCGCAGCGGATGCCGCCGCAGGCGGAACTTCTCGTATATTTCATGCAAAAATCAGAAAAACAGGTGCCCTCTGTCACTGCAACGCCATTTGCATCTGTTGTAATTGCGGCAATTCCGGTCATTTCTGAAAATGCATCCTGCATCCTCTGCAGGGTATCTGCATCAATAACATCTGTTAAATGCAATTCATAATCCATATCCATGATCGAATCCCTTTGCTGCTTATTTTATAGGCGCTATACGCCGATTAATTTTTCAATCGTGTCCTTTAATTTTTCGTGGTCAATCGGTTTTAACAGGTATCCTTGAGGTTTATGTACAAGCGCTTCCCGTATTTTTCCCCTGTCGGATACGCCTGTCAAAAAAACGACTGGAATATCTTTTGTCAAGGAATTGGAACGCAGTTTTTTTAGGACTTCCAATCCATTTTCGTCCGGCATTTCATAATCAAGCAGAATTAAATCTGTCTTTTTCCGTCTTAAAAATCCAAGAGCCACTTTTCCGTTCACTGCTGTTGCTACATCATATTCATCTTGAATGTGCTCTTTAATCGTTTTTAACATAATAGGGCTGTCATCAATGACTAAAATATGCTTGCGCGGCATCGCGCTTTTCATTGAATCGTCAAATTCTAAAGAAAGACCGTCTGAACCAGAGTTGTTTGCGGCTTTTGGAGAGATGTCTTTCCGCTTTAAAAATTCTATAATATTGGCTTGGAGAAATTCCGGCGTAAACGGCTGCGCAATGCTCATATCCGCAACGCCATATACCATACGCTCAAAAACATTACATTCTTCTTTTGATCCGATTAAAAGAAAGGGAATGTTTTGTTCTGACAGGTATGGTTTTAGTTTTTCTAATTCCCCAAATTGATCTGGGGCCATATGATAGAGGCAATATAGGAAAACATTTGGTTTGAAATATTTGTTATGGATTACAATGTCCTGACTTCGGATCGAGGTTGTCATTACCTCTAAATTTTCCATTTTTTCAAATAAATCGTCAATTACGGATTCATTGGCTCCTGCCACTAATGCCCTATACTTCATGTTGCCTCTCCTTCCATTATTTCGAAACAAATTCAGGCGTTTCGCATGTTCTATCGAAATAAAATCAATCGTTATGCATCTTTTGTAGAAATAAAATCGGTCGTTACTCAACTTCTATCGAAATAAAATCAATCGTTTCAGATTTACTGCCGAAATAATATGGCTTTATCTTAAATGCTATTTGAATTATAGTAAAGAACTGAGAAATTGTAAAGCGGTTTTATTTCCCTACAGTAAAAACTGGGCAGCCACATAGTTATTTAAATCCATGCCCTGTTCGGTCAGGTAAAGTTTCGTGGGGGTTTCAATCAGCAAGCCGTCTGCTTTCAGCTTTTCAAGGACGGAATGATATATGAAATCTACGGTCAGCCCAAATGACTGGTAAAACCTGCTTTTTTCAATTCCTTCCGTCATGCGGAACCCTAAAAACATAAATTCTTCCATTTGGGCTTTGCGGTCCAGTTCCGTTGCCTTTGCATGGAGGGTTGAGCCGGTAATCAGCTTTTCTTGTTTTTCATCAGACAATTCCGTTTCTTCGATATGTACGGATTTTCGGATATATTCCTGCAAATCACGGATATTTTGGTAGCGTGTTTCGCCGATTAAGGAATCCGCGCCTAAGCCTGCGCCAAGGTATTCCTTCCGTTGCCAATAGCCAATGTTGTGTCTGCATTCATGCCCTTTTTTGGCAAAATTGGAGATCTCATATTGGCGGTATCCGTTTTCTGCAAGGACGGCTTGCGTCATTTTCCCTATGCGGTAAGCCATTTCTTCAGACGGAAGGATTTCTGTCTTCATGCCCGCCTGCTGCTTCACCATGTCAAATTTGTATTGCTCATAAAATGGCGTGCCTTTTTCTAAGATTAAAGAATAGCAGGAAATATGTTCCGGATTTAACCGGACGGTTTTTATCAGCGTATGATAAAACGTTTCTTCTGTCTGGTAGGGAAGGGAATCCATTAAGTCTATATTGATATTGGAAAAGCCATATTCTCTCGCCAGTTCAAAATTCCTTAAAAATTGTTCAAACGTATGCACTCTTCCCAAAAGTTTTAGTTCTTCGTTGTTTGCAGACTGTAAGCCTATGCTTAAACGGTTGATTCCGACTTTCCGGTAACATTCGAGTTTTTTCTTTGTCAGGGTGCCGGGATTGCATTCAATCGTAATCTCGGCATTTTTTTCCACGGAAAATGAGCGGAATGCCTCTTTCATTAGTCCTGCGATATAGGATTCCTGCATCCAAGAAGGAGTTCCGCCTCCTATGTAAATAGAAGTAATGCGTCTGCCTAAAAAACGGGTTCCATAAAAGGAAAGTTCCCGTTTTAGGCCTTCCAAATATGCAAGCTGCGATTGTTCGTCTGCGTGAGCTGACAAAAAATCGCAGTAATTGCATTTTTTCATACAAAATGGTATATGAAGATACAATTCCAATTCATTCATTCTCAATCCTCATCTAATTTCAGGACGCTCATAAACGCTTCCTGTGGAATTTCCACGCTGCCTATCTGACGCATCCGTTTTTTTCCTTCTTTTTGTTTTTCTAAGAGTTTTCTCTTACGGCTGATGTCTCCGCCGTAACATTTTGCAAGCACATCCTTACGCATGGCTTTTACGGTTTCTCTGGCAATGACTTTCCCGCCCACTGCCGCCTGAATCGGGATTTCAAACAGATGACGCGGGATTTCGCCTTTTAATTTCTCGCACATTTTCCTGCCGCGTTCGTAGGCGTTGTCTTTAAATACAATAAAGGATAAAGCGTCAACTGTTTCTTTATTGATTAATATATCAAGTTTCACTAAATCGGAACGGACATATGCCTTTAATTCGTAATCAAACGACGCGTACCCTCTGGAACGGGATTTTAAAGCGTCAAAAAAGTCATAAATAATTTCATTTAAAGGCAAATCGTATTTCAGGAGCGCCCGCGTTTCTTCGAGATATTCCATGCTGATATAGATTCCGCGGCGTTCTTGGCAAAGGGTCATAATCGCGCCGACATATTCGCTTGTCACCATAATTTCGGCCGAGACAAACGGTTCTTCCATATAGTCGATTTCAGACGGGTCCGGCAGGTTCGACGGGTTCGTCAGTTCGATGACTTCGCCGTTTGTCTTGTAAACTTTATAAATAACGCCCGGGGCAGTCGTCACTAAATCTAAATTAAATTCCCGTTCCAGCCGTTCCTGAATGATTTCTAAATGCAGAAGGCCTAAAAACCCGCAACGGAAGCCAAATCCTAACGCAAGTGACGTTTCCGGTTCATAATGGAGGGAGGCGTCGTTTATCTGAAGTTTTTCTAAAGCGTCCCTTAAATCCGGATATTTCGCGCTGTCTGCCGGATATACGCCGCAGTAAACCATGGGGTTGACTTTTTTATAACCGGGGAGCGGGGCGCTGCATGGACGGGAGGCGTGTGTGATGGTGTCGCCAATCCTCGTATCCCTGACATTTTTAATTCCGGCCGTAAGATAACCGACCATTCCCGCGCTTAATTCTTCGCAGGGGATAAACTGGCCTGCGCCAAAATACCCGACTTCCACTACGTCGTCTTCCGCTTTTGTCGCCATCATGCGGATCAGATCTCCGGATTTTACCGTTCCTTCCATAATTCGGCAAAAGACAATTACGCCTTTGTAGGAATCATAGACGGCATCGAAAATGAGCGCCTGTAAAGGCGCATCGGGATCGCCGGAGGGCGCGGGTATCTTTTCTACAATCTGCTCTAACACTAAATCGACGTTTAATCCTGTTTTTGCTGAGATTTTTGGGGCGTCCTGCGCTTCTATCCCAATCACATTTTCTATTTCTTCTATGACAAAATCGGGCTGCGCGCTGGGAAGATCGATTTTATTGATGACAGGCATCACGTCTAAGTCGTGGTCTAATGCCAGATAGACGTTTGCCAAGGTCTGGGCTTCGATACCCTGAGCCGCATCAACAACAAGGATTGCGCCGTCACATGCGGCTAAACTGCGGGACACTTCATAGTTGAAGTCGACATGGCCAGGCGTGTCGATTAAGTTGAAAATATATTCTTCGCCATTTTTGGCTTTATATATAATGCGGACTGCCTGTGATTTAATCGTAATGCCGCGTTCGCGTTCTAAGTCCATATTGTCAAGCACTTGCGCCTGCATTTCACGGCTTGTCAAAAGACCGGTCTGTTCTATGATTCGGTCCGCTAATGTGGATTTGCCATGGTCGATGTGGGCGATAATGCAGAAATTTCGGATTTTGCTCTGATTAATTGACATTTTTTTCCTCCAATTTGTAATATGAAAGCTTGTGAGTTCTATTATATGAAAAACTGGGGGAATACGCAAGTAGAAATCCAACCCGTATTATGTTATACTATATATACTGCCAGTTACATATAAGGAAATCATCTAAAGGTTTAAAAACGATTTCGCAAGTAAGGATTTTCCATGGTAATGCAAGGCAGGAAATACTTATTTTTAGGAGATGCGTAGGATGCTTAAACTTTTTGACAAAAAATGGGAGAAAGTTTTAAAATGCCAAGATATTCCAGCAATAAAAGATAAAAAATGGAAAGATTTTTTTCTAATTGATATATTTCCTGACATCAAACGTGGAAAGCGTTTAAAAAGAGAGGATCATATTGCTGGAAGTATCCCGTATATTTCATCTTCTGCTTTAAATAATGGCATCGATGATTTTGTTGGAAATGAGATAAAAGTTAGAAAATATAAAAACTGTTTAAGCCTTGCTTATTCTGGCAGTGTTGGCTCATGTTTTTATGAACCATTTGAATTTATTGCTTCTGACCATGTGACACATTTACAAAATGACAGCGAATCTGATGATTACAAAATATAGCCAGTATTTTGAATACTTAATAAATAATTTCTAAAAAATAGCTAATTTATATTTTTTGTTCGTTCATTTCAAATGATTCATTTTCTCCGGTAATGTCCACAACTCTCCTCGCAAACGTCCCGTTTGAAATCTTCGCTTTAAATGCCGGGATGCAGTTGTAATCCTGCCACATGTGCATGGGAAACACTGCCTTTGCATTTACATGCTCTAAAAAGTAAAGAAGCCCTTCTCCGGCAAACTTCTTTTGCCGTGGGTCTAGCGGGACAAACGCCGCATCAATCTCATAATCTGACAGTTTGTTGATTTCATGCTTATATGCCCGCGTTTCCTTTCCATTTACAAGCTCTCCCGCGCCGTCCCATTTCCAGAGGTTTAAATCTCCCGCATGGTAGATTGTCTTTTCTTCTGCAAATACTAAAAAAGCTACGCCAACGTCCGTAGAACGCAGTGTCCTTATCTTCATGTCATCAACTTGATAAGTTTTAAGCGGATGGACGAACGTCACTTTTTCCTTCACTTTTGGCGAAATCCCGTTGCGCTCTAAATACCGGTCGGACAGACGAATGTCTTTTGATAGAATATAGGAGATGTTAGGGTATTTTTCTGCCCACCGTAAAATCTCAAGATCAAAATGATCCTGATGGAAATGGCTTGCAAACACATAGATTGCCTTACTTTCGTCAAATTCCGGCAATACGCCTGTAAAATGATACCCCTTTACCATTCCGTCCCTAAAATAATCAAAAATCAAAACCCGTTTTTCCATTTCTACGGTAAAACAGCTATGGTGCAAAAAAGTTACAATCATGTTTCCATCCTCCTGATAATTTCATTTGCGCGGCGGTAAACCTCTTTCGGTTCTGAGCCAATAAAAAATTTTCCGTCTTCATATAAAATCTTTCCGTCAACCATCGTTAGTTTTACATTTTGTTTACTGCCGGAATAGACGATATTTTTGACAAAATCATTTTCGGGCTGCATGTTTGGCCAGTTTAAATCAATCTGGATTAAATCGGCTAACTTCCCTTGGGCAAGGCAGTCACAGCCATCTAAACCCATTGCCTTTGCTCCGCCTGCCGTTGCCATGTAAAGGACTTCATCTGCCGTGACGCAAGCCGCATCCATTTCTCTGACTTTTGCCAGTCCGCTGACTAAAAACATTTCGCGGAACATATCCAGACAATTATTGCTCGCCGGGCCGTCCGTTCCAACCGCCACTTCTATGCCTTCTTCCAAAAAACGTTTGACTGGGGCGATCCCGCTTGCCAGTTTTAAGTTAGAGGCCGGATTTGTTACCGCAGTCAGCTTCCGCTTTTTAAAAATTTCAAAATCCTGCTCCCTAAAATAAACACAATGGTAACCACCGCCGCCATATTGATATAATCCAAGTGAATCCGTCAGTTCCGTCGGAGTTTTCCCCCAGCGCTTTATGCACGCTTCCACTTCTGATTTTGTTTCAGAATTATGGAGCCAGACTGGGGATTTGAACTTTTCGGCAAGATCGCAAAGCCCTTCCATTAACTGCAAAGACGTTGTGTATTCTGCATGAAAGCCCAGATAAAAACTTGTCCGGCTGTTTAGTGAACGGATTTTTTCATATAATTCCTCCACTTCAGAAAGCGACTGGCAAAAATCATTTAACCCACTGGTAAACACGGAACGGAACCCACAGTCAACCGTTGCTTTTGCCGCCGGAAGCGGCGCGAAATACATATCAAAATTTGACGTAATCCCGCTTGTTAGATATTCCATTATCCCAAGTTTGCAAAGATGGTAAATATCTTCCGGCGTTAAAAGGGCTTCTTTTGGAAACACTTGTTTTTGCAGCCACTCCTCTAATGGAAGATCGTCGGCGTAGGAACGTAAGAACGTCATAGCCGTATGGGTATGGGCGTTTTTAAAACCGGGCATTAAAACCGTTCCTTGCGCATCAATTTCCCTTTCCCAGCAAAAATCCCCTGCATGTCTGTCTGTCCCATCTCCAATGTACGCGATTTTATTTCCCCTGACCCATAATTCTCCCTGAATAAGAGAAAACGTCCGCTCCCCAGATAGCGTCAATATAGCTGCATGATAAAATCTGACGTTCATACTTTCACCCCACATTCTGTTCTTACAGAGTTTCCCCTATTCTTTCTATAGAAGCGTATGCCAGCTTTTGAAAGTTTTGTTCTGCCAGTTTTGCCGTCCGGTTCACTTCTTCATGGCTCAGTGGCGTTTGTGTTATTCCGGAAGCCAGATTTGAAATACAGGAAATTCCTGCAACTTTCAATCCCATATGTTTTGCCGCGACCGCTTCACACGCTGTGCTCATGCCGACCGCATCTGCGCCTAACGCGCGGAACATGAAAATTTCTTCCGGCGATTCGTACTGCGGCCCGCTGGTCTGTAAATAAACGCCCTGTTTTAAATCAATCCCAAATTCAAGAGCCGTTTTTAGAATGATTTTTTGGTATTCTTTTTCATAAATCTGGCTCATATCCGGAAACCGCGTACCTAAAAAATCTATATTTTCCCCAACCAGAGGCGATGGGACAAAGGAAGCGATTTGTCCGGTAATCATCATGAAATCCCCTGCCTGCATCCCCTGCTGTATTCCGCCTGCGGCGTTTGTCAAAAGCAGGGCTTTTGCTCCCATTAATCCCATCAGACGAACCGGAAGCACAACGTCTGGCATGGAATATCCCTCATAATAATGCACTCTGCCCTGCATACAGACAACGGGGACTTTGCCGATATATCCAAACAAATATCTTCCTTTGTGCCCTTCTGCCGTAGAAACCGGAAATCCTGAAATTTCCGCATAATCCAAAACTTCGCAAACCTCAATTTCCGAACCGAAACTTCCCAATCCGGAACCAAGGACTAGAGCCGCTTTTGGCTTAAAATCTATTTTTTGTTTTATGTTGTTCAAACACTCCTGTAATTTTCTGCCTGCTGCGTCCATATCATCCTCCTGTATGTTATTCCAAATGTTAGGGAAGATTCCCCTTTTCAAAATCTGCGGGCATCATGAAAACAGCCCTTCTCCTAAGTATTTTTCATGTGGAGCGATTAAACATTTTTCAATCGGCTTCCAATAGCTTTCATAAAGGTTTTTTTGCGCTTTGCCATAACTTTCTGTTGTATCAAATTCTCAATAAAGCATATACTTTTCGCTTTTTACAATGCCTTCTTGTTTTTTCAAATTCTTCTGTTTTCATTTGGCCTAGGGAATAAGATAAAATAAGCCGCATTTTTCTTTTCATGTGGATACGAAAAATAATCTGTTTATAGTTTAACATATACGTTCTAGAGTTGTCCATACCATTACGTCTGTCACTCATGACAAACAAGATCCACAATAAATAAAACAAGGACTGCCGCAAAAGATCCGCTTTATACAATAGGTGGCATGAAACCTGCCTTGGCCTTATCCCAAATATTGTATAAAAGCCGCATTTTGCAGCAGCCTTTATTTTTAGAAGCCGCATTTGCAGCAGTCTTATTTTTTATTAATGAATTTTCGAAAACAATGCCTTGTGATAAGATTTTCTTATTCGGCGAATAGTTTTACATACTTTAGATAATAATACAGACCAGCCCTCCATTGCTGTCATTGACAATTTTCTGCATGGTATCCTGTAACTTCATCTGGCATTCATCGTCCATCATGGAGATTTTACTGCGGATCCCGTCCTCCATCAGTTCCCCAACGGATTTTCCAAAAATATTTGTATCCCAGACGCCGCTTTCTGTATTCTGCCCTTCCTTGATATAGGCGATTAAATCTTTTGCCTGTTCTTCACTTCCGACTATCGGCGCAATTTCTGTTTCAATGTTGGCGCGGATTAAATGTACGGAAGGTGACGTTGCTTTTAATTTTACGCCATATTTATTTCCATGGCGGATTAACTCTGGTTCTTCTAAAGATATGTCATTTAATTGCGGGTGGATCACGCCATATCCTTTCATCTGCACTGCGTTGACTGCGTCTGCGACTTTTGCATACGCATTTTTCTGGGCGGAAAGGTCTTTAATCAGGGAAATTAACTGATATTCTCCCTGAATCGGCACTCCGGTCAGTTCGCTGATGTTTTCATAATAATATTTATCTTCCATTGTAATTTTTATTTTTAGGAGCCCTTGGGCTAAATCAATTTTATCTAAATGAATATCTGATATGTATTCCGAATTTTCCTGTTTTTGAATGAATTTTACGTCTTTTGCTTTTGTTACGGAATTTAAAATCATGCGCGCGTTTTCAATCATGCTCTCTTTCATACGGTTTGAAGTTGGCAGCATTTCCGCCCATTTGGGAATAAAAAATTCCATTTTTATAATCGGAAATTCATATAAGATGCTTTCTAGTATCCGGTTTATATCGTCTTTGCGAAGCTGTTCACAACTGACTGGGACAACCGGCGTTTGGTATTTTTCCGACATCTGTTCCGCTAATTTTACCGTGTCATCGCTGTATGGGCGTTCCGAATTTAATACGACAACAAACGGTTTTCCCAATGTTTTTAATTCCGTAATTGTTTTTTCTTCCGCCGCAAGGTAATTATCCCGTTTTAATTCGCCAAATGAGCCGTCTGTTGTAATTACGATTCCAATTGTGGAGTGGTCTTTAATGACTTTTTGGGTGCCAATGGAAGCGGCGTCCACAAACGGGATTTCATAATCATACCATGGGGTTTTCACCATTCGTTTATTCGTCCCTTCCATATGGCCTGCGGCGCCTTCCACCATATATCCCACGCAGTCGATCAAACGAACCTTCACTTCGGTATCGCTGTCTAAATGGATATTTGCCGCATCTTTCGGGATAAATTTTGGTTCCGTCGTCATAATGGTTTTGCCTTGCGCAGACTGTGGCAGTTCATCTACTGTCCTAGCCCGTATATTTTCATCTTCCATATTAGGAAGCACCATTAGATCCATAAAACGTTTGATAAATGTGGATTTGCCTGTGCGGACAGGCCCTACAATCCCAATATAGATCTCCCCGCCGGTTCTTTGCTGTATGTCTTTATAAAGATTAAATTCTTTATTTCCGGATGCCATTTCCATTCAAATAACCCCTTTCCTGTCATGTTGTCTTGAAAATACTTTATACATTGTATGAAAGGGGGTTTTGATTTATGCCATTTGGATTTTTAGCATGTTTTTTTGGAAATATAGAATGGATTAAGATGTAATCTCTTTTTTCATCAGGCTGTAGAAGCCAGACAGTTCCCTGTTGGAATATCTACCGCCCTGAATTTTTAACAGATTGTTTACGGTTTCCTTTGTCAGTTTCTGCTCCTCCACAAATTGTATGTAATCCAAATGCCTGATCCATTCATAAGCGCCAGAGACTTTCCCGCTTACATTATTGAGCGCGATACACGGCGTCCCTGTCAATGCCGCAAAAAGCATTCCGTGGATGCGGTCTGTAATTACTAGCTTTGCGCAGGAAAATTCCAAAAGTTTCTGTTTGCCGGTTTTCTTTCTGTTTCTTTTTCCAATCCTCTTTTTCACTATGGTGTCGGTAAAACACACGGTTTCCCCTAGCTGAAGGCAGTGTTTTTGTATCTGCTCCATCTTTTTTTTCATCACTTATTGTTTCCTCGCGGGTTTTACGCATTTATTTCATGTAATCCATTCTCTCTAAAAACGCTTCTATGCAGTCCATTTTTCTGTTTGCAGGGACATAATGCTTCCGGTACGTTGGACATAATAATATCCAATGTCTGAAATACAGGATATTTTGTGGCATTGTCCAATGATGTGATGAAACGCAAACTCATCTTCATGTAATTTCCCTTCCCGAAACCGGTATGTTTCCCAAAGTTTTCTTTTATAAAGTTTATTCCAAACGACAATATAATAATAGCCAAAACGAAACAATCGCAGCCCTGTTCCCCAGAATCAGCATTGCCATCCCTGCAAGGGCTGCAAGAAAAATAATCTGTAAAGGATTTCCCTCCAAAAAAGGAGTAAAAAAATTGTCCGGTACAATTCCAAGAACCATTTCCAGAAGTTCCGAAAGCCGAAAGGAACTGCTGCCGCTGCCTGCAAGAGGAAATCATACCGGAAAAAAGAGCCAGAGCCACTGCTGCCAGCAGAGATACTGCAGGAGATAATTTTTTCTTTTTTAATGTAAAGGTAAGGTAATTGACTCCGTTTTTGAACTGATTCGTCAGGGTGTAATCCTGAATTTTAAATTCCTAAAAAATTAAATCCGTTCATGCGGTATTGTTTCATCTTGTCTTTTATTTCTTCTGTTCTTCTCTTATTGATATCCTGCTTTTCATAAATATCGTCCAGCAGCAGATCGATATTTTTCTGCATTAGCATATTGGTATGCACCATATTCTGCATGATATCAATTGCATTTCTGGGATTTCTTCTGATAAATTCTTCCAGAGAATCCTTTGTAATGCGCATCAGACACACATCCCCATAAGCAACAACCGTATAAATACTTGGCTGGCTGGAAAACACATTTGTTTCGCCGAAACACTTAGATTTGGAATAAATCCCAATCAAGTGTTCCTCCTTTTCCCCATACCGGATATAAATTGCTACAGAAGCGGATATAATTTTGTACATTTCTTCATAAGTTCCGCCTTCATTCAAAATAATATCGTCCGCATGAAACTTCAACATTGATGCATTTTCCATTTTTCTTCCTCCCTTTCTTCTCTTGACGTTTCGGGTTTTTTCATCTATTTAATACACGTTTCTTCTCTCTTAGTTTTCTCACATCCAGCATATCAAGACCGGCAGCCAGTTCCACAAGTTCCGCCTGCAGACAGAACAAGTTCACCGCTGTAGTAATAAATTCCAGTATTACATTGAGGGCAATCGTGACCGCTACAGCCTCCATGGGAATCTTAAGCTGGACAAACAAAATCGTATAACAGGTCAGCGCGCCGCCGGGAATAGGAGGCGCCGCCACCGCAAGCACAATAGCAATGAGACATGCCGTAGCCAGCCACGCCGGAGAAACTGTCACGTCATAGATTTCAGCCATACAAAATCCCACCGCCAGAAACATAACGGAAACCCCCGGCATAAAGATAACCTGTCCTAAAGGGATACCAAAATTAACGATCCTTCTGTCAATCCCAAGGTCTTTTTCACAGCACTCCATATTTACCCCAAATGCGGCAGAAGAAGATGCCGTGGTTAATGCAATCAGAAAAGTGGGCATCATCTTTTTCAGCAATACCATAAGCTGCGCCTTCCTCCTTGCGCATACCAACGCAAGATACACTGCCAGAAGAACAGCGTCTCCCATAAGCATTGCCAGAACCACCTTATATGCAGGAAGAAATGCCGAAAAGTTGTTACCCAGTATCATATTTAAAATACTGCCGAACACAAACACTGGAACAAAAGAACTGACTGCCTCCATAATAAGCTGTATAATATAATTAGACTGTTCCACAAAGGCCGCGGCAATCGTAGCTTTGTTTCCCAGAATCAGCATTGCGATTCCGATTAAAACTGCCACAAAAATAATCTGCATAGGATTCCCTTCTGTAAAGGGCGTAAAAAAGTTGCCTGGCACAATATCCAGAACCATTTGAAACAATTCAGAAAAATCAAACTTCCCACCGTCTCCGGTTTTTAGGGAAAAAAACGGTATGGCAAATACACATATGGGCAGTGTCAGAAGAATCGTCATCAGCATAAAGCGTCCAATCATCCTCTTTCCGATTCTGCCCATAGTCGCCATATCCCCAATGCTGTATATTCCCCATACAATTGAAAGAAACACCATAGGACCTGCAATGGCTGATAAAAGTCCCATAAAACGGTTAAATACCGGGCCGATAATCTCATTTGCAAGAAAAGCCCTGACACTCTCTGGCAGGAAACAACACACACCGCCGCACAAAAAAGCCAGTATGACGGACAGCGCCAGTGAAGCCATCTGGGAACGTTTCTTCTTTTTTGGAGTAAATAAAATAAGATTCTCTCCATTTTTGTACTGCCATGCGGGCGCAACTCCCATATTGGCAAGAAGTCCCCGCAGTACCTGGCTTTGTTCTTCTTCCTCTGTATCAAAGGGATCAACCCTTTCCCCTGGCAGGAAAAGTTCCAGACGGATACGATTAAGACGTTTGATATATTTTTGCTTAAATACAGCCTCCACACCGAAAGCCTCCTGGTACTTTAACAGCGTTTCCTCCACTGCAAGCCGGATTTGGATAATATTTCTGGCATCAACGCCCCATTCTCCAAGCGTCTTTTCTGCAAGACTGCTTGTCCGCGCAATATTTTCATTATTTAATTTTATTTTTTCCATAATTTTTCTCTTATTTCCAATTTAGTATTTTTTTAAAAGGCTGTCTGTACGCTGTATAATTCGTTATCCTTGTTGGCAGCTTCCGTCACTCCGTTTGTGTACTTTTTCATGATTCAACCTCTTTTTTTAATCTATATACTTATAATTAATTGATTCATTCCATCCACAAACTTATGCTCCATCTCTTTGGACATTCCTTTTATCATCCTGACGGACAAATCTTCTTCTCCCCCAAAAGGATGAAAGGAAGGACCATTATAGGAAAACCGCATCTGCGCCAGATTTTCCCTTTCGCTGTATTCCACATCCAGAGAAAGATCCCTTTCCTCCGCTTCCCCTGCCGCAGGCAGAAGTTTTTGCATCAGCGCTTCCTCCACAACAAGCTGCATAGCGTAAATCTGTTTCTGTGAAAACTGCTGCTTACGTCCGAACTCCTCAAGACGTGTCATAAAGGCCGGAAAATCAAAGTCGCGTGAGATTTTTTCCACATGGAGCGCCTTAAGCTGCCGGATAAATATCCGGGTTCTCTCCCTCTTTGGATGCTCAAAAATCTGTTCCGGCGTTCCGTCCTCATAGATTTCGCCCTGATCCATATAAAATATCCTGGTGGATACATCCCGGGCAAACTTCATTTCATGCGTCACGATCATCATGGTCATTCCCTGCCCTGCCAGACCACGGATAACCGAAAGAACTTCTCCCACCATAGTGGGATCCAGTGCGGAAGTCGGCTCGTCAAAAAGAATAATTTCCGGCTCCATGGCCACCGTCCTTGCAATAGCCGCACGCTGCTTCTGTCCTCCCGAAAGCTCATCCGGATAAGAAAAAGCCTTGTCTGCAAGCCCTATGTTACGCAGCAGTTCCATCCCTCTATCATAAGCCTCCTGCCGGCTTCTGCCAAGAAGATCGACCTGCCCCATCATGATATTTTCTATAATGGTCTTGTGCGCAAACAGGTTGAAGGACTGAAATACCATTCCCATCTTCTGCCTCACCAGATTTATATTACATTTCTTGTCCGTTCTTACCACACCATCTACCACAATCTCGCCTTTTGTAGGCGTCTCCAGAAGATTAATGCATCGAAGCAGGGTTGACTTTCCTGTTCCTGACGGGCCTATAATGGAAATTACTTCTCCTTTTTTAATCTCCACGCTTATATCCTTCAAAGGGGTTACATTTAAATATTCCTTACACAGATGCCGGATAGATATTATGCTTGTGTTCATACTTCCCCCGGCGCAAGCGTCCCGGGTTTCATGCTTTTCTGTCATTACATGCACACCCCCTTTAAGCTGCGTTTATTCCGCTTCGGCGCAACTTTCTTCTCTGCAAATGAGAGAGCTGACGTCATCATATTGGCGACAATAAAATAAATTACTGCTGTCATTATCAGTGGAAAGAACGCCTCCATGGTACGTGAGCGTATAATGTCAGATACTTTGGTCAGATCCTGTACAGCGATATATCCTACTACTGAAGTCATTTTTACCATGGAAATAAATTCTCCTTTCAACACAGGAATAAAATTTCTGGCCGCCTGGGGCAATACAATCTTAAAAAATGTCTGACCTTTCGTATAGCCCATAGCAAGGGCTGCCTCGCTTTGCCCCTTATCCACAGTTTCTATCCCTGTCCGCATCATCTCTGATGAATAGGCCGCAAAATTAATGGAAAATCCAATAACTGCAACCAGAATTTCAGAAATATCCACCGAACCAAAAATTCCATAGTACAAAATCATCAGAAAGACTACAATAGGGGTTCCCTGAATCACACGAACAAATGCCGCCCCGAACCACTGAGTTGGCTTACAATTGATCCGGCGCAGCATACATATCCCAAAGCCAAGACACAGACCCAAAAATCCTGAAAAGACAGAAATCAGTATGGTGACGCCAAGCCCCTGCAAAATCAGCCGCCAGCGCCCTTCCACTACAAAAGTGCTTTGGAAGCTGTCCTCAAGATTTACCCAGAAACCTTTTTCCTGCAATTCCCCATTCAAATCGCGTACCAGAAGTACCATAGCTGAGTCATAATGAGTATCGGCAAAGTCTACCCGCTTCGCTCTTTCTTCCGTGATGGAAAGGCTTCCGCTGACCACATCCGCCTTCCCGCTTTCAAGGGCGGTTATCAGCGAAGCAAATTCACATGTTGTCATCTCCACGTCCATATCCAGTTCACGCGCAATCATAAGCAGCAGATCTATTTCAAGCCCTAAAGGTTCGCCGCTGCTTCCAAGATAAGTCATAGGTTCATGGGCGCCATCATAGTAGTACCGGATGCTTCCCTTATCCCCCGGCCAGTCCTGCTCCCTTAATTCCTTTATGCTCTCATCCGCCCCAAGCCACTTTTCCTTTAAGGATGTGATTGTTCCGTCCTCTTTAAACTTTGCAATAACTTCATTAAACTGTTCCCGCATAGGACTTCCCTTGGGAAAAGCATATCCATATTTATCCCGCGCGACAGGTTCTTCAAAAATTTTCAGACCTTCATTTTTTGCTGCCGCAAGCTGTGCCAGCGGTTCATCCAACACCCCCGCATCCACACGATCTGCCTTAAGAGCCGCAACAATATCGGGAACAGAATTGTAGTAGGAAAAGTCTTCCGCATCCACAATTACTTCCTGTAAAAGTTTATCGTAAACCCCTCCGCTTAATGTTGCAAACCTTGCTCCGGCAAAATCCGAAAGTGTCCCGTATTTTTTCTGTGCGCTGCCTTTCTGTTCCGACCTTACCATAACGGCGGTCATCGAAGGATAAACACAATCGGAAAATTCGATATGCCTGCGCCTTTCCTCGGTGGCATTTAAATTCGCCATAATACAGTCAATGTCGCCGGCCTGGGCCGCGGCAATAATTCCGTCATAGTCGTAAATCTTAATTTCCACTTCCGCATTCAGCCACGCTCCAAAACGGTAAATCAGCTCCACATCATATCCGGTAAGAGTCGTCCCCTCATAGTAGCTGAAAGGCTGAACCATCCCTGTGGTTCCCACCTTAAGCTTACAGTCCGGCATCTGTGGCTCTTGTATTTCCGGCATGGTTCCCTCCGCCCTGCTTACCCAGCGGTCATACATATCATCCAGCGTCCCCTCGGCTCTTGCTTCCGACAGAAACTGGTTCACTTTATCCTTTAAATTGTCAACCTGGCTTTTGGGTGAAATCCCCACAGCCACATCCATACTTTCTCCCAGGTTTTCCTCTAAAATCTCCACATTCTCAAGACCGCTGGCAATAGCAAATTCCATCATTACCCGGTCATAAACAAACCCGTCCAGTTTTCCCTGAGAAATGGCAAGATACCCCGAAGCGTTGCCGGAAAATGTTTTATGCTCCGCCTCCGGAAGATATTTTTCCGCCATATACATGCCTGCCCCGCCTTCTGGAACGCCAATCGTATAGACCGGATTGTTGAGCTGTTCTATGAAAGTGATTTTTTCATTATCTTTCCTTCCACATCCCCCAAGGCAAAGTATCCCTGAAAGGGCAAGTGTTAAAAGCGCCATTCTTTTTTGTAAAATCATTTTTCCTCACCTTTTGTCCGACATGATCCCTCTGTCCCGGCACAGAGCTTCTATACTCCTGTCATATGTAGCTTCCGCTTGCGCGGAAAAAAAGCACCCAGGCGCTCCCTCGTTGTTATCCCTGTGATGAGTCACCCAGGCACAGCGCTTCCCATGTCTCGGACAGTCATAAGTGCATGGACATGGTCTTTTGTTGTCACAATTTGTCATATTCATTCTCCTATCAACTATAATTTAAAAAGGCCCGTATTTTGGATTTTATCCATTTACTACTTACGCTATTATAATAGCAGATAAGAATTTTGCTTTGGTGGGTATGGGATTATTTGTATTTTTTCAGGTATAATTTGTTATATATTCTTCTTAATCTTTCCTATATTTTTCCATCCCGGTATTCTGATTTTGCCATTTTCTATTTCCTCCAAAATAAGATATTCACTCCACATTATTGTGTCTGTTGTCTTAAATAGAGTTTTTAGTTTTCTCCTTATCTAGGTTCACTCATGTATTGTAATCCTACATTGATTACGCTAAAGCTTTTTGGAAATGGATTGACAAACCAACTTCTTCACAAAATATTAAATATAATTTTTATATATCTTGATAAGAATTAGTTTCGCAGATAACAAGAATTACGATGATTCTTATTTAAAAAGGAAATTGAACTTGTAGATTACAAGAGAATGAAAATGAACTTGCAGATTATGGAATCTGCAAGTTTTTTAAGAATAAGATTCGCAAATGAAATAAATTAACATTTTTTTATGTTATTTTGATGCTATTATTTTATCTTTTTTCAGATTTTCTAAAAGAAAGGAATCGCAGTATTTCCTTTTGACGTATCTTTCATAAGCGTCTGATACATTGCAAAAAGAAGATTTTGATTTATACCATTTGGATTTTTATCATGTTTGTTGTGCCGGAAACGCCGATTGGCACGCCGGAAGTGATGACTGTTATATCGCCTTTGCTCAGATAGCCTTTTTCTTCAGCGGCTTCTAACGCATGGTCAAATAATTCAAATACATCTTTTTTATTTTCTAAAATCACTGGGATTGCTCCCCAGACCATGCTTAGCTGTCGCGCGACTTTTTCGTCTGTCGTGCCGCACACTACGTTGCATGCCGGACAGTATTTCGAGATATTCCTTGCAGAATATCCGCTTTTTGTAACGGTTACGATTGCTTTTGCGTTTAAGTCTAATGCAGATGTGCAGGTTGCATGGCAAATTGCATCCGTGATATCCGGATTTGCTTTACGGTCTCTTGCAAAAAAGCGTTTACGGTAGTCAATATCCTGTTCCGTCCGGTCAGCGATCCGAACCATTGTTTCTAAAGATTCTACAGGGTATGCGCCTGCCGCTGTTTCGCCTGAAAGCATAATTGCGCCCGTTCCATCGTAAATGGCATTTGCCACGTCTGTCGTTTCCGCTCTTGTCGGCCTTGGATTTTTCATCATGGAATCGAGCATTTGCGTAGCGGTAATAATCTGTTTTCCGGCTTCCATGCCTTTTTTGATAATCATTTTTTGAATGACGGGAACTTCTTCATAAGGTATTTCCACGCCCATATCCCCTCTGGCGATCATGACGCCTTCGGAAGCTTCTAATATTTCTTCGATGTTTTCTACGCCTTCATTATTTTCGATTTTCGAGATAATATGCACATCGTATCCGCCATGGTCATTTAAGAATTTCCGCATTTTATTGATGTCATCTGCGCGGCGCACAAAAGAAGCGGCGACAAAATCCACATCATTTTTGATGCCAAACAAAATATCTTCTTTGTCTTTTTCGCTTAAAAACGGCATGGACAATTTAACGTTCGGCACGTTCACGCCTTTACGGTCGGATACTTTTCCGCCGTTCTTGACCTGACATACGATCTCAGTGTCATTTAATTCGATCACTTCCATTTCTACAAGGCCGTCGTCTATTAAAATGGTCGATCCGACTGACACGTCTTGGTATAAATCCGGATATGAGATGGAAATGCCGTCTTTATCGCCTTCCCGTTCCGTTGCATAGAGGACAAATTTCTGGCCTTCTTCTAAAATCACTTCTTTGTCTTTGAAAAGCCCTAAGCGGATTTCCGGCCCTTTCGTGTCAAGCATAATGGCTGTCGGCATATGGTGTTTTTCCCGTAATGCCTTGACCGTCTCTATTCTCCTTGAATGTTCCTCATAACTGCCATGGGAAAAATTGAGCCGCGCCACGTTCATTCCGGTAATGATTAATTTTTCCAATACGCCTTCCCGGTCGGTTGCAGGGCCTAATGTGCATATGATTTTTGTTTTTCGCATGTTTTAGTCTCCTATTTCTATATTTTTACAAATTGAAATCGGTATTATTCTATCCTATTCTTTGTTTTTTTTCAAGGATTTCATGGATTTCTTGCAGGCTTTTAGCGATGCGGCAGAAATAAGTTTACTGTTTCGTTTTTACTTTTGACTGGTTTAGATAAAGAAAAGAAGCAGGCAAAACCTACTCCTTTTCATTTTTAGCTTAAATTATTAGTTATTGATCAATTTATCTTCTTCATTGTTCCAGCTATAGAGTTTACGGATTTCTTTACCGATTGCTTCTGAGGAATGTTCGGAAGCTAGTTTACGCATTGCCCTAAAATGAACCTGTTTTCCGGCCGGTGACATATCCAGTAAAAATTCTTTTGCAAAAGAGCCGTCTTGTATGTCGGATAAAATCTGTTTCATTGCTTTTTTTGTGTCTTCTGTAATGATTTTTGGCCCGGTAATATAATCGCCGTATTCCGCTGTGTTGGAAATGGAATATCTCATGCCTGCGAAACCTGACTGGTAAATTAAATCAACGATTAATTTCATTTCATGGATACATTCAAAATAAGCGTTTCTTTCATCGTATCCCGCTTCCACTAATGTTTCAAAGCCTGCCTGCATCAATGCGCATACGCCGCCGCAAAGGACAGCCTGCTCGCCAAACAAGTCTGTTTCCGTCTCGGTGCGGAATGTAGTTTCAAGCACACCGGCTCTTGCCCCGCCGATGCCAAGCGCATACGCTAATGCAATATCCTGAGCTTTTCCAGTTGCATCCTGCTCTACTGCGATCAGGCATGGCACGCCTTTGCCTTCTTGGTATTCCGAACGGACGGTATGCCCCGGCCCTTTTGGCGCAATCATTGTTACGTCAACGTTTGCCGGAGGAACGATACAGCCGAAGTGGATATTAAAGCCATGCGCAAACATAAGCATATTGCCTTCTTCTAAGTTTGGCTCGATGTCGTTTTTGTATAAATCCGCCTGTTTCTCGTCGTTAATTAAAATCATAATGACGTCTGCTTTTTTTGCCGCTTCTGCTGCCGTATATACTTCAAAGCCTTGTTTTTCCGCTTTTGCCCATGACTTACTGCCTTCATATAGTCCGATAATGACATGGCATCCGGATTCTTTTAAGTTCAATGCGTGCGCATGTCCCTGACTGCCATAGCCGATAATGGCGATTGTTTTCCCTTCTAATAATGATAAATTACAATCTTCCTGATAGAAAATTTTTGCTGACATTTCATGTATCCTCCTTTAATTTCACTTAATCTAAGTATTTTACGTCCGCAGAACCCCGTGTCAGTCCTGTCAGTCCTGTTCGCGCCAGTTCTAAGATTTCATAGCCGGACAGCAAATCCATAAAAGCTTCCAGCTTTTCTTGTTGGCCAGTCAATTCAATCACCATGGAATCGTGCGTTACGTCAACGACTTTCCCATGAAAAATTTCCGTGACGTTTAAAATTGCCTGACGGTCTGTGTCTTTTGCGCGGATTTTGATTAGTACAAGCTCTCGCGTTACAGATTTTCCATGCTCTAATTTTTTGATGTCTAGCACATCTTCCAGCTTGGAGAGCTGCTTTTCAATTTGCTCTAAGATCTGCTCATCTCCGCTTGCGACAATCGTAATCCGCGTATAGTTCGGGTCTGCCGTTACGCCAGATGAAAAACTGTCGATATTGTAACCTCTCCTGCTGAATAATCCCGAAATATGGCTTGTTACGCCTGCGGTATTTTCAACCAGTAATGATAAAACTTGTCTTCTCATTCGAAAACCTTCCTTTACTTTACACTCACACTAAACGTTATTCTAGCACAAATGGGTCAAAAGTCAAGGGACTTTAAGAACGGGAACTGGTATTTTTTTGTAAGATATGGTCTAATAATGCCTGACAGCCTAAAAGCGCATCTGAATACGTTTCATCAAAATTTCCGGTATACCATGGGTCTGCAATATCACGCAAGGAGCCTGCAAATGAAAGGAGTTTATGAATTTTGCCATCTGGGTCGCCGCCTGCAATTTTTTTCATATTTTGAATATTGGCAGAATCCATTCCAATCAGATAGTCATAGTTGTCATAATCTGCTTTTGTCATACGGACTGCCCGATGTGGGACGAGCGGGATTTTCATTTGTTTTAATTTTCCTTCTGTGCCATAATGCGGCGGGCTGCCGATTTCATCATTATGCGTGGCGGCAGATTGTATCAAAATTTGGGTGGACTGATTTTTTTTGTTTACAAGATGTGTCATTATGCTTTCGCACATTGTGCTGCGGCAGATGTTGCCGTGGCAGACGAAAAGTATTCTAATCATAATTTTTTCCTTT
>CAJUST010000014.1:0-56643 GCA_910589105.1 uncultured Lachnospiraceae bacterium
TTAAGTCCGCAAACCCTTGATTTTACTGGTCTTTTCCGCCAAGCGTTTTCATCGTGGGGAACAACAAAACATCCCGAATCGCCGCCGCGTCCGTCATCATCATCACCATTCTATCGATCCCGAATCCAATTCCTCCGGTTGGCGGCATCCCGATACTAAGCGCATTCAAAAAGTCTTCATCTGTCTGGTTCGCCTCTGCGTCTCCGGCTGCTAAAAGCTTCTCCTGCGCCTCAAACCGCTCCCGCTGGTCAATCGGGTCATTTAACTCAGAGTAAGCGTTCGCCATTTCCCAGCCATTCATAAAGAACTCAAACCGCTCCACATATTCCGGATTTTCCAGTTTCTTTTTCGTCAGTGGGGAAATCTCAATCGGATGATCCATAATAAACACCGGCTGAATCAAATGCTCCTCTACAAATTCCTCGAAAAACAAATTCAAAATATCGCCTTTTTCATGCCTGTCCTCATATTCAATATGACGCTCGTCCGCAATTTTTTTCGCTTCTTGCGCGCTGTGGATTTCATCAAAGTCCACGTTGGCATAGCGTTTTACAGCCTCAACCATTGTAATCCGTTCAAATGGCTTCGATAAATCCATCTCATGCCCATTATAGGTAATAATTTCTGAGCCCGTCACTTCTTTTGCAATATACCGGTACAGGTTTTCCGTCAAATCCATCATGCCATGATAATCGGTATATGCCTGATACAGTTCCATTAACGTAAATTCCGGATTATGCCTTGTGTCTAACCCCTCATTCCGAAACACCCTGCCAATTTCATATACCCGCTCTAATCCGCCGACAATCAGCCTCTTTAAATATAATTCCAGAGAAATCCTCAGTTTAATATCTTCATTTAACGCGTTAAAGTGCGTCTCAAACGGTCTGGCCGCTGCGCCTCCGGCATTTGAAACTAACATCGGCGTTTCCACTTCCATAAATCCCTGCGCATCTAAATATTTACGGATGCTGCTGATTACTTTCGAACGTTTCACAAATGTATCTTTCACTTCCTGATTCATAATCAAATCCACATATCTTTGACGGTAACGCATATCTGTATCCGTCAGCCCATGAAATTTTTCTGGCAGAATCTGAAGTGATTTTGAAAGCAATGTGACCGAAGAAGCGTGGACGGAAATTTCTCCCGTTTTTGTTTTAAACACTTCTCCCGTTATTCCTAAAATATCGCCTACATCATATTTTTTAAAATCTTTATAGGAATCTTCGCCAATACTGTCTCTTGCCACATAAATCTGGAGATTCCCTTTTAAATCTTGAACATTGCAAAAAGAAGCCTTTCCCATTACGCGTTTAAACATCATGCGTCCCGCAACCGTAACGGAGGTTCCTTCCAAACGTTCATAATCTTCTTTGATGTCCACGCTGTGATGCGTCACGTCAAACTTTGTAATTTGAAACGGGTCTTTTCCATTTGCCTGTAAATCCGCCAGCTTGTCGCGACGCACCTTTAAAAGCTGGTTAATGTCCTGTTCCTGTACATTCTTTTGCCCTGCCATGTTTTCCTCCCTGACGTTCCTACATGGAACGCTGAATTTCGAGTACCTTGTATTTCAATTCTCCTACTTGCGTTTCTACTGTTACGGTATCCCCGACTTTTGCGCCAAGCAGCGCGCGTCCAACGGGTGATTCGTTCGAAATTTTTCCTTTTAAGCTGTTCGCTTCCGTAGAACCTACAATTTTATATTCAAGTTCTTCATCAAATTCACAATCCAAAATGCGTATCGTACATCCAATGCTGATTTTATCCAAAGCGACTTCTTCTTCTACCACAACTTCCGCATTTTTCAATATTTTCTCAATTTCTTCAATACGCGTTTCAATATCCCTCTGTTCGTCTTTTGCCGCATCGTATTCCGCATTTTCCGACAAGTCGCCCTGTTCTCTTGCTTCTTTTATTTTCTGCGCGACTTCTTTTCGTTTCACTACTTTCAAATTTTGCAGTTCGTCCTCAAGTTTTTTTAATCCCTGATACGTTAAGATATTTTTCTTATCCATGCTATTCTACCCTTCTTTGTTCATTCATTATTGTAAAAAGCCTGCTCAAATTTGTCATAATACTGCTTTTTTTCTTCTGTCCTGCGACTTCTGACAATCACTGTATTATACCCGATAGGCACTTCTATGTCAAGATTTCCGGTCTGTTCCCAGCGTCTTTTAAAGATCGGGATATAGATTTTTTTTCCATAATTTATAAAAGGAGAGCTTTCCTCCTGCCCCTCAAAATCCAATATGACATTTCCGCTTATTTCGTCGGAATCTAACGTCTGAATTTTCGTTTCATCTTTCAAAAAAATTTCCGGGATCAGCCCTTCTTCTTTAAACATTTCATCAGCATATTCCTCAAAATATTCGGGACGGTCGGTAAATATGATAATCCGGTTTAAATCCCTTCCCAAAAGCCTTGCCGCAAGTAAAGTCGCATCGGAATCGTTTCCGTCTACAAGTATTGGAAGAAATTGTCCATAAGAAATATTCCTCTGCTCTAAAATCTGTTCCATCAACTCTCTGATCTGAAAAAGATATGGGTTGCCGCGTTTGTTTTCATCTTCTACGCGTTTCAAATCTGCTGTTTGTTTTTTTCGGAAAAAGATACGCCATATCAGTTGCTTTGCATAGTTTCTCAATGCCCAAATCCATTCTTTTCTTTATTTATTAGTATATGAAGAAACAGATTCGAATAGAGCGCAAAGATCATCAAAATGCTCTACTTCATTGATTTTTCCCCGAAACTGCGCGGAATTTCTGTAACCGGACGTATACCAGCAGGCATGTTTTCTCATTTCCCTCATTCCGGTATATTCTCCCTTGTACTCCTCTAACAGTTTGGCATGACGTAAAACCATCGCCGCCGTTTCTTCGAATGAAGGCTTTGGCAATTTTACCCCATGTTCCAGAAAATGCAGGATTTGCCGGAAAATCCACGGATTTCCCTGCGCGCCTCTTGCAATCATAAATCCATCGCATCCCGTCTGTTTTTTCATCTCCAAAACATCTTCGGCGCTCCATAAATCTCCATTTCCAATTACCGGGATTTTCACTGCTTCTTTTACCAAACGGATGATATTCCAGTCCGCTTTTCCTGAGTAATATTGTTCCCTTGTCCTTCCATGCACTGCGATTGCCGCCGCTCCCGATTCTTCTGCAATGTGCGCCATCTCAACGGCATTCACCCGCGTTTCATCAAATCCTTTTCGAATTTTTACTGTAACGGGTTTTTGAATTGCCTGCGCCGTTTTTTCTATAATTTTTCCAGCTAAAAGCGGCTGTTTCATAAGCGCAGAGCCGTCGCCATTATTGACGATTTTCGGCGCAGGGCACCCCATATTAATATCTAAAATATCAAATGGAAGATCTTCAATTTCTTTGGCAATTTCGCTGATAATATCCGGATCAGACCCGAAAAGCTGTAGGGAAATTGGATGTTCCCGCGCATCTATCGTTAGAAGCTCTTTCGTGTTTTTGTTTCGGTATAAAACCGCTTTCGCGCTTACCATTTCCATACAAAGAAGCCCTGCCCCCTGCTCTTTGCAAAGCAGACGGAACGGCAAGTCTGTCACGCCTGCCATTGGCGCTAAAATCAGGTTATTTTCTAATGTGACGTTTCCTATTTTTAGCGGTTCCATATGCCTAACTTTGTTTTCCATAAATAAACAAAAGTCCGGACAGCGTCAAATGCGGGTCATAAATATCAATGCTGTCCGTCTCATTTGCTATAATTCTTCCAAGCCCGCCTGTCGCCACTACCTTAACGTTTTTATAACCGGATTCCTGAATCATTTTCCGCACAATATATTCCGTCTGCCCTATTTGCCCATACACAAGACCTGCCTGCATACTGCTGATGGTCTCCTGCGCTAAAATGCTGTTTGGCTTCTGGATTTCAATTTTAGGCAGTTTTGCCGCATCTTCCCACAATGCTTTTGCGCTAATCCGAATGCCTGGCGCCGTCACGCCCGCAACAAAAGAACCGGTTGCATCGACTAAATCATAAGTCGTTGCCGTCCCGAAGTCCAAAACCAGAACCGGTCCGCCATAGAGGGAGTACGCGCCTGCCGCATCGACAATCCTGTCTGCTCCGATTTGTTTCGGATTTTCCGTTACAACGCGGATTCCCGTCTTTATGCCCGGCCCGACAATAATTGGCGTAATGTCAAAGTATTTGATAATTGCGCTATTGAGCGAGTGCATAACGTCCGGCACGACGGAAGCGATAATTACATTATGGATATGCGTTTCGTCAATCTTATTGCGTTCCAAAATCTCAAGGATTCCTATTCCAAATTCATCTGACGTCCGCTGTTGTTTCGTCGTCATGCGAAACGTTGTGATAAGCGATTTTTCTTCGAAAACGCCAAACGTTATATTTGTATTTCCAACATCTATCGTCAGAAGCATTCTGATTCCACCTCTCCTAGTATGATTATTTTATAAAACATTTCTAATGATTCAAATAATTCCTGTTTCGTCCTCTGAAGCTCTTTGATTTTTAAGACGCTTCCTATCTCATCATAGAGATAATCCCCCTCATTAGACGACGTACGGAATTCAAGATTCCCTGTCTCCTCAAAGTATAGTTCTAAAATGCCGCCCACATCTTCGGTAAACAGCGCGCACATAATTTTCAGCTCATCTTTTACACTTTGGGGCAGACCTGAAAATTCCTCATTTAGATAAAACTTTTTCTCATACGCGCTGGCGGCGCACAATACAATTTCCTCCATAACTGCCCTCCCTTATACATAATCTAAAATTCCAATGACGGAAATCCGGCTAAAGAGGGTAATGCCTTTCTTCCGTCCTATTTCTATATTTTCCTTTTTCATTCCTTTTGCAATTTCGCTAAAAAGCCCTGCTCCTATGTTTACTGTATCATACATTGAAAGTAACTTTCTTTTAAAAAGACTGCCTATATTTACTGTATCATACACCGATAGTAATTTTTCGATTAAAAGCTTCGCATCAAAATTTACTGTATCATACACCAATAGTAACTTTCCACTAAAAAACCCAGCTCCTATATTTTCCGTATAATTTACTGATCATAGTTTCGCCTAAAGTACATTTACTTCAACTTAATTATTTATTGCGTTTTCTATTTTGTATTCATTATATTCCAAAGATAGCTGCTTCTCCTAAAAAATCTTGTTTCTTCATTTTCCAGATTATTTCGCTTTTCCTTTTTTATCAGTCTCTTTTGCGATTCCGTGAAGCAGCGCTCTCCTCTTACACATATCCATATATGCCACGGACGGAAACTTCGCCGGAAGAAACGCTTTTCTCTCCGTTTTCTGTTTCAACCAGCAATTCCCCTTTTGCATTAATCCCTTTTGCGATTCCGGTAAACGGTTCTTTTGGATCTAAAATACGCACCTGACGGTCCCGGTTTACAAGAAAGCCGTTATATTCGTCCAAGATAGAGGACAAATCCAGATTCCGGCAAAAAATTTCATAATAATATTCAAATTGTTCTAATACCGCTTCAATCAGTGTGGCCCGGTTGAGTATCCCGCCGCCTTCTAATGCAAGTGACGTTGCTGTAGCGTTGATTTCTTTGCCAAACGCTTGGTTTGAAACATTAATGCCAATGCCGGCAACGACATAATTGATTGTGTCGATTTCCGTATTCAGCTCTGTTAAAATGCCGCAGATTTTTTTTCCATTTAACACAATGTCATTTGGCCATTTGATTTCCGCGGGAAGGCCTGTCTCTATTCGGATTGCTTTTGCAACTGCCATTGCTGCGACAAGCGTCAGCATAGAGGCTTTTTGCGGCGTAAAAGAAGGGCGTAGAAGCAGTGTCATAAAAATTCCGCCTTGTTCGGGCGACTCCCAATGCCGCCCCCTTCTTCCGCGTCCGGCTTTCTGTGCGCCGGCAAGGACAAGCGTCCCATGGGGCATCCCGTCTTCGGCAAGGCGTTTTGCCTGTATATTCGTGGAGTCAGTTACGTTAAAATATACGATTTCTTTTCCAGCCCAAACTGTCTTGCGGATGCTTTTCAGTTCATCTTCATTTATAATATCCGGCGATTCCATCAAACGGTATCCTTTATTCGAAATGGATTCAATTTTATAGCCTTCTTCTTTTAGCTTTTTCATTCCCTTCCAGACCGCAGTTCTTGAAACGCCGAGCGCTTCACATAACTCCTGCCCCGAAACAAACCCTTTTGCGCTGCGAAGCGCGGTTAATAATTCTGATTTCAAACGGTTATTCCCCCAATGTGGCAAGCAGAACCGCTTTTATCGTGTGCATACGGTTTTCCGCTTCTTCAAACACAATCGACTGGCTGCTTTCAAACACTTCGTCTGTCACTTCGATTTCACTTAACCCGAATTTTTCATGCACCTGCCTGCCGATGGCGGTGTTTAAATCATGGTATGCCGGAAGGCAGTGCATAAATACGGCGTCTGTTTTTGCGTATTCCATCACCTGACGGTTGACCTGATACGGAATCAGTTCTTTGATCCGCTCCTCCCAGACTTCGTCCGGCTCACCCATGGATACCCAAACGTCCGTATAAATTACGTCCGCGCCCGTTGCAGATTCCTTTACGTCCTCACTCAGCGTAACAGACCCGCCCGTTTCTTTTGCAATTTCCCTGCACTTAGAAACTAAAGCTTCGTCTGGGAAATAGCGTTTTGACGCGCAAGCCGTAAAATCCATTCCAAGTTTTGCGCACGTCACCATCAGGGAATTTCCCATATTATAACGGGCGTCTCCCATGTAGACAAGTTTGATCCCTTTCAGCCTGCCAAAATGCTCCTGTATCGTCAACATATCCGCTAACATCTGCGTCGGATGAAATTCATTTGTAAGCCCATTCCATACCGGAACGCCCGCATATTTTGCCAGTTCCTCTACAATGTCTTGTCCAAACCCCCGGTACTCGATGCCATCAAACATTCTTCCAAGCACCCTTGCCGTATCCTTTATGCTTTCTTTTTTTCCGATCTGTGATGCAGAAGGATCTAAATAGGTGACTTGCATTCCGAGATCATGCGCCGCCGTTTCAAATGAGCAGCGTGTCCGCGTGCTTGTTTTTTCAAAAATCAAAGCAATGTTTTTCCCTGTCAGTTTTCTGTGTGAAATCCCCTCTTTTTTCTGCTGTTTCAACTGTTTTGCCAAATCAATGAAGCTTAAAATTTCTTCCTGAGTAAAATCGAGTAATTTTAGAAAATGCCGTCCTGTTAATTTCATCGTCTTATCCTCCTATTATAAAAAAGGCTGCCAGCCGTGTGGCAGCCTCAATTCTTTATTTGTCTGTTTTTGAAAGTTCCGTCAATGACTGGACAAGTCCCGCCATGCCCTGAATTTCTGAAGGAATAATAATTTTCGTCGCCTTTCCATCTGCCGCTTTCGCAAAAGCTTCTAAACTCTTTAACTGCAACACAGCCGAATCCGGAGCCGCTTGTTTCAACAGTGAAAGCCCATACGCATTTGCTTTTTGAATCTTAATAATCGCTTCCGCTTCACCTTCCGCTTCCCGCACTGTCGCTTCCTTATGCGCTTCCGCCCGCAAAATCGCCGCTTGTTTTTCCGCTTCCGCGTCTAAAATTGCCGATTCCTTTTTTCCTTCCGCAACAAGAATCGTTGACTTTTTCTCGCCTTCCGCTTTTAAAATCGCTTCTCTGCGTTCTCGCTCCGCTTTCATCTGTTTTTCCATGGCATCCTGAATGGCGGCTGGCGGAATGATGTTTTTAAGTTCTACGCGGTTTACTTTAATCCCCCATGGGTCAGTCGCGACGTCGAGGGAAGCGCGCATTTTTGTATTAATCGTCTCACGGGACGTAAGCGTTTCGTCTAACTCCAAATCCCCGATGATATTCCGAAGCGTCGTAGCCGTCAAATTTTCAATCGCCATAATCGGGCTTTCCACTCCATATGCAAAGAGTTTCGGGTCCGTAATCTGGAAAAACACTACCGTATCAATCTGCATAGTGACGTTATCTTTCGTAATTACAGGCTGTGGCGGAAAATCCACTACTTGCTCTTTTAAATTGATTTTTTTCGCTACCCGGTCTACAAAGGGCCGCTTAAAATGAATCCCTACATTCCAAGTCGCCCGATATGCGCCGAGACATTCCACAATCGACGCATGTGCCTGCGGCACAATTTTAATACAGCTTACTGCAATGAGTAACGCAATTACAAATAATACCGACATTACAATTATCGTTTCCATAAAAAATCCTCCTTTATCGTATCATATTTTACAATTAGATACAAGCAAAGCAATCTCAGGCAGATTTCCCTAAATGCCAGAAACTGCTAATACAGCGCCATTCCCAAACAAAGTCCTTACGCAATTTCCGCGCCGGAAGGCATATCCTTTTCCGGCTTCATTAAGGCAAGCTCTCCATTCTCGTTTTCCGCGCAAAGCAGCATTCCTTCCGAAAGGACGCCCGCTAATTTTGCCGGCTTTAAGTTTACAAGAACCATTACTTTTTTCCCAACCATTTCTTCCGGCTGGTAATATTTCCGGATACCGGAAACAATCTGTTTCACTTGGCTTCCAATTTTAACTTGTGAGCAAAGCAGCTTCTTCGATTTTTCCACCGCCTTACACTCGATAATTTCTCCAACCTGAAATTGCATTTTCATAAAATCATCAAAAGTAATTTCTTCTTTCGACTCAATGTCAATCCCAGATTCTTCCGGTTTTTCTTTTGCTTCTTCCTGTGTCTGCGGGTTCATTTCCTCAACTTTTTTCAACACTTCCTCCAAATCCAGCCTTGCAAATAAAATTTCCGGTTTTTCCGTCACGCGGTTTCCGCTCACATAATGCCCAAATGTCCCCAATTCGTCATACGGGATTTCCTCTGCATGAAGCTGCGCTAAAATTTTCTCTGCCGTTTTCGGCATGAAGCTTTTTAAAAGCGTCGCCCCGATTGTAATGCTCTCCGCTAAATTATATAAGACAGCCGCAAGCCTCGGCCGTGAAGCTTCTTCTTTTGCAAGCAGCCATGGCGTTGTCTCGTCTATATATTTATTGCAGCGTTTAAACAGCAAAAACACTTCCGTAATTGCGTCCGCTACCCGCAGTTTTTCCATTTTTGCCGTTACCTTTTCCACGGCGGAGACAGCCGTTTGTTTTAAATCTTCATCTACCGCTTCACTTACGCCGCTGTTTTCCACTATTCCGTCAAAATATTTATTGCTCATTGAAACTGTGCGGTTGACAAGGTTCCCTAATGTGTTTGCCAAATCGGAATTTATCCGCTCTACCATCAGTTCCCATGTAATTACGCCGTCATTGTCAAACGGCATCTCATGCAGTACAAAATAACGCGCCGCGTCAACGCCAAATACTTCTGCCAGCTCATCTGCATACAGCACATTTCCTTTTGACTTGCTCATTTTTCCGTTTCCCTGCAAAAGCCACGGGTGCCCAAATACCTGCTTTGGCAAAGGAAGATCTAACGCCATCAAAAAAATCGGCCAGTAAATCGTATGGAAGCGGATAATGTCTTTTCCAATTAAATGCAAATCCGCCGGCCAGTTCTTTTGGAATAATTCACTTGAATTGCCGTCTGCATCATAACCGATTTTCGTAATGTAATTTGTCAGGGCGTCTAACCAGACATAAACGACATGCTTCGGGTCAAAATCCACCGGAATCCCCCAATGGAAGGAAGTTCTCGACACGCACAAATCCTGAAGCCCCGGAAGCAAAAAGTTATTCATCATTTCATTTTTACGGGAAACCGGCTGGATAAATTCCGGATGCGCATTGATGTGCGCAATCAGCCGGTCTGCATATTTACTCATTTTAAAGAAATACGCTTCTTCCTTTGCTGGTTTCACCTCACGACCGCAATCTGGGCACTTGCCGTCCACTAACTGGGATTCCGTCCAAAACGATTCACAAGGCGTACAGTAAAGCCCCTCATAAGCTCCCTTATAAATATCCCCTTTTTCATATAATTTATGAAAAATCTTCTGCACTTGTTCTTCGTGATCCGCATCTGTCGTCCGCACAAAATTGTCATAAGAAGAATCCATTAAATCCCAGATGCGCCGGACTTCCCCCGCAATTTTGTCTACATGCTCTTTTGGCGTAATTTTGGCGGCTTGCGCCTTCTCCTCAATCTTTTGCCCATGTTCGTCCGTGCCTGTCTGAAAATACACATCATAGCCTTCCTGACGCTTAAATCGGGCAATCGCATCCGCTAATACAATTTCGTATGTGTTCCCAATATGCGGCTTGCCAGACGTATAGGCAATCGCGGTCGTCATATAATATTTTCCTTTATTCTTCATAAAAGCCTCCTTGAAACTAAAAAAATCCCGTCTTCCATTTTATGAAGACGAGATGATTCCCGTGTTACCACTTCAGTTCATTCCTGCCTTGCGGCAGAAACCTCTGCGCGTACAGCATACTGCAATACGCTTCCGCTGTAACAGGCGGAACCTGTTTGGGATTATCCGCCGCCACATCTGCCGCGGTTCATTCCAACTGCTCTAAAGCCATTTTCCATGGAGCTTCCGCCATCTCCTCCCAGCCCTGCCGAAACAGTAGAGATTTCTCTTGGGGCTTCCCTTCCATGTACTCTCTTTTTCACTGCATTTACTGTGTTTAGAGTAACACGCCGCTATGTATTCTGTCAAGTTGGTTTTTCAACAAGCTCTATTACGTTTTTCCAACAAGCTCCATTACGTTGATTGCCATGTTTTTAATGGCTGATAACAAGCATCTTCATATTTCTTTAATGCCTGCCGGTAAACGCTTCCCGGAATCATATGTGAATTTCCGGCTTCCCGTATTTTCCCATTTACAATCTCACATTTTGTTCCATTGATGATAAATTCCCTGCTTGTGTCCACTCCCAATTCGTCCAGCAAATCAAAAAGCATCGGCATACTGTCTTGATGAAGATCCAATATCGCAGAAGAACACTGTTGATCTGCGAACCGGATCAGGGCGTCTAAGCCTAAAACAAGACTGTTCAGATTTTTGTTATTTGTTTCAGTTTCATATCCTTCCACGGAAACGCAATTTCGGTTAATTTGAATTGCATACCCATTTTCCAAATCAATTCTGTCGCCAACTGCAAGGTTTATGCTGTTATCCGATGGATTATATCCCTGAGAATGAACGGTGCGGTAAGGCTGTGTCATTTTCTCCGATGAGAAGAAACTTGAATCCACATAAGTAAAAGGCGATGCGGCATATGCCGTTAAAATTTTCCCGCCATTCACCGAATAATGCGCCGTTGCCGCATCTTCAATTTCACAAGTCACTTCAATTTCTTCGCCCGTCTGCATTAGATCCATAGCCTGCTTCGAATTTGGGGCAAATACTTCAAACAGTGTTTTTAGTTCGCTTTTTCTTTTTGCATCAAACCCATTTAAGGAATCAAGCGTCTCCTCATCATATTCTCCGTTAAAATAATCCACAAAATCGTCCTGCGATCCATCTGAAGCCGATAACTTTCCCGTTGCAGGATTGTAGGTATACTTATAAACGCTTCCAACTCCGCTTACGCCCATAGCTCTGCCCTCCCCTTTATAATTTGTCTCTGTCAATAAAATTCTGGTACATGCGCATACTATATGTATAATAGGAAACTAACTGCTGCTGTTTTAAGACTTTCATATCTTGAATTTGCCTGCGGAACGCATCCATAAAATTTTTTCTGTCATTTAGCCCCATATCCCCATAACACATTGGCAATGAGCTTAACCCGTCTTTTTTATCTACGCCCAAATGCGCTTCTAATGCCCGCATCTCTACTAACGTCGCATTACGTGGATTAATTTGATTAATATGAATTGTCCGTTCAAATTCATTTCCGTCTTCATCTACGCCCTTCGCTTTTACAATCGGATCTTCCTCTGTCGATTCGGGCGTATATTTGATATAGAAAGACAAGCCCGTTCCATTGCCGCCGGAATAAATCATATCGTCTGTTTTTAGATAAACCGTGTGCGTTTTTGGAGCTTGTTTTTGTACCTTAACCATATTTTTTTGCTGCTCAAATTCAGCGGAAGATGATTTGTTTTGATTTGCTTTCGCTGTTCTCCATGCCGGATACCCTGTTGTTGTAATTGGATTAATTCCCATAGTTGATTCCTCCTTTATTCTTCTTCCATTGTTTCTAAAACTGTAAGTCCATAATCGTAAAACGGAAGAGGCATCGGCGTTTGCTGGCCGTTTTCTCTGCCTTCCGCCAAAGCGGCATAAAACTCTTTCATTGTAAGATGTTTTGCAGCCGCTTTTTGGTCTAGCATTTCATCATACTGTTCCTGAAGTTTTTTCCGCCGTTTTGCCCTGCGTTCCCAAAAGCTTTCTTCTTTTTCCATTGCAGGATTTCCGCCGCCAAAGCTTTGCCCGTAAGATTCTTCTTTTGAAGCCCCAAAGCGCAGGACGGAATAATTTTGGCTGTGGAAACGGTCGTTGAATGAAAAATTTGCCCGTATTGCTTCCAATACTTCCGCTTCATATTCAGGGTTCTGCTTCATCGCTTCAAATCCTTGGTCTGTAATTTGTATGCTCCACTGCCAGCCGGATTGTGACGAATGGATTGGGATCTTCGATATTTTATCGTAGATATACTCTTTGTATTCGTCCATAGACATTTTCCTGTTTTGCTTTTTTGCCAAGGTATCCAGAAAATCTGCAGGACTTTTTTTCTCTCCATAAATATTCATAAAATTGCGGTACATTTTTGTCATACTGTTGACCTGAATCGAATGATTTCCCATGATGCTCCTTTCTTTATATTTTTTATTTTTGCCATATATGTTCTTCTGTATTTCATACGAATGGGACAAAGGAAAAGTTTCATTTTTTTCTAAAAATATAAAAAAACCGCCTCTCTTTTGAGTGACGGCTTTCATAGCCTGTTTTTTGATATGTGAGAACCGCATCTATTACAGTTTAGAATCGCTTGGCGTCTCTTTCTCTAGTGAAACATTCGGCTCGTTTGGCGCAGTTGGCTGTTCTGATTCTTCAAAAGCGGCGTCTTCTACAATGATGGAAAGTTTTGCGCCGCAGACACTGCAATATTCAGCGGTTTCTGCTGACTCCGCCCCGCATTCCGGACATTTTCTGGCTCCCTTTAATTCCAGAATCTGCCGCTGCATACGGGCAATGTCCTCTAATGCTTCTTCTATTAAACTAAACTGCGCTTCTTCTTTTACGTTTTCGCCTTTGCGCTGTTCATAGTAGGCCTTACCAAGCGATAAATACTGCTCTTTGATAAAGTCTTCTTTTGCCCTGATATCCAATCGTAGTTTCGCGATGCCGGACACATCTTTCGCTTTCTGTGTCACGTCTTTCCCAACCGTTAAAATCGTATCTCCAATCTTTTCAAATAAATCCATAGTCTGGCTCCTTCCATATTTTGTTTCGGCTTTAAAACCGCCTTTCATGATTCGTTTATGGAACTTTTTCTAATTATATAGCAAAATGGATTTTTTGCATAGTCAGAACACATGGTCTGCGTTCTTTTTTTCTCTGTGACTGAGCGCCGCATACATTTCGGACTTCGGATTCCATCTAAAATTACCCGCCTGAACGAACCTGTTACCGCTTATTTTTTACCACTTGCCAAAATTCTATTTACAGCAGCCGTAATTTTAGATAGGATAACAAACAATAAGGGAGAGCATTATGAAAATAAGCATTGAATTTGACACGACATTATCTGAGAATGAAATCATAATCCGCTGCGCCACACTCAATGAAGAAATCCAAAAGCTTCAGTCTGCCATTACAGACATTACGCTTGGCGCCCGAAAGTTTATCTGTTACCAAAAAGAAAAAGAGTTTTATCTCCCGTTAGATGAAATCCTCTTTTTCGAAACGGAATCCGGACAGATACGCGCCCATACCAAAATGGAGGTCTATCAGACAAAGCTGAAGCTTTATGAGCTGGAAGAACTGCTTCCCGGCGAATTTATGCGGGTTTCAAAGTCAACGATTCTCAATACGAATCATATTTATTCGATTACAAAGAATCTGGCTTCTTCGAGTGTCGTTGAATTTTCGGGCACCCATAAACAGGTTTACGTATCCCGTTATTACTATAAACCACTTAAATTCAAATTAGAAGAAAAGAGGAGTTTACCATGAAAAACAAAAATTATTTCTGGGGAATTATTTTTATCCTAGTGGCAGTTTCTATCTTGCTTAGAAATTTTTATTTTTTCCCAGCCATTCATTCGTCAAGACTTTTGATTACAATACTGCTGGTTTACTTTATTGCTAAAAATATTACATGCCGCAATTTTTTCGGCATTCTGCTTCCGGCGGCGTTTATTTATCTGCTCTATGACGAATACCTGCCGTTTGCATTTTTGTCGCCGTTTTCCATACTGGCCGCCGCTGTATTTGGTAGCATAGGTCTGACATTTCTGTTCCCGCCTCATACGTCATATAAACCGGATTTTAGTTTTAGCCCGGAAATGGGAGAAAGCTCTTATAATAACCAGTCAGATGTGTCTTGCAGTGTTACGTTTGCCGGATGCACGAAATATTTTGAATCAGATGATTTCCGCCGCGCCTATTTAAAATGCTCTTTCGGCGCATTAAAGGCCTATTTTGATCATGCCAAAATAACAGGGTCTTCCGCTGAAATCTATGTTGAAAATTCATTTGGGGAAACGAATTTATTTCTGCCAAAAGAATGGGACGTCCATGTGGACGCCACATCCACTTTTGGCAATATTACAGAAATCCACAAACCTTCCATAATCCCAAGTGGCGCGCCCACTGTATTAATTCATGGAAACGTCAGTTTTGGGGACTGTAAAATATTCTATATTTAAATTTTTATAGCGGTATACGCTAAGAATGATCCCTGCCAATAGATAACTGACTGCAATGCCTGTTCCGGTATATGAGAAAAATGGCAGAAAAGTTGCAGTCACGGGAAATAATCCAAAATTTTCCCCGATATTTAAAAGCGTATTTATAAAAAGCGTAAGCCCGCTCCCAAACCCCATCATCATTCCAAGCTGGTTTTTCTGGGTAAATGCAATCCGAAAAGCTTTTGCCGCAACCAGACAAAGCAACAGACAGAGCGTAATTGCCGCTACTAATCCATAATAACCGGATAGGAACGTTAAGATATAATCACTGTAATAATCCGGCAAGCTTCCGGCAGTGTCATTGCCTGTCCCAAATAAACGGCAGTTTTTCAGATTATCCAAAATTGCTTTTCCCACATAACTGTTTGAGGCGCTGTAATTTTGCATAAAATATAAAATTCTGTCCTGCTGATAAACGGGCAAAAAGGATAATCTGACGCCATTTATTAGGAGAGCCGCTATGCCAAGGGGCGTAAAAGCCAGCAATCCCCAATAAATCCCCAGCGCAATTTTTTTGGGGACCGTAAACCAGCCCTTCCAAACAGCCGCCGAAAACATGACAGACAGGATCAGCAATAAACTGCCCGCCAAACTAATGCTTGGGATTTTACAGGCAAGCCAGACCGGATAAAATAGAAAAAGAAGAACCGATCCAAGCCCTTTAAAACCGGTTCCGCGGTAACGGTACAATACTGCGCCATACAAAGGAGCGTATAAAAACATTAGATAAACGGGAGAAAGAAGAACCGGCCCTATTTTACCGTACCCCGAACTTCCATTTAATGTTATCCCGGTAAATAGAATATTTACGGTAAATGCCGTTAGAAACAACAGCGCTGCCAGTTTTTCTTTTCCTGCTAAAATGCTGTAATCCAGACGGTATACAAGCAGCATTCCCAAAAACCCAATCCCGATGCAAGACGTGGCGCTCAGAATATAATCCTTTTGCGTCTTATGGGCAATTTCCTCTGCTCCAAGCCCGATTGCAATATGGATAACAATGCTGATTACAGCAACGATTGCCATAAGCGCTATCATATCCCACGCCATTTGAGGTCTGTGAATCCGATCTAGTTTAACGCCTGTCTCTACGGGATCTCCCATATCTTTTACAGCAAGCTGCATAGCTTTTTCTTCATCCATGCCAAGCGAACGGTTTACTTCTGCCTGTTCCTGTAAGTGAACGCGTATTTCGTCTTCAATCGCCGGCAATGCTTTTTTGTATCGAATTTGTTCTGATAAAATTTTTAAATATTCTTCCACCGCTATCCCTCCATTGCCAGAATTTTTGCCACCGATCCAGCGTATTCTTTCCACTCTGCTTCTTTTTGCTGTAACTGTTTTTTGCCTTCTTTTGTAATGCTGTAATACTTTCGCGTCTTTCCGGAAGCTTCTGATTCATAGGCATCCAGAAAAGATTTCTCCTCCAACTGATGTAACAGCGGATACAAGGTTCCGGCCTTAAGTTCAAAAACATTCTCCGAACGTTCCCGGAGCGTTTCTATCATTTCATAGCCATACATATCCTTTTCTGACAGAAGCTTCAGTAAAAGCATCGCCGTACTGCCTGATAACAGGCTTTTGTCTGTTTTCATTGTTTTCCCTCCTTGTATAAATTTCTGTTATATAGATATTCTATATATAGATTACCTATATACTAATGTTTTATGTGGGAAATGTCAAGACAAAATATATCAAGCCATTGAAAATAACTTAATTCTATGCCATGCTGGTTGAGAACTTGAGATGATGTAAACAGATCTGAAAACGAAGACATAGCCAAAGTGAAAGAGGAATGGGGCGGCCTATAAAAAACAGCTAATTGTTTCGGGAACAATGCGTTACAATTAGAATGCGGATACAAACTGGAAGGCAGTTTTTCCGGCTAACTGGGTAAACTGTGATAAATTCCGTTATTAAAGCTTAATAAACAGATAAAAATTGGTGGGGAAGATGTTCTTTTAAAAAATTTTAGCTTTTTGATTTGCCTGTCATATTAAATGGAAAGAAGAATAAGCGCTACAATGAGGATGGAACAGGACTTCTAGAAAGAATACTGGGCGGTGCGCTGTATATAGACCCTCCGTATAATGGCAGGCAGTATTTGCCATATTATCATGTGTTGGAAACAGCGGCAAAATATGACTTTCCTAAAGTAAAAGGAGTTACGGCGCAAAGGGAGTATGAAGACAACAAATCTAAGTTCTGCCTTAAAATGAAGGCGCTGGAAGTGTTTGGAGAATTGATAAGAAATGCGCGATACAACTACATTATTTTGAGTTACAGCGCCGATGGATTGATGGGGTTAAGCGATATTGAAAATATAATGAAAACTTAAAAGCCGTTCACAATCTAATTTGTCTGGAGAATGATCTGAATTGCTAATTTATATAGAAAAGGAGATGGGACGTGGCTGAATTTAGGAAAAGCCCACTTAACTATACGGGGGAATATAAAATTCTTAAACATATTATTCCGTCTTTTCCATTAAATATCCATAAATTTGAAGATTTATTTGCGGGTGGTTTCAATGTTGGGATTAATGTTCAGGCAGATACGATCTATGAGAATGACTAGATTACAATTATGATTGATCTGTTTTCCTTTTTTTGAGATACGAATATAGATGAAATTTTAGGAAAAATCAAGGATCGCATATCGTAATTTGGCTTAACGGATACAAATGCAGACGGATATTTAAAATTAAGAAAAGAATACAATCAGCATAAAAGTATATTAGATTTTTTTCTTCTTACTCATATAATTCTTCGATTGAACACAATTTGATAAACTTTGTCAAAACTCTGCAAGAAAAGGACATTGTATGTTCAAATGTCGATTTTATGGAGAAAAATTTTTCTGTATTAGAAGCCAAAGATTTGGTATATTGCGACTCGCTGTACTTAATTACGACAGGATCGTATAATGATGGGAAAAGAGGGTTCAAGGACTGGATGGAAGTGGAAGAAATCCAATTATTGCGGCTTTTAGACAGATTAAATGGTCTCAAATTCCCTATTATACAGTATATTTCAACTTTGCAATATTTGTCTTTTTGAGTTAGTTATATTTTTCTTTTCCAAAGCAGAATCTTACTTTTTTGCATAATTTAGGTATGCAAAGGCATTATAAAAATAAGAATTTTCTGATTGATAATCATAATCAGGTTGGAAGTTTCCAGAAATAAGTGGAAAGAGTAGTTGGTCTGAGGGTGTAAATACTTTTAAAATTTCAGATAATTAAAAAATCGTATTTGCTCGCTGTTTTTAATGTTTATTAATTGTATTTGAGATAATATTTCATAACTTAAGCATAAATGCAACTGCATCCAGAAAAATTTCAACCAAAAATTTTAGCTGGGTTTACAGACTGCTTGGATTTGTTTATAATAGAAACGGTTCTGAAAATTATATAGCAATCAGGGAATGCGAGGAAAACAGAATGAAAAGAAATGATATTCATAAGATACTGATTATAGGCTCCGGTCCAATTATCATTGGACAGGCATGTGAATTTGATTATTCAGGCACACAGGCGTGTAAGGCGCTGAAAAACCTTGGGTATGAAATTGTGCTGGTCAATTCGAATCCGGCGACCATTATGACCGATCCGGAAACGGCGGATGTGACCTACATTGAGCCGTTGAACGTGGAACGCCTTACGCAGATTATTGAGAAAGAGCGGCCGGATGCGTTGCTGCCGAATTTAGGAGGGCAGTCTGGGTTAAATCTTTGCGCGGAGCTTGCAAAAGCGGGGGCGCTGGATCGATACAATGTAAAAGTGATTGGCGTCCAAGTAGATGCGATTGAACGGGGAGAAGACCGTGTTGAATTTAAGAAAACAATGAACAGTCTTGGCATTGAAATGGCAAGAAGTGAAGTGGCTTATTCGGTAGAGGAGGCTCTTTCTATTGCGGACAGGCTTGGTTATCCGGTCGTTTTGCGTCCTGCGTATACGATGGGCGGAGCCGGCGGCGGTCTGGTCTATAACGTAGAAGAATTGAAAACAGTATGCGCCAGAGGGCTTCAGGCAAGTCTGGTCGGGCAGGTTCTTGTGGAAGAATCTATTTTAGGCTGGGAGGAACTTGAACTGGAAGTTGTCCGTGATTCCAAAAATAATATGATTACTGTATGTTTTATTGAAAATATCGATCCGCTCGGCGTGCATACAGGAGATTCTTTTTGTTCTGCCCCTATGCTTACGATTTCCCAAGACGTACAAGATGAGCTTCAGCGGCAGGCGTACAAGATTGTTGAGGCGATTCAGGTGATTGGAGGGACGAATGTACAGTTTGCCCATGATCCGGTAAGTGGAAGGATTATTGTCATTGAAATCAATCCCAGAACATCGCGATCTTCCGCGCTGGCGTCGAAAGCGACAGGCTTTCCCATTGCGCTGGTGTCTGCCATGCTCGCGTGTGGCGTAACTTTAGATGAAATTCCCTGTGGCAAGTATGGCGCATTGGATCAATATACTCCGGGAGGAGATTATATTGTCATTAAATTTGCCCGCTGGGCTTTTGAAAAGTTTAAAGGGGCAGAGGATAAACTAGGCACTCAGATGCGCGCTGTCGGCGAGGTGATGAGCATTGGAAAGACCTACAAAGAAGCATTCCAAAAAGCAATCCGAAGTTTGGAAAATGGAAGGTATGGACTGGGGTTTGCAAAAGACTATGCTTCAAAGAGTAAGCGGGAACTTTTAAAAATGCTTGCAGTTCCCACAAGTGAGCGGCAGTTTATTATGTATGAAGCATTGCGTAAAGGCGCATCAGTGGAAGAATTATATGAATTGACGAAGATTAAACATTATTTTATTGAACAGATGAAAGAGCTTATGGAGGAGGAAGAAGCTCTTTTGAAACAGAAAGGGCAGGCGCCATCAGTTGAAGCGCTTAGGCAGGCGAAGCTAGATGGATTTTCGGATAGGTATTTAAGCCAGATTTTAGAAATTTCAGAAAGTGAAATCCGTGTGGCGAGAGTTGCGGCAGGGATAGAAGAAGCGTGGGAAGGCGTCCATGTAAGTGGGACGAAAGATTCGGCTTATTATTATTCCAGTTATCATATAAAAGATGAAAGTCTAGTTTGCGCAGATAAGCCGAAAATTATGATTTTAGGCGGCGGCCCGAACCGCATTGGTCAGGGCATTGAGTTTGATTATTGCTGTGTCCATGCAGCCATTGCCCTAAAGAAACTGGGATTTGAAACGATTATTGTAAACTGCAATCCGGAAACGGTATCCACAGATTATGATACGTCTGATAAATTATATTTTGAGCCGCTGACATTAGAAGATGTGCTTAGCATCCATGAAAAAGAAAAGCCTGTCGGCGTAATTGCGCAGTTTGGCGGGCAGACGCCGTTAAATCTTGCGGCAGACTTAAAGAAAAACGGCGTGAAAATTTTGGGAACTACGCCGGAAACGATTGATATGGCGGAAGACCGTGATTTGTTCCGCGCTATGATGGATAAATTAGGGATTCCGATGCCACAGGCTGGAATGGCGGTAAATGTAGACGAAGCGCTTTCTATCGCAAACGAAATCGGCTATCCGGTAATGGTGCGTCCTTCTTATGTATTAGGAGGCCGGGGCATGGAAGTGGTGCATGATGATGAATCTTTGATTTACTATATGAAGGCCGCCGTCGGCGTAACGCCGGATCGTCCGATTTTGATTGATCGGTTTTTACAACATGCGACGGAATGTGAGGCGGATGCAATCAGTGACGGGGAGAATGTATTTGTTCCGGCTGTGATGGAACATATCGAACTGGCAGGGGTGCATTCTGGGGATTCCGCCTGTATCCTGCCGTCAAAACATTTGTCCAAAGAACAGATTGAACTGATAAAAGAATATACTAGAAAAATTGCGCAGGAAATGAATGTCGTAGGGCTTATGAATATGCAGTATGCAATAGAGGACGGCACGATTTATGTATTAGAAGCAAACCCGAGAGCATCCCGCACTGTGCCTCTGGTATCCAAAGTCTGCGGCATCAATATGGTAAAACTTGCCACGGAAATAATGACGGCAAAGATTACGGGGAACCCGTCTCCTGTGCCGGAGCTTAGCGACAGGGAAATTCCATATTATGGCGTAAAAGAAGCAGTATTCCCGTTTAACATGTTTCAGGAAGTGGATCCTCTGTTAGGGCCGGAAATGCGTTCGACGGGGGAAGTGTTAGGGCTTTCCAGCAGTTACGGAAAGGCATTTTATAAAGCGCAGGAAGCGACGCAGACAAAACTTCCAATGGAAGGAACTGTGCTGTTCAGCGTAAACGACAAAGACAAACCGGAGCTTGTGGAAACGGCAAGAGATTTTTATGAAAGCGGATTCTGCATTATGGCGACCGGAAGCACCTGCGATAGAATACGGGAAGCGGGCATGGAAGCGGAGAAGATTTCGAAAATTAGTGAAGGCCGCCCTAATATTTTAGACGCCATTGCAAACAGGCAGATTGATCTGATTATTAATACGCCAAATGACAAGAAAGGGACGGTAGACGACAGTTATATCCGAAAAGCGGCGATTAAAAACAGGATTCCATATATGACGACGATGGCGGCGGCAAAAGCGACTGCGGCAGGGATTCGTTCTATGAAAAAAGGAGAAGGCCAGCCTGTGAAATCCCTTCAGGAATATCACAGAAGCATCAAAGGATAGCAGGCTGCCAAAGGCTGTACAGTGGCGCTTTTGACGTGAAATAGCATAGCGGGAGTTTTCCTGCTAAAAAAGAATCCTCGGACGGAATGTGAGATGTCTGGGGATTCTTTTTTAAACATCAAGATTGATTTGCATTCTTTTGCCTGACGGCGGTTTATCAAAATAAATAATTTGAATGTTCTCCGCAGTTCTTGTAAAATATGCGTTTTTCTGGAATTTAAAAAGAGGAACGGGCAACGTCGCCCATTCCTCTAAAATTTATATAATATACGGTTTGTTCTTAACCAAAGTATCTCTTAAGGAGTCCTTCAAAAGCTTTTCCATGTCTTGCTTCGTCACGGGCCATTTCGTGTACCGTGTCATGGATTGCATCTAAATTCTGCGCTTTTGCGCGTTTTGCAAGATCGAATTTTCCTGCGGTTGCGCCGTTTTCTGCGTCTACGCGCATTTCAAGGTTTTTCTTCGTGCTGTCTGTTACGACTTCACCAAGCAGTTCTGCGAATTTAGCGGCATGTTCCGCTTCTTCCCAAGCAGCTTTTTCCCAGTATAATCCGATTTCCGGATAACCTTCTCTATGCGCAACTCTTGCCATAGCAAGGTACATTCCAACTTCTGAGCACTCGCCTTCGAAGTTTGCCCTTAAATCCGCTACGATGTCTTCACTTACGCCTTTTGCAACGCCTACAACGTGTTCAGCAGCCCATGTTTTCTCGCCTTCCTGCTTCGTGAATTTCTCAGCCGGAGCTTTACAGATTGGACAGGATTCCGGAGCCTGATCTCCCTCGTGAACATAACCACATACAGAACATACAAATTTAGCCATAATAATAATCTCCTTTTCATTTATAATTTTATTTTTTATTATGATAACATTCTGGACAAAGTCCAAAAAAATGTGTCACATGACTGGCAATCATGCCTTGAAAATTTTGTTTTGCAAAGTCTTCCAAATTCAGGTCAAAACCAATTTCAATATCCAGAACACTGCCGCAGTTTGTGCAGATAAAATGACAATGCGGCTGAATGTTTCCGTCAAAATGATCTGGCCCTATGCCGGAAGAAATTCGCAAGATTTCACCCATTTCCGCCAAAAGGTTTAAATTCCGGTATACCGTCCCAAGACTGATATTCGGATATTCCTTCCGCAAATCCCGATAGACTGTTTCGGCTGTCGGATGTGTCCGGTGGGCGTCCAGATACTTTTGGATGGATTCGCGTTGTCTGCTGTATTTTAGCATTCCGTTGCTTTCCTCCTAAAAATAGTAATCATTACTACTTTTAGCTTAGTATAATATAAAGCCTACAGCTTGTCAATTCTTTTTTTTAAAATTCCGGTATAATTTTTTTGCCAGCGCATAAAATGCAGTAAAAACAATTATGAGAGGCATCATGGCAGGATTACAACGCTTTATTACTTATATTTATAAATATGACAACGATGAAAAAATGGAAAACACCGGATTTGCAAAATTTGAAATTCGGGGAAATATCTGTAAAATAGAAGCGCATATCCGAAATATAAGTATGGAACAAAAAGAAACAACAGTTTATTTATTTGCAAGAAAAGCGGAAATTATGCAGGGAATTCCGGTTGGGACAATGGCTGTTTCGCGGGGATGCGCGGACGTTAGGTATGCGTTTGACGTAAACGGGCTTGTGAAATTCGGGCTTACGATGGGAGAGATGGAAGGGCTGTATCTTCCATTTGAAAATCAAATTTATCTTGCAAGCCAGTGGAAAGAAGGAGTGATAAAAAAAGAAAATTTCCGTATTTTAGAAGAAAAAGCGGAAAAAGAAGAAAAGGAAGTAAGAAACAAGGAAAAGGAGACAGAGAAAACACAGGCAGAGCCTAAGAGAAAAGCGGAAGAAGAACACACGCCACAGCCAGTTATGGAAAAAGGCGGGCGGCAGGACTTAAAGATTTTGCCGCAGCAGGAAGAAAGCAGGCAAGAAGAAAAAAGAGGGGACGAGAGCGGGAAAACGGAACGTAATGGAGAGGGCGAAAGCGGACAGCCAATTCAGGCGACAGAACTTCCCTTGGAAGAATTTTTTTGCGTAAACGGCTGGGACGGGATTTTTAGGAAACTCAGGCTGAAGTTAGAATTATTATATCCATTTGAAGGACAGGACATTGAATGCGTCAAGATGCAGTTAGGGGATTTACGGGAACTTCCCAAAAAATACTGGTCTATTGGGAACAACAGTTTTCTTCTGCATGGATTCTTTAATTACCGGCATATTATTTTTGGACAACAGGAAGAAAATGGAAAAAAACAGTATTTTATAGGGGTTCCGGGCGTTTTCCAGAATCAAGAGCGGATTATGGCGACAATGTTTGGCTTTCCGGATTTTCGGACGGCGAAGACGGCGGAATATAAGACGGGGAATTTTGGTTACTGGTACCGTCTGTTTTGATCCGCGCAAATAACATATGGTCTTCCCAGCTCCCGCGGATGCGGATTGATTTCCGGCAGATGCCTTCGAATTGAAATCCAAGGTCTTTTAAAAGCCGGATAGAAGCGGAATTATCCTCCATCACATAAGCTTCAATGCGGTGGAGGTTGAGTTCTTCAAACATCAAGGAAACGCCAAAAGACATCGCCTCTCTCGCATAGCCTTTGTGCCAATAAGCCTCGTCGAGTTTGTAGCCTGTTTCACAGCGTTCAAAAGCAGAACGTAGAATATTATAAAAACTAATTGTGCCAATTAATTTTTCCGGCTGGCGCTTTTCAAAAATCCAGAACCGGATATATTTTTTTTGCAAGGCAAGGTGATATTCATGGGACAAAACGGCTTTTTGGTATTCTCTTGTATAGAAATTCAAAGGCCGTACCGCTTCGTACCGTTCGAACAAGACACGGTTATTTTTATAAAATTCCAGTGTTTTAGAAGCGTATTCCCAACTGGGTTCCAATAATTTTAGAATTAAATGCTGCGTTTCATATTTAAAATCCATAGCGTTTTGAATGTGTTTCCTCCATTAATAAATACAGAAAGAGGCAAATGAGGTTCTTTCTTGTGAAATCATATAGTTGATAGTATACTATAGATAGAATAAGTTGGAAAGGGAAAAGTATGTCAGATACAGATGAAAAATTTATGCGGGAAGCGATCCGTCAGGCGAAAAAAGCGTATGCAAAAGAAGAAACTCCGATTGGATGCGTGATAGTGCAAGATGGAACCATTATTGCGCGGGGATATAATAGAAGAAATACAGATAAAATTGCGCTTGCCCATGCAGAACTTTCCGCGATAAGAAAAGCGGGCAAAAAATGTGGGGATTGGCGTTTAGAAGACTGCGTGATGTACGTCACATTAGAGCCGTGTCAGATGTGCGCAGGAGCAATCGTGCAGTCCAGAATGAAAAAAGTTGTGATCGGCGCTATGAATCCGAAAGCAGGCTGCGCAGGTTCCGTCTTAAACTTATTGCAAATGCAGGCGTTTAACCATCAGGTGGAAATTGAACGCGGCGTTCTGCAAGAAGAATGTTCTGCGCTTCTCAGCGCTTTTTTTCAAGAGCTGCGGGAAAAAAAGAGGAAAATATTTAAAAAATCTTAACAAAAAGAAAATAAAGAATCAAAGCAATGAAACCGCTCCTCCTGTATAATATTAAAAAAACAGGAAGGGCGGTTAATAAAATGAAGCAGACAAGTGGAACGCTCCGTCGGAAAAGAAAACGGAGAAGACAAATTAGAAAACTTATCCTGACAGGATTGGCGGGAGTCCTTGGGGGCATTTTTCTTTTTGTATGTTGGAACACAAACTGGTTTAAAGATCTTCCGGCGAGAAATAAAAATGAGGAACTGGAACAGATTATGGCGAAACAGGATTATCCAGATGAATTGCGTAAATTGCTGGAAGAAAATGAAGAATCTTACGACTTTGTGGAAAACTATGCAAAACGCGATGCGTATATTGGAAAACCCATTGATTTATCAAACGATTACCAGAGCGGGACAGTTCCTCTTTTTATGCAGTGGGATAAACGCTGGGGTTATGATTTATATGGAGACAGCATGATCGGCCTTGCCGGATGTGGGCCGACTTGCATGACGATGGCGTATATATATTATACGGGCGATTTAGAGATGAATCCGAGAAAAATGTCGGAACTGGCTCAGGAAAAGGGCTACCATACGCAAGAAGGGACAAGCTGGTCTTTTTGGACGGCGGGCGCGGCGGATTTGGGAATGCGCGGCGAAACGGTGTCTTTAGATGAAAATGTAATGAAATCAGTTCTTGACAGCGGCGGTTTACTCATTTTGAGTATGTCGGCAGGGGATTTTACGACAGGAGGGCACTATATTCTGATTCGTGGGTATGACGAGAACGGTTTTTATGTCAATGACCCAAACCGGAGAAAAAACAGCGAAAAACAATGGGACTTTGAGACGCTTCAAACACAGATTAAAAATCTTTGGGCAATTTATGTCTAGGGACATAGAAGGGCAGACGCGTAGAAAAAGCATTTTCGGGAGGAGACGGAAACTTCCTTGACAGAGGGCATATTTGGTGGTAGTATTGAATAAACTAAGACGTAGTAATCAATACTACATCATAAAGACCTTGAAAGGAAGGATGCCATATGAAAATTACAATTCGAGAACCTGCAAGCGCAATCACCCATTATATAGGCATGATGCTGTCATTGGCTGCCGCGGCTCCGCTTTTGGTAAAGGCGCAGAGCAGCAAAATTCCATCTGCGATTACGGCAATGGGGATTTTTATTTTAGCGATGATTTTATTGTATGCGGCTTCTAGCGCCTACCATGCGCTTAATGTAAAAGAGAAAGCATTGAAAGTATTCCGTAAAATTGACCATATGATGATATTCGTGTTGATTGCGGGGACGTACACGCCAGTTTGTATGCTGGTATTGGGCGGCAGGACGGGTATGGCATTACTGGCGGCTGTCTGGGGGATCGCCCTTGCCGGGATATGTTTAAAAGCGTTTTGGATCAACTGCCCGAAATGGTTTTCCTCTGTGATTTATATTGCGATGGGCTGGGTGTGCGCGCTGGTGTTTCCGCTTTTGTTGGAAAAGCTTTCTCTCTCGGCGTTCGCATGGCTGCTTGCAGGCGGGATATTATATACGGTAGGCGGCGTGGTGTACGCTTTAAAGTTAAAGGGATTTAACGGCATTCATAAGTATTTCGGGAGCCATGAGATTTTCCATCTGTTTGTGATGGCGGGAAGTTTTTGCCATTTCATAGTGATGTATTGTTATATTGTCTGATTTTTATTGACAGAAGTTAGAAAAAATGGTAGCGTAAAAAGAAAAAAAAGGAGAAAGGCGCAATGAGCAAGAATACAATACCTTATAAAATTTATCTGAACGAACATGAGATGCCAAAACAGTGGTATAACATACGCGCAGATATGAAACATAAACCAGCTCCGCTTTTAAATCCGGCTACCTTACAGCCAATGACGTTAGAAGAACTTTCCGGCGTATTTTGCGAGGAATTAGCGAAGCAGGAATTAGATGATGCAAATGCGTATATAGACATTCCAGAAGAAATTTTAAAATTCTATAAGATGTACCGCCCGTCTCCTTTGGTGCGGGCATATTGTCTGGAAGAAAAATTACAGACTCCGGCGAAGATTTATTATAAATTTGAAGGGAATAACACAAGTGGGAGCCATAAATTAAATTCTGCGATTGCGCAGGCGTATTATGCCAAGAAACAGGGCTTAAAAGGCGTGACGACAGAGACAGGCGCAGGACAGTGGGGAACGGCTCTTTCGATGGCGTGTTCTTATTTCGGGCTGGAATGTAAGGTTTATATGGTAAAAGTCTCTTATGAACAAAAGCCGTTCCGGCGTGAAGTAATGCGGACATACGGCGCGTCAGTGACGCCGTCTCCTTCTGAAACGACAGAAGTCGGGCGTAAAATATTAGCGGAACACCCCGGCACAACAGGAAGCTTGGGATGCGCAATTTCAGAAGCGGTGGAAGCGGCAGTAGGACAGGAAGGCTACCGTTATGTGTTAGGGAGCGTTTTAAACCAAGTGCTTTTGCATCAGTCTATCATTGGGCTTGAGACAAAAGCGGCTCTGGATAAATATGACATAGATCCGGATGTTATTATTGGATGCGCTGGCGGCGGCTCAAACCTTGGCGGGTTGATTTCACCGTTTATGGGTGAGAAATTACGCGGGGAGAAAGACTATCGGTTTATCGCGGTAGAGCCAGCATCCTGCCCGAGTTTCACGAGAGGAAAATTTGCATATGATTTTTGTGATACCGGAAAAGTCTGCCCTCTGGCGAAAATGTATACGTTAGGCAGCGGCTTTATCCCGTCGGCAAATCATGCGGGAGGGTTACGCTACCATGGAATGAGTTCCTCATTGTCGCAGTTATATGATGACGGGTTCTTAGAAGCGCGTTCCGTAGAGCAGACGGCTGTATTCCAAGCTGCGGAACAGTTTGCAAGAATCGAAGGGATTCTTCCGGCGCCGGAAAGCGCACATGCAATACGGGCTGTGATAGATGAAGCGCTCAGATGTAAAGAACTGGGCGAGGAAAAGACGATTGTCTTTGGCCTGACAGGCACAGGGTACTTTGATATGGTTGCCTATGAAAAATTCCATAATGGAGAAATGTCTGATTACATTCCGACAGATCAAGAGTTGGAAGCAGGGTTTTCTTCACTGCCGGAATTGAATGGATAAGAGTTAGGACAGGAGCTGCCGCGTGAAAAGGCAGCTCCTTTTTTTGCCAGAACAGAAAGTAACTGTAGAAAAACTTTGTAAAAAGCGTGAGCAGAATAGAAAATAAAACTAGAAAAAACTCCCTGAAAAATCAGAAGTGGAATGAGAAATATTTCTTAACTGGAAAAGGAGAAACAGAATGAAAGATATTCGTATTTTGCAGGGAAACAGGATTGCTCCAGTCATGGAGACGGCGTTTGCCATTTATGGCTCGCGAGATCAAAAGTTATTTGAAACCCTGTTTCCTGAAATTGTAAGGCGGCTTCGCCCAAAAGCGGCGTTTGCCATTCTGGATAAAAAACTTTACGGCATACTAACAGTCGGAGACGCCGTCGGCCGTTTCATAGAGAAATACACATCGGAAAACCGTCAACTCTATGCAATGATGGCGGATGCAATGGCAGACAGCAGTCTGTTCGCATTCGAGGAACAGATATTGCCTATAGCGCAAAAAATATGCAGAGAGGAAGGGTTTGGAATTTCCAGAAGATTAGAGCCCGGAAATAATCTTCCTATTGAGTGGCAGAAAACGGCATATGATGCAGTCGAGGCAAAGCGGACGCTTGGGATTGCGCTAACGAATGGGCATATGTTATCTCCCGTGAAATCCATGAGCCTTATTTTTGAACTGACGGAAGATACAACACGTTTTGATATGGAACATAATTGTAAAAACTGCCAAAAGCAGGATTGTCCGGCGCGCAGTGAAACAAATCTAAAACTTGAAATACAGGGCAGAGATGCAGTTTATTGTAGAAAAGGCAGCAATCTGCTTACGGTTTTGCGTGAAAATGGGATTCACATTTCTGCCGCTTGTGGAGGAAACGGCAAGTGCGGGAAGTGCGGGATATATGTCATAGAAGGGAAGCTTCCTGTTACGCCAGAAGATAGGCAGGTTTTTTCCAGCCAAGAGCTGGCTTTAGGGAAGCGTCTGGCTTGCAGGGCGGTCATAGAAAATCCTCTGGAAATCGCGATTGGATCAGGGCAGGAGGAATCCTTTGCGGCGCTGGGAGGACAAGTTGGGGAAGATATGCTGCCAAAAGGGAATATCAACTTTCAAAAAGGTAGTTTCGGGATAGCCGTAGATATTGGCAGTACGACATTGGCGGTTTCGCTGGTGGATTTAGCGGAAGGCAGGATTATAGATACGCATACACGCATTAATTCACAGCGGGCGTATGGGGCGGACGTTGTGAGCCGGATACAGGCTTCCATAAATGGTGGAAAAAATGAACTGATGGAATGCGTTAAAGACGATCTTTGCAAAGAAATCCAAGCTTTAGCGGAAGAACATTTATCTGAGAGCCAGAACATTCAAGTGATTGCAATAGCGGCAAATACCGTGATGATGCATTTATTGCGGGGCTATTCCTGTGAAGGGTTCCTTCAATATCCATTCTGTCCTCAGTCATTAGATATGGAAGAACATAAAGCGATAGAGTTATTTGGGGACTTGCCTAAACAGGCGAAAGCGGCAGAGACAATCCTTCTTGGAGGAAGTTCGGCATTTATAGGGGCGGACATTATTGCGGGGCTGTATGCCTGCCATGCGCTGGAAAAAAGAGAAACGGCGTTATTTTTGGATTTAGGCACAAATGGAGAGATGGCGCTTTGTGTGGGAGGGAAAATTTATACGGCTTCCGTACCGGCAGGGCCGGCATTTGAAGGCGGGAGCATAACATGGGGAACAGGAAGCGTTTCAGGCGCGGTTGCGGACGCTGCTTTTCACCATAGGACAATTCAGATACAGACAATAGGGGACGCCCCTGCGGTTGGGATTTGCGGCACGGGCGTGATTGCAGTCGCGGCGGAGCTTGCGGCGGCTGGAATCCTAGACGAAACAGGGAAATTGCGTGAGCCGTATTTTAAAACAGGCTTTCCGGTTACGCAGACGCAAAGCGGGGATTGGATTTTGTTTACGCAAAAAGATATTCGGCAGCTTCAGATGGCAAAAGCCGCCGTCCGCGCTGGAATTGAGATGCTGCTTTGCTATGCGGAAATTTCGGCAGACGAAGTGGAAACGGCATATCTTGCCGGAGGGTTCGGTTATTATCTGGACGTAAAAAAAGCCGCCGCCATCGGGCTTTTGCCGGACAAAATTATGGGCAGGGCAAAAGCGGTTGGGAATGCGGCTCTGCATGGCGCGCAGATGTATCTGACATTGCAGGAAAAAAATAAAATGGCGGATATTATAAGATGCGTAAAAGAAGTGACCTTAGCGAATGAGGAGAAATTTCAGGAATTTTATTATGATTTTATGAAGTTTTAAAAATTACTTGACCTGTCGTAGTAATTGCGCTATTCTATACACATAAAATTACTACGACAGACGTAATAGATGGAGGGAGGGACGAAATGATAAGCAGTGACGGGATTCGCGGTTATAATGATATGATTATTTTGTATCTGATCCTAGGCGGACCATCTTACGGATATGAAATATCAAAGGCGATCAAGACAAAGACAGAGGGAAAGTATCTGATAAAAGAAACGACGCTGTACTCTGCATTTACCAGACTTGAAAAAAACGGCTATGTAGAAAGTTTTTATGGGACGGAGACAAATGGGAAACGGCGGACGTACTATCAGATTACGGAGATTGGCAGGCAATTTTATCAGGAGAAATGCTTGGAATGGGATTTGACGAAAGAGGTCGTAGAGAAATTTAAAGCATATCAGGAGGAGTAAAGATGGAAACAATTATCAGTTATATTGAAAACGTGTTCCGGAATTATCCGGACAGTGAGAAGGTGAGAAAAGCAAAAGAAGATCTTTTAAATTGTATGGAAGATAAATACCATGAGCTAAAAGCAGAGGGGAAATCCGAAAATGAAGCAATCGGCATTGTGATTTCCGAATTTGGCAGCATGGACGAAATTGCATGGGAATTAGGCTTTGAGAAAGAAACGGCAGATCAGGCAGACGGGCAAGAGAGCGGACAGCAGAAGCGGTTTACTTTGGAGGAAGCGAGAAGTTACATCAAAACGCAAGAAAGTTTCGGCGTAAAAATCGGAATCGGCGTTATGTTTTGCATTCTGTCGCCTGTGGCTGCCGGGATTTTTTCCGCGCTGACTGAAGCGGGGTATACGGCGGAAGGCACAGGGGAGCTTTTGGGCGCCTTGATCTTGTTTGGCATGGTTGCGGCAGGCGTAGGGATACTTATTACAAGCGGAATCGGAAATGGCAAATATGATGATTTAAAGGAATGTAAGATAACTCTGCATCCGGCGGATTTACGCGTCTTGAAAGAGGAGTTTGAAGCATTTAACCGGACGTTTGGCATAAAAATAGCCGGCGGCGTGGCATTGTGCATATTAAGCGTGATTCCTGCAATTTTGGCAGAAAGCCTGTTTCGTGGGGCGGAGCTTGATTTTTTCAGTGAGATGTCGGGGGTTAGCCTATTTGTTTTTGTGTCTATTGGCGTATTTCTGTTTATTTCAGCAGGCACAACATATGGAGCCTATGAAACGGTTTTAGAAAAAGACGGCCGTCCAAAATTTTCTAGTGAAAAGAAAAAGAAAAAGGATAGAAAGATTTCCATGATTGCATCTATTTACTGGCCTGTCGTGACAGTCATTTATCTGATTTGGAGTTTTGCCACATTTCAATGGGGGATTTCATGGCTGATCTGGCCGATTGCCGGGATATTGTTTGGCGGAATCAGTTCCGCGATTTCAGCGGCATATCAGGAATAAAAATCATTTATGGAAAATAAGTGTCAGCGGAGCGCTGGCGCTTATTTTTTTGACAAATGCGCTTGACAGAATTGTTATTACTGTATATACTGTTTATATACAGAAGGGCGGTGAATGATGGAAATAATTATAAAGAACTCCAGTGGGCAGCCGATTTATGAGCAGATTTATACACAGATTAAGAATCTGATTTTAAGCGGCGGATTAAAAGAAGGAGATCTGCTCCCGTCAATACGGGGATTGGCGAAAGATTTACGCATAAGCGTGATTACGACGAAGCGGGCATATGATGAACTGGAGCGGGAAGGATATGTCAATACAGTAGGCGGGAAAGGCTGTTTTGTAGCTGGAATGGATAAAGAATTGATACAGGAAGAAAATCTAAAGAAGATTGAAAGCCATATTCAGGAAATCCATAAATTGGCGGCCGTCTGTGGCATAACAAAAGAAGAATTAATAGAGCTGTTTCAATTATTGGAGGTGGAAACGTGAATGTAATAGAGATGCGGAATGTGACAAAAAAATATCCGTCTTTTACATTAAAAAATGTAAATTTATCCCTGCCGAGTGGCTGTGTAATGGGGCTGATTGGGGAAAATGGCGCCGGAAAAAGCACGACGATACGGCTTTTAATGAATACGCTCAAACAGGATGCCGGAGAAATATTAGTGTTTGGATTGGATAACAGGCAAAAAGAGTTCCGGAACATAAAAGAGGATATTGGCATTGTTTTAGACGAAGCTTATTTCCCAGAGGCATTAAATGCAAAAAAAGTCAGCCAGCTTATGCGCCACGCCTATAAAAACTGGCAGGAAGATTTGTTTTTTGGGTATGTGAAACGGTTTCATTTATCAGAGACGAAACGCTTAAAAGAGTATTCACGGGGAATGAAGATGAAACTTGCCATTGCGGCGGCCTTATCCCACCAGCCGAAACTATTAATCTTAGATGAGGCGACAAGTGGGTTAGATCCTTTAGCGCGTGATGAAATCATGGAACTGTTTAATGATTTTACGAGAAAAGAAGATCATTCTGTGCTGATGTCTTCCCATATTATCAGTGATTTGGAAAAAATCAGCGACTATATAGCATGTCTCCATCATGGAACGCTTATGTTTTGTGAGGAAAAAGACCGTTTGTTAGAGGAATACGGGATCTTGCATATAGCCAAAGACCGTGTGCGCGACGTGCCAAAAGAGGCTGTCCTTGCAAAAAAAGAGGGGAAGTATTCGGTGGAGCTTTTCGTCCGGCAAAAGCAAGTGTCAGGCGTATTTGAAACAGAGCCGGCAGGGATAGAGGATATTATGCTGTTTATCGCAAAGAAGGGGGAAACGGTATGAAAGGATTATTATTAAAAGATGTCTATATGATGGCATCAGAAGTCAAATACCTGATTTTGCTTGCTGCTATAGTGCTCTTTTTACAAAATGACTGGTTATTTATCTTTTTCATTTTGTATGCTTCCGCCCTGCCTATTACGTCTCTTGCGTATGATGAACAGGCAAAATGGAAAAATTTGGCGGATATGCTTCCGTTTACGCCACAACAGCTTGTCGGGAGCAAGTATTTATTAGGCTATATTTTAGCAGGCGGCGCAACATTGGTTGTTTTAGCGTCAAAAGGCATTGGCCAAGGCGGCGCATGGGGCGCCGGGCATATGATGCTGGCTGGCGTTGCGCTTTGCATTTCTATAGTGATAGGGGCGGTTCAGTTTCCGCTGATGTACGGGATCGGAGTGGAAAAAGGCCGCCTTTTGTTTATACTGTGTACAGTCGTTTCATCAAGTTTATTATATTCGGCGGCGGGAGTGATAGAGGAAACAGCGTTTTCCTATGGAACCGGATTTTGGGTTAAGATATTTCTGCCTCTGGCTTTTTTTACGGTTATATGCAGCCTGATTTCTTTTCATATATCAATAAAACTGTATCAAAGGACGAAATAGAAGAAATGGGCGTTTGCGGCAGGCAGACGCCCGGTTTGCTTTTTGCGCTTATTTTTGTTTCTGCTGGTTCTTTTTTGCGAAGTTTGAAAAGGCGCGTCCGGTTTCTAAATACAGAGGCTTCTGATCTTCCGGAATGCCACGGTAAATATTCACGAGATGACGTTCTTCCGCATTATAAGGAACTGACATAGGTTCCCGAAAGGATGTCAGGCCATAGATATAATCCGTTGTTGTATGAAAATAGGAAGCTAGACGGATTATTGTTTTGGCGTCTGGCTGACGGCGGTTTTTAATATATCCGTTTAAGGTTGTTGTCGAAAGATTTAGGGCTTCCGCTAATTGTTTTTGGGTGATTCCTTCTTCTTCCAGCAGATTCCGCAGTTGCGATCCAATGTCCAAGCATATTCCTCCTCTCGATGAGAAATATTTTAATGCAAATTATGCCGGAAGGACTGCAAAATACGCAAAACGCAGAAGAAAGATTCGGTAAAAGTAAAATATATTCAAAATGCGTATTATATGCGCAAGATGAAATAATTTCTAAAACCAGCCCCCGTCAAAACTGATGACTTGTCCGGTCAGGTAGGCGGGGGCGTTCGCTAGTTGGAAAAGAAATTTAGCGGCTTCTTTGGGCGGGGCGATATATCCGGCTGGGATTTCGGATAAGAGCTGATTTCGTTCGGATTCAGTAAAGCAGCCGTTCATCTCGGTGTCAATCACGCCAAATGCGGCGGCGTTGACCTGAATGCCGCTTGGGGCGAGTTCTTTGGCAAGGGCTTTTGTCAAGGCGTTTACCCCTCCTTTCGCGGCGGAATAGGCGGCTTCGCAGGAAGCCCCATATAAACCCCAGTCGGACGATACGTTTATGATTTTGCCGGATTTTTGGGAAAGCATGTGGGGAATGGCAAATTTGCAGCAGGCAAAGATGCTGGTTAGATTGGTTTGTAAAAGACGGTTCCAGTCGGCATAGGACATTTCGCTTAAAAGCCCGATATAGGAAACGCCGGCATTATTGATAAGAATGTCAACTCCTTTTCCAAAATCTGCAATTTCATCAAACATTTGCCGTACAAATTCGTAGTCGCCAATGTCTCCACAACAGCAGAGAGTTTGGATATGGAACTCGTTTTTCAGTTTCTGGGCAAAAGCGTGTAATTTGGTTTTAGAATGCTGGCAGGTTAAAACTAAATCATACCCGTTTTTGGCAAATTCATATGCGGTGGCGTTGCCAATGCCGCGTGACGCTCCGGTAATTAATGCAATCATTCGTTTCATATGGGAACTCCTTTTTTCTAAAGGGTATCACGGTTTTTTTTTGATTTCAACGAAAAGTTCAGAGAGAAGAAAAGAAAATTGCGGCTGGGTTGGATTTTTTTGCCGAATAATGTAAAATGAAATATCAGAAAGAGACCGTTTGGGGTGGGAGAGGGTATGATTAATTATTTTGATGCTGATGAGCTGGAAAAAAATCATTTGAGAAAAGAGCCGCATGAATATAGCTCTACTGTCTGGTATATTTACGATAAAAGACAGGAGAAGTCTTTGCCTGTCCGCGTAATTAAAGAGATTCCTTTTGAACATACGCAGTTGTATCGGGAAATCCAGTATGAGGATAATCCCCATATCGTGAAGATTTTGGACGTGGCAAGGTTAGATGAGAAATTTATTTTGGAAATGGAGTATGCGAATGGGATTGTCATTGGGGAATTTATCGAAGAACTTTGGCAAAACCGCCTGCAATGTCCGATGGAGGAACGGATTGATCTTGCGCTTCAGATTTGCGGCGGGCTTAAAACCTGCCATACATTGGGGATCGTCCATAGGGACATTTCAGAGAATAATGTGATTTTAACGAAATCAGGAGATTCTTGGCAGGTGGTTTTAATTGATTTTGGGAATTTGCATAAGATTAGGGCGGATGCCAAAAAGGACACGACGGCAGTCGGGACGATTGGATATGCGGCGCCGGAACAGCTCGGCTATTCGGCTTCAGATTCTGCAACAGATATTTATGCGGTTGGAGTTTTAATGTGCCGTTTGTTTACCGGAAAAGGCAGGGAAGGCGTAGAAGAAATAGAAAATGATACAGTCAGGAATATCATTAAGCGATGTATAAGGCTGGAGAAAAATGAACGTTATCGGGATATTGATTCCCTGATGGCGGATTTAAGGAATGCATCGCGGTTTTTCCGCAAATGGGAAAAAAAGAGTGAGAACCGGATTGTAGATTCCTTACTGCAATTTATGGACGAGGAATTTAACATTGATTTTGCCAATGCGTTTTTAGAAACGCCAGACCCGATTCCCATGCCGATCTATGTCGTGTTAATGGCAAGTATTTTAATTGCGTTTGTTTTGGCGTGGTTTCTTCCATGGTATTTTTTGCCCGTCTGCTATTTTCCGTATCAATATATTGTGGGCGGCTATTTTAAAAAACGGCTGGAAGGCATACGCTTTTATTATCCGTTTAGCCAGAAAATGTCAGAAATCTCTAAAAGCATCAATCTTCTTTTAACGGTCAACCAGATTCAATATGAAGTGTTAAATGAATCTGAAATGAGGATTGACTTAGAGGGGCAGAGTTATATCGTAAAAGTGGATCTGGAAAGCCAATGTCTTGGCATTTCTTCTGATTGGGGGCTTAAATTGGCTGACATTAAACTGGCATTTTGTATGATGGAGGATTTTGGGAAAATTGTCTATCTGTTTCAGCATCTTTATAGATGGTAAAGAAGGAAGGCGCAGAAGGGTTATGGAATTTGTTTGGATAATGTGGGATAACCGGCTTCAAACAGTGTGTCATTGATTAAGGCGACGCCTTTATGACGGTTTTCTTTTCCCAAATAGGAGATAATAATGCTGTCCCTTGGATCGCGGGGATATAGACAGCGGTATGCGGCATAGTTTAAGGCATTCTGCGTTTCTTCCAAAGAAGCCCCGATGACAAACATAATGGAGATGAGCTGGTTTCTGGAAGGAAGGACAGGATTTGCGGCATTGGTAAATGAATAAAGCTGTGATTTGCTGATAGCGGTTTCTCCGGCAATCTGTTTCCAGTTTAAATGATATTTTTCTAATAACATATTCAAATAAGTGGATAAATTAGGGATCTGGTTCTGTTTCGAAGGGCGGATTCCTTTTTTTGCGTCTTCTAATAGTTCTGCCGTGGTTTTTTTGTAACTCATGCTTTTACACCTCTTTTTCATCTGCATTATATCATAGAAGGGCTGTTTTTTTTTCCGGTTTTTTCGGAAAATTAGAAAAGGGCGGCATGTTAGAATAAAGAAAATATGACAGTGGCATGGAAAAAAAGCTTTTTTGAGATCTTGTGATTACAAGGGATTTTGTGAAAAAGATAGGGAATTATTTGGAAGAAGATGGCGGCTGTGATTCTTTTGAGAAAGTCATAATGTCTTCGACGTTACAGTCTAAGATATGGCAGAGCATGTCAATAGTGTGAGTGCTGACAAATGCGTTGCTCCGAAGTCTGGATAACTGTCCTGCGCTCACATGGTAATGTTTGATTAAGGAATATTGCGAGATTCCTTTTTCTTTCATAGTTGTCCAAAGTTTTTCATATGAAATCAAAGTAAGCCTCCTAATCAATAAATTTCTCTTGCTATCATATAATGTTTGTTTTATAATAGATATTAGCCATATACGGGTAATATATGCGGGAATTAATCAGTAAACGGGGGAGGTGGAAAAGACTGTCTTTTTTTGAGCCGTTTTTTGCGGCTTGTGACGGAGAATTTGGGTTTTCGCATGAGTGGTTTGTAAGTTTGTAAAAAGGAAAGAAGGAACCAAGGAGGAATATGGGCATGAAGATTAGAAAGAATATGAGAATATTAAAAAAAATGGCAACAGTGGCTTTGACAGCGGCTCTGGCATTGTCGCCATTTGCAACAGTGGCTGACAGCGGGGATTTCGTGTATGCGGCAGAAGAAGAAACGCCGAAGGAATACACCGCGATTTATGATATTGCGGGTTTGTATGCGATTCGAAATAATTTGGCAGGCAATTATATTTTAATGAATGATATTGATATGACAAAGGATACAAGCGAAGGTGGAGATTATAACTGCGGAACTGGGTGGGATTCGATTGAAGAATTTCGTGGGACATTTGATGGAAATGGGCATCGGATTATCGGGATGCAAATTTTTGGGGAGTTTACAAATGATTATGTTAATCTGGGTTTCTTTGAGGAACTTTCTGGCGCAACTGTGAAGAATCTTGGCATTGTAGATTGCAATATTGATATAACGATAGATGGTTATGGGATTAAGGTTGGATCAATAGCGGGCTTGCTTTCTTCAGGTACAGTTGATGGTTGTTATTCATCTGGTAAGGTTACGGTAAGAGGGATAGACAACGGAATTGGTGGATTAATAGGTCAAAGCATCGGAAGCAGTATTAGTAACTGCTATAATAGATGTGAAATTGACTATTCGGGGATAAATGGTAAAACCTATATTGGCGGTATATTTGGTATGTGCAACATTTGGGATTCTCGCAATTTTTTTCGCCATTTATATAACGCAGGCAGCATCAAAGGGGAGAATGCAATGGTTGGCGCTATTGCAGGATATGTCTGCATTAGTTTAAAAAATTGCCAATATTTGAAAACCACAGCTTCAAAAGGAGTAGGCAACAAAGACGATAATCCCGATTGCGTAGCCCTCAGTGAAGCCCAGATGAAAAATGAAAAACTGTTCACTGGATATGATTTTGATGCCATATGGGAAGTTGACCCGTATTGCGCTTATCCATTTCCGCAGTTAAAAAGCAACCGTATGATTCAACTGAAATCCATAAGTCTGAAATCGCAACCGGAAAAAACTGTTTATAATCAGGGGGAAACGCTGCAAATAAACGACGTTCAGATGGATATTACATATGAAGACGGCATAAAAACCACGATTCCGCTTACACAGGACATGTTAAGCGGTTATGATATGATGCAAATTGGAACTCAGACGGTGACTGTAACGTATGGCGGCATAAAAACATCTTTCGGAATAGAAGTAAAGGCAATTCCGGTTTCGGGCATCACGATACCAAAAACGGTTTCCATTTACCGTTCCAAAGAACAGCTTCTTACTCCCGTAATAACCCCGTCGAACGCGACGGATAAGAAGGTTTCATGGGAATCAAGCCGGCCGGAAATAGTAAGCGTGGATCAAAGCGGACGAATAAAAGCAAAAGCGGCAGGCTCGGCAGTGATTACAGTGACTGCATCAAATGGAATAACTGCAAACTGTACGGTAACGGTATTAGTTCCGGCAGTTTCCATACAGTTAAGCCAACGCGCGCTTAGTTTAAAAGAAGGGGAAAGCTTCAGTATAACCGCGGCAGTTTTGCCATATGAAAGCACAGACTCCATAAAATGGCGTTCTGGAAATTCCGCTGTGGCAGAAGTGTATGAAGGGTGTATTGTGGCAAAAAAAGCCGGAGTTGCATCAATCATTGCTTATACAGAAAGCGGCGTTCAGGGAGTTTGCGCAGTCACCGTACAGAAAAGACCCGCTCAGCAAAATACAGAAAATGAGAAACCGTCAGGCGGGCAGGGAACTGTAGATTCAGGCGGCAAACCAAATTCAGGGTCAACTTCCCAAACAGGCGTAACAAAAGATTCAGCAATGATACATAAAGTAAAAGCCACAAAAGCAAAGATAAAGAGTATAAAAAATGTAAAATCCAAAAGCATGAAACTAAAACTAAGCGGGCTTTCAAACTGTGACGCTTATCAAATCCAGTACAGTATGAAAAAGAGTTTTAAGGGTGTAAAAACCGTGACGAAAAAAAGCGGCTCCGTCACAATAAAGAAACTAAAATTAAAGAAAACTTATTATGTAAGGGTCAGAACGATGAAAAAAATCGGCGGAGCTTCTTATTATGGAAAATGGAGCGGCAGAAAAACGGTAAGGATTAAGAAGTAAGCCAGCTTTAAAGTTCAAATGAAAAACAGATTTGGGAGAGTATGGAATGAGGATAAAAAAAGCATTGGGAATTATATGCCTAATACTTCTTATTGCATTATATAATGACTATATAAATGGGAATAAAAAGGAAACGACAGAGACAGCCGAAAATATCATAGAGGAAGCGGCGGATCAGATTGAAAATATTGCAGATGCAAATGACCCGTATGTTCAGGGCGTGAAAAATGGCTATCCGTTAGAGCATCCTGACCAGACGTATGGAGAAGCGTTTGATCATTTTTTTGCGTATCCTACATGGAAATATTTTATCGGTACGAAAGAAGGATTAGACGAAGATGGAGATGGAGAAGCCGACTATGAAGAACAGAATGTGGACATTGTGGAATTTACAGGATATTGTACATATGGCGGGGTTGAGGTAAAGGCGCGCATTCAGTTTACGTTAGATAAAGACGGCGATACTTTTGAGACGACATATCTTTCTTTTAATGATGTGCCGCAAAATATGCTGACGCTTCATCTCTTGATGAACGAAGTTTTCCAAGACGGAGAGGAACCAGACAGCATGGGAAAGGAAAACACATCTGACAGTGATGCAGAACAGACAGAAGAAAACGAATCGAAAGATTCGGGCGCAGATGAAACGGCCTCTAATGGAGAATGGGAAGATTCATATATCCGTCTCACAGGCCCAAAATGCAGCTTTTCTATTTGGTCAGCCGATGAAAACGGCATAACCTTTGCATTGGCGATCGGCGCTTCCGGTTATATGTCTTATGTAGATATGAGGGATTGTCAGGCAAAATGGACAAGCGACGGCGCTGCGGTTTATACGGAGGACTATGGAGACCGCCACTATAGCCTTACATTTACAATGCAAAATGATCGTCTTTTATTAAGTGAAAATACGCCCTATAGTGAAGATTTTTCCCTAGAGGGCGAGTATGTCAGGGAAAAGTATGCGCAGGATGAGTATGAATACGTCTTTCCACAAGCAGATACGAATTTTCTTGATTCAAATGATTTAAACGGAAAGACTGCCGCGGAATGCAGGATTGCAAGAAATGAAATATATGCCAGACATGGCAGGATATTCAATGATGAACAACTTCAGGGGTACTTTGAAACGTGCTCATGGTATCAGGGAAGCGTCACGCCTGAAAACTTTTCAGAGAATGTTTTGAATGAAACAGAAAAAGCGAACCTGACCGCAATCGCGGAATATGAAAAAAAGATGGGATATTAAGGGAAAGATAGGATTTTAGAAATAAACACAAGAAGAAAAAAGGCTGTCGGATGCGGCGGCCTTTTTGCCGTCCATGAAGCATTTGCCCAAGCTCTTAGTTGCCGGTTTTCGTTTGGCAGGCTCTGTAAATCCTCACACTTGTTAAGAAATTTTACGGCTCAAGTTTCAAGCGTTTTTATCTGCTTTCAAAATTCTTCCATTAAATAATGAAAGAGTTCCCCTCATACGCCCTATTATTTTGCGTTTTCCCCCTTGACATCTCCCAATGCCTTGTAATATAATTGAAAATGCTCTAATGTGGTGACATAGACTTATTATGCCCTTTTTTATGATAGGAGGCCCATTTAGAGCCATGTTGCAGAGAAACTGTTTGCGTAGAATGAAAACGAGAGGTGAATCGTCAATGGAGAAAAACAGAATACGTCCGGTTCAGGCTGGAAAAGGGTTGCGTATGAGTTATTCACGGCAGAAAGAAGTCCTTGAAATACCGAATCTGATTGAAGTCCAGAAAGACTCCTACCAGTGGTTCTTAGACGAAGGCTTGAGGGAAGTGTTTGCGGATATCTCGCCCATCGCTGATTACAGCGGGCATTTAAGTTTGGAATTTACTGATTTTACATTATGCAAAGATGATGTGAAATATTCCATACCGGAATGCAAGGACAGAGACGCCACATATGCTGCGCCGTTGAAAGTAAAAGTCAGGCTTTACAATAAAGAGACAGACGAAATTAATGAACATGAAATCTTCATGGGCGATCTTCCTCTTATGACAGAAACGGGAACATTTGTAATCAATGGCGCTGAACGTGTCATCGTCAGCCAGTTGGTTCGTTCACCCGGAATATACTATGCAATTTCACATGATAAAGTTGGTAAAAAACTCTATTCCTGCACCGTGATTCCAAACCGCGGCGCATGGCTGGAATATGAGACGGATTCCAATGATGTTTTTTATGTGCGTGTAGACAGGACAAGGAAAGTGCCGATTACCGTATTAATCCGCGCCCTTGGCATTGGAAGCAATCAGGAAATCGTGGATCTCTTTGGCGAAGAACCGAAGATTGTAGCGAGTTTTGGAAAAGACGTTGCGACAAATTATGAAGAAGGGTTATTGGAATTATATAAGAAAATCCGTCCGGGCGAGCCGCTGACTGTAGAAAGCGCGGAAAGCCTGATTTCAGCAATGTTCTTTGATCCGAGACGATACGATCTTGCCAAAGTGGGCCGTTATAAATTTAATAAAAAGCTGGCGTTGAAAAACCGGATCAACGGACATGTCCTTGCGGAAGACGTAGTGGATATGTCGACAGGGGAGATTCTGGCTGAAAAAGGGACGGAAGTCACACGTTCCCTTGCGGCAGATATCCAAAACGCCGCAGTTCCCTATGTCTGGATTCAAGGCGAGACGAGAAATGTCAAAGTCCTGTCCAATATGATGGTTGAACTGCGCAATTATGTAGATGCAGATCCAAAAGAGCTTGGCATTACGGAACTGGTATATTATCCGGTTCTTGCTCAGATTTTAGAAGAAAATGAAAGTCTGGAAGATAGAAAAGAAGCAATCCGCAAAAATGTCCATGACTTAATTCCGAAACACGTCACAAAAGAAGACATTTTTGCTTCCATAAATTATAATATGCACTTAGAATATCTCATCGGGCATGATGATGATATTGACCATTTGGGCAACCGTCGCATCCGCGCTGTCGGGGAATTGCTCCAGAACCAGTACCGCATCGGGCTTTCCAGATTGGAAAGGGTTGTGCGGGAGCGTATGACGACGCAGGATTTAGAGGGGATTTCGCCGCAAAGCCTGATTAACATCAAGCCGGTAACGGCGGCAGTCAAAGAGTTCTTTGGTTCTTCTCAGTTGTCCCAGTTTATGGATCAGAACAATCCGCTTGGAGAGCTGACGCATAAACGCCGTCTTTCGGCTTTAGGCCCAGGGGGGCTTTCCCGTGACCGCGCCGGATTTGAGGTTCGTGACGTGCACTATTCCCATTACGGCAGAATGTGCCCGATAGAGACGCCGGAAGGTCCGAACATCGGACTGATTAACTCACTGGCATGTTACGCGAGAATTAATGAGTATGGCTTTGTGGAAGCGCCATACCGCATTATTGATAAATCCGATCCGAAAAATCCGCGGGTAACGGAAGAATTTATCTATATGACCGCAGATGAAGAAGATAATTTCCATGTGGCGCAGGCAAACGAGGCGTTGGACGAAGAAGGGCATTTTGTGCGCAACTCTGTTTCCGGCCGTTATTTAGATGAAACACAGGAATATGAAAAAACGATGTTTGACTATATGGACGTATCTCCGAAAATGGTGTTCTCCGTTGCTACAGCCCTGATCCCGTTCTTACAGAATGACGATGCGAACCGCGCATTGATGGGATCAAACATGCAGCGTCAGGCAGTCCCGCTTTTGACGACGGAAGCGCCTGTGGTTGGAACGGGTATGGAGACGAAAGCCGCAGTGGATTCCGGAGTTTGCGTCGTTGCGAGAAAATCGGGAATCGTTGAAAAAGCATCTTCAAAAGAAATCACAATCCGAAATGATGACGGCGTAAGAGATGTGTACCGTCTGACGAAGTTTTCCAGAAGCAACCAGTCCAACTGTTATAACCAAAAGCCAATCGTATTTAAAGACATGCGCGTAGAAGCGGGAGAAGTCATTGCGGACGGCCCGTCCACAGCGAACGGCGAATTGGCTTTGGGCAAGAATCCTTTAATTGGCTTTATGACATGGGAGGGTTACAACTACGAGGACGCCGTATTATTAAGTGAACGGCTGGTTCAGGACGATGTTTATACATCTGTCCATATAGAAGAATACGAAGCGGAAGCCAGGGACACGAAATTAGGGCCGGAAGAAATCACCCGTGATGTGCCCGGCGTCGGCGATGAAGCGTTAAAAGATTTAGATGAACGCGGGATTATCCGCATTGGCGCGGAAGTCAGGGCGGGCGATATTTTAGTCGGGAAAGTGACGCCGAAAGGGGAAACGGAACTGACTGCGGAAGAACGTCTGCTGCGCGCGATTTTTGGGGAAAAAGCCAGAGAAGTCAGAGACACGTCTTTGAAAGTCCCGCATGGGGAGTATGGAATTATTGTAGATGCAAAAGTATTTACCAGAGATAACGGTGATGAATTGTCTCCGGGCGTGAATCAGGCGGTGCGTATTTATATTGCGCAGAAAAGAAAGATTTCCGTCGGGGATAAAATGGCGGGCCGTCATGGGAATAAGGGTGTTGTTTCCCGTGTGCTGCCGATAGAAGACATGCCATTTCTGCCGAATGGCAGGCCGCTGGACATTGTATTAAACCCGCTTGGCGTGCCGTCCCGTATGAACATCGGGCAGGTGCTTGAAATCCATTTAAGCCTTGCGGCAAAGGCGCTTGGGTTTAATATTGAAACGCCGGTGTTTGACGGCGCAAAAGAAAACGATATTATGGATACCTTAGACCTTGCCAACGATTATGTCAATTTGGAATGGGAAGCGTTTGAGGCGAAATATAAACAGGAATTGCTTCCTGAAGTGCTAAAATATCTGTCTGATAACAGAGAGCATCGGAAGTTATGGAAAGGCGTGCCGCTTTCCAGAGATGGAAAAGTAAGGCTCCGTGACGGAAGGACGGGAGAATATTTTGACAGTCCGGTTACGATTGGGCATATGCACTATCTGAAATTGCATCATCTGGTAGACGACAAGATCCATGCGCGTTCCACTGGTCCGTATTCGCTTGTAACGCAGCAGCCATTAGGCGGTAAGGCGCAGTTTGGCGGCCAGCGTTTCGGGGAGATGGAAGTTTGGGCGTTAGAGGCGTATGGCGCATCGTACACGCTCCAAGAAATTTTAACGGTGAAATCCGATGATGTAGTCGGCCGTGTAAAAACCTACGAAGCGATTATCAAAGGCGACAATATACCGGAACCGGGCATACCAGAATCCTTCAAAGTCCTGTTAAAAGAACTGCAGTCATTAGGGCTTGACGTAAAAGTGTTAGATGAAGACAGGAATGAAGTGGAGCTTGTTGAGACCAGTGAATACGGCAATACGGATTTGAATGCCATTATTGCCGGAGACAATAAGGACTATGCGTTTGAGGACAGTGAATCATTTGGAAAGATGGGCTTTACAAAACAGGAATTTGACGCCGACAACGAAGAACTTGTAGATATTGAAGAAGATTTAGAAGAAGATCTCGCAGGGGATTTGGGAGAGGATTTAGAGCCGGACATGGAAGAAGACGGAGAGGATCTTCTTGACACAATAGATTTTGCAGAGGAAGTTTTTGCAGAGGAGTAAATATAGAAGGGAGTGACAGCAATGCCAGAGATTACGAAGAAAGAGACATACCAGCCGATTGCGTTTGACGCAATTCAGATTGGTCTTGCGTCTCCTGAGAAAATCAGGGAATGGTCCCGCGGAGAAGTGAAAAAACCCGAAACCATCAACTACAGGACGTTGAAACCGGAAAAAGACGGTTTGTTCTGTGAAAAGATTTTCGGACCGAGCAAAGACTGGGAATGTCATTGCGGCAAATATAAGAAGATCCGTTATAAAGGCGTAGTCTGCGACCGATGCGGAGTGGAAATTACAAAAGCAAGCGTCAGGAGAGAGCGTATGGGACATATTGAGCTTGCGGCGCCTGTGTCTCATATCTGGTATTTTAAAGGAATCCCGAGCCGGATGGGGCTGATACTCGATCTCTCCCCAAGGGTTTTGGAGAAAGTGCTTTATTTTGCCTCTTATATCGTGTTGGAGTCCGGCAATACAAATCTGGTTTACAAGCAGGTGTTGTCTGAAGCGGAATATCAGGATGCAAGAGAGCAGTATGGGAATGCGTTCCGCGTCGGCATGGGGGCGGAATCCATTTTAGAGCTTTTAGAAGCGATAGATTTAGAGAAAGACGCTGCGGAATTAAAAGCGGAGTTAAAAGATGCGACCGGACAGAAACGCGCGAGAATTATCAAACGTTTAGAAGTGGTGGAAGCGTTCCGCGAGTCCGGCAACCGTCCGGAATGGATGATTATGTCGGTGATTCCAGTGATTCCACCGGATTTGCGTCCGATGGTGCAGTTAGACGGCGGGCGTTTTGCGACTTCGGATTTAAATGATTTATACCGCCGGATTATAAACAGGAATAACCGTCTGCGGAGACTGTTAGAGCTTGGCGCGCCGGACATTATTGTGCGGAATGAAAAGCGGATGCTTCAAGAAGCGGTGGATGCCCTGATTGACAATGGAAGGCGGGGAAGGCCTGTCACGGGCCCCGGCAACCGCGCATTAAAATCCCTTTCCGATATGTTAAAAGGAAAGAGCGGGCGTTTCCGTCAGAACTTGCTTGGGAAACGTGTCGATTATTCCGGCCGTTCCGTTATCGTCGTAGGGCCGGAACTTAAGATTTACCAGTGCGGCTTACCGAAGGAAATGGCGATTGAATTGTTTAAGCCATTCGTAATGAAAGAGCTGGTTTCCAATGGCACCGCCCACAATATCAAAAGCGCGAAAAAGATGGTAGAGCGCTTACAGCCGGAAGTATGGGACGTCTTGGAAGAAGTCATTAAAGAACATCCGGTTATGTTAAACCGCGCCCCTACGCTGCACAGGCTAGGCATTCAGGCGTTTGAGCCGATTTTAGTGGAAGGGAAGGCGATTAAGCTCCACCCATTAGTTTGTACGGCGTATAATGCCGATTTTGACGGCGATCAGATGGCGGTTCATCTTCCGTTGTCTGTAGAAGCGCAGGCGGAATGCCGTTTTATGCTGCTTTCGCCGAATAACCTCTTAAAACCGTCCGATGGCGGGCCGGTGGCGGTTCCTTCGCAAGATATGGTGCTTGGCATTTATTACCTGACACAGGAAAGGCCGGGGGCGCTTGGGGAAGGAAAAGCATTTAAAAATGTAAACGAAGCGATTTTAGCATATGAAAATAAAGCTTTAACTCTGCATTCACGCATAAAAGCGCGGGTAACGAAGAAAAACCCAGATGGAAGCGAAGCGTCAGGCATGATAGAGTCGACGCTGGGGCGTTTTTTGTTTAATGAGATTATCCCGCAGGATTTAGGGTTTGTAGACCGCGGCATTCCGGGAAATGAATTAAAACTGGAAGTCGATTTCCATGTGGGCAAAAAGCAGTTAAAGCAGGTATTAGAGAAAGTCATTAATGTCCATGGCGCGACGAAAACAGCGGAAGTGCTTGATGATATTAAGTCGATTGGATACAAATATTCCACAAGGGCGGCAATGACGGTTTCTATTTCCGACATGACTGTCCCGCCCCAAAAGCCACAGATGATTGAAGATGCGCAGAATACAGTGGATAAGATTATGCGCCAGTATAAGCGTGGCTTAATCACAGACGAAGAACGTTATAAAGAAGTTGTGGAAACATGGAAGGAAACGGACGATGAGCTGACTTCCGCCCTGCTTGGCGGCTTAGATAAGTATAACAATATCTTTATGATGGCGGATTCCGGAGCCCGTGGTTCCGATAAACAGATTAAGCAGCTTGCCGGAATGCGTGGGCTGATGGCGGATACGACGGGACGGACGATTGAGCTGCCGATTAAATCCAATTTCCGTGAAGGCCTTGATGTTTTGGAATACTTTATGTCAGCGCATGGAGCGAGAAAAGGGCTTTCTGACACGGCTTTGCGTACAGCCGATTCGGGTTATCTGACAAGACGGCTTGTAGACGTGTCACAAGAGCTGATCGTACATGAATCTGATTGTAACAGCGACTTAGGCAAAGAGATTCCGGGCATGTGGGTTACGGCATTTATGGACGGCAAAGAAGAAATAGAAAGCCTTCAGGAAAGAATTACCGGCCGTTTTTCCTGCAATTCCATTTATGATAAAGACGGAAATGCGCTTGTAAAAGCAAATCATATGATAACGCCGCGCCGCGCCGCTGAAATAATGAGCAAGGGCGTAGGGGAAGACGGGAAACCGATTGAAAAAGTGAAAATCAGGACGATCCTCACCTGCCGCGCGCATGTGGGCGTGTGCGCAAAATGTTATGGCGCAAATATGGCGACGGGTCAAGCGGTTCAGGTTGGCGAAGCGGTCGGCATTATTGCGGCGCAGTCGATTGGGGAACCGGGAACACAGCTTACCATGCGTACCTTCCATACAGGAGGCGTTGCCGGTGATGACATTACACAGGGTCTTCCCCGTGTCGAAGAAATTTTTGAAGCGAGAAAACCGAAAGGACTTGCAATTATTACGGAATTTGCAGGAACTGCGGAAATCCGTGACACGAAGAAAAAACGGGAAGTCATAGTGACAAACCATGAAACCGGAGAGACAAAGACGTATTTGATCCCTTACGGTTCCCGCGTGAAAATTATGGACGGCGCCGTACTGGAAGCCGGAGACGAACTGACCGAAGGTTCCGTAAATCCGCATGACATTTTAAAGATTAAAGGCGTCCGCGCCGTACAGGATTATATGCTTCAGGAAGTGCAGAGAGTATACCGTCTGCAAGGTGTGGAAATTAATGACAAACATATTGAGGTGATTGTACGGCAGATGTTAAAGAAAATCCGCATTGAAAGCAATGGCGACTCTGAATTTCTGCCGGGAACCCTCGTGGATATTTTAGACTATGAGGACACGAACGAAAAGCTGGAAAAAGAAGGCTTAGAACCGGCGGAAGGAAAGCAGATGCTGCTTGGAATTACAAAAGCTTCCCTTGCGACAAATTCATTCTTATCAGCGGCTTCTTTCCAAGAGACGACGAAAGTCTTGACGGAAGCGGCGATAAAAGGAAAAATCGATCCATTGATTGGTTTAAAAGAAAACGTCATTATCGGAAAACTGATTCCGGCAGGAACAGGCATGAAGCAGTATCGTGATTTAAAGCTGGATTCGGAATTGTATGAAGAAGATTATTTCGATTTTGAAGAAGATTTTGACGAATATGAAGTAGATGAAATTATGGAAGTAAATTAAGGAACGTGACAGCCGTTGACTGACTTGAAGGGAAAGCAGCGGCTGTTTTTGCTATACACAAAAGAGAAATGGAAGTTTTTACTTTAAAAAAGGAGGAGACGGCTTATGAAAAAATTTAAAAATTTATTTTTAGGGGTTTATCTTCTGTGTCTGCTTTTGATTGGGACGATTCCTTTACATGCAGAGGAGGAACGGACGGGAGCTTCAAACTGGTCCATAAGAGACTTGGAATTTTCACATACGCAGGTAAGCTTTGAGTTATCCGGCGTGGAAATGGCGCAAGAGGCGACGGCAGTCATTACTTCTGAGAAGGAAGGCGACGATTTTGAAGTAAGGATTCCCTTTACGATAGAAAGCGCGATACAATCGTTTCAGTTGGATTTGCCCGAAGACAGTTATTTGCCAGCGGGAAAAAACTACCGCCTGACTCTTTGTGATCAGAATGGCGGAGAAGGTTTTGCAGTGGAATATCTGAATAAATGCAATATTTGGATACACTCAATGGAAGCGTATCCAAACCAGCTTGAAGCGGTTTCAGGGAATTTCGATCATGGCTTAAATGCGACGGTTGAAGTTGGGTTTCAGCAGTATGAAGGGACATTTACAAATAGTAAGGCAGTCGTTCCCTATCCGAAGCAGGAGAAAGATACAAAGGTTAAAGCGCGTATTTCAGATGATTATGGCTGTGAAGAAGTGTATGTGAAAGATGTGGTTCATCAATATTTGAACGTTCCGTATATTGATGTATATGCTGATTCTGTATGGATGCAGTGGGCTCAGTTTCGTTCTGGGGAGAGGATGGCAGTTAAAATTGGGGAAGAAGTTTACTATAGTGAGTATGACTATAAGAAAAATGGATGGTCAACTCCGGTATGCTATCCGAAACAGCCAATCGGAACGGAAGTGGAAATCTGGATGGAGAGCAAAAATGGAAGCATGTCAGAGATAGAGAAGCATTCCATAAAAGAGTGTATTTTTAAAGATACGTCTAGTAATTTTAAAGCGTATCCCGCACAGTTTACAGGCGAATTGTCTGCCAATGAACGTGGACAGATGCCAAGAAAAGCGACTGTCTTAGCCGGTGGCAAAAAATATGAAGCGTCTGTCCAGAAAAATGGTTCATTTATAGTCAAATATCCAAGACAGAATGATAATAGCAAAGTGACATTGACGCTTTCTGATGCGCATAACTGCAAAGTGACGTATTCCGCTTCCATTAAAAATGATCTTGCAAAATATAAAACGGATGATCTGATTAAACAAGATGGCATTGGAATGACAAATGTATATGGGCAGGCGATTGCCACTGCCAGATTGTGCGCCCAAATAGGTGGGAAAACTTACTATAGCCCTTATGCAAAATACAATGATAGTTCAAAGCAGGCGATCAGGGTCAGCTATCCCGCGCAAAAACCGGGGACAAAAATCAAATTGTGGTATGAGATGGAGAACACTTCAAGAACAGATGTAAAAGATTACGTCGTTCAACAAAGACATTTACAGTTTTACGTCAATAAGATGACGGCGTCTCATGCATCTGTCATGTTTGGATACGCTTTTTACCAGAAGAATAGATTGTGGCATCTGACACAGATCCGTATCGAAAAAATGTATGTAGTGATTAATGGTAAAAAAGGAGCCGAAGTCAGAATTAACGCATTAAGCAGCCTTGAAGAATATAAAGTTGATGATGATGATTATGACGATGATGACGATGAGTATTACGTTTACTATGACGATGATGACGACGACTATGGTTTAGAAACATACCGGATAAATTATTCTGCAAAAGTAGACGACAAGATTCAGATTGTGGCAGTTGATGAGAATGGCTATTCCTATACATTGTCGAAGGAGGTGCCAAACGTACCGCCCGATATTAAAGTGGATAAGATAGATGCCAACAGCAAAAAAGTATCTGGAAAGACGACCCCCGGCGCAAGCGTTACAGTTAAGGTCGGCAAAAAGAAATATAAAGTAACGGCAGGGAAAAAAGGCAAATTTTCTGTGAATATTAAATCTCAGAAACCCGGTAAAAGCATAAGCATTTCAGTAAAGACGAAGGAAGGATATTATGATTCAATCTTAGTGAAGGTGAAAAAGATTACGGGTGACATAAGGCTTACGAAGTTTGTTTACCGTGACAGTAAGAGCCTTTCATGTAAAATTACGAATGCAAAAAAGGGTGACAAGATTACAGTTAAAATAGGCAGTAAAACGTTTACGAAAAAAATAAAATCAAAGAAAAAGACTCAGAGAGTGACGATTCCTATAGAAGCAGGCGCGGCAGGGCAGAAAATTAAGCTGACATATCTGGATAAATATAAAAATAAAAAAGGTTCCTTTAGCAGCATGGTGTATTTGGGAAATACAATATATGTCGGCATGTCCAGCTCAGACGTTGTTTTAACAACATGGGGAAAACCAATCCGCAGAAACAGTTATGGAAGTATGCAGCAGTGGATTTTTAAAAGCGGCTCTACAGTTTTATACGTCTACATAGAGAATGGAAAAGTTGTCAGCTTGCAAAAATTTAATTATTAAAACGGTTGAAACGGCTTGACAAAGCCGTTTTTCCCTTTTATAATAATTTAGCGTGTATAAAAGCACGCAAAACACGAATTATAACAGGAGGTGAAACAAATGCCAACATTTAACCAGTTAGTAAGAAAGGGACGTCAGACCTCTATCAAGAAGTCTACGGCGCCAGCGCTCCAGAAAGGATACAATTCCTTAAAAAAGAGACCAACCGACACTTCTTCACCACAGAAGAGAGGGGTCTGCACAGCAGTGAAGACAGCTACGCCGAAAAAACCAAATTCCGCTCTTAGAAAAATTGCCAGAGTCCGTCTTTCCAACGGAATCGAAGTGACAAGCTATATTCCGGGTGAAGGACATAACTTACAGGAGCATAGCGTTGTTTTGATCCGCGGCGGCAGGGTAAAGGATTTACCGGGTACCAGATACCATGTAATCAGAGGTACGCTTGATACGGCCGGAGTTGCTAACAGAAAACAGGCTCGTTCCAAATACGGCGCAAAGAAACCAAAAGACGCTAAGAAATAGGAACAAAAACCAATAGTATCACAAACAGATCTAAGGGTTAGTGTTGGGATTATGCTTCACATTATGAAGATATAGAGTTCCGCGCGAAACACATGAAAGGTCATATGTGAGTACCGTTGAATTAATCAATGAAAACGAAAAATAATGATTAAGGAGGGAAGTACCGTGCCACGTAAAGGACATACTCAGAAAAGAGACGTATTAGCAGATCCAATATACAATAGTAAAGTCGTTACAAAACTGATCAACAACGTTATGTTGGACGGTAAAAAAGGCGTAGCGCAGAAGATTGTATATGGCGCTTTCACGAAAGTAGAAGAAAAAACAGGAAAGCCTGCAATAGAGGTGTTTGAGGAGTGCATGAATAATGTTATGCCGCTTTTAGAAGTAAAAGCAAGACGTATCGGCGGCGCAACTTATCAGGTGCCAATCGAAGTCAGGCCGGACAGACGTCAGGCTTTGGCGTTACGCTGGCTTGTAGCGTATTCTCGGAAACGGGGCGAGAAAATCATGAAAGACCGCCTTGCAAATGAGATTATGGACGCTGCAAACAATACAGGCGCGTCTGTAAAGAAGAAAGAAGATATGCATAAGATGGCAGAGGCAAATAAAGCATTTGCGCATTACAGATTTTAATATGCTGTAACGGCTGCTATTATAGACAAGACAGGAAAGGCGCCCCACGCCGCATATGCGGTTGCAGGAAAGCAGCTCATAAAAGCGTATTTTATTGGCGCAGGAGAAGCGTTCTGTTTATCCTTGCGTATACAGTATAAAAAGGCGCGTATATGCCGCCTTATGTGGGCAGTGTAAAAATGCGCTGGAAGGCGCGCATACGCTGCCCTGTGTGGGCAGTGTATCAAGAGGCATCAAATGGCGCACGTATGCCGCCCTGCGTGGGTAGTATATAAAGAATGCGCCGGAAGGCGCACATACGAGCCCTGTGTGGGCAGTGTATAAAGAGATGCTGGAGGGCGCGCATATGCCGCCCTATGCGGGAAGTAATATAGAAGGCGCCAAAAGGCGCGTATATGTTACCTTGTGTGGGCAATAAATTAAGGAGGAATATCCCTTGGCTGGAAGAGAATATCCATTAGAAAGAACAAGGAACATCGGTATTATGGCGCATATTGATGCTGGTAAGACCACATTGACAGAGCGTATTTTATATTATACCGGTGTAAACTATAAGATTGGTGACACTCACGAAGGCACTGCAACCATGGACTGGATGGAGCAGGAGCAGGAAAGAGGAATCACAATTACTTCAGCCGCTACGACATGTCATTGGACGCTTCAGGAGAACTGCAAACCAAAAGCAGGCGCCCTAGAGCATCGCGTCAATATTATTGACACTCCCGGGCATGTTGACTTTACGGTTGAGGTAGAGCGATCGCTTCGTGTATTAGACGGCGCTGTCGGCGTTTTCTGCGCAAAAGGCGGAGTAGAGCCTCAGTCAGAAAATGTATGGCGTCAGGCTGACACCTATAACGTACCCCGAATGGCATTTATTAACAAAATGGACATTTTGGGCGCAAACTTCTACGGAGCTGTTGATCAAATCCGTACAAGGTTAGGAAAAAATGCAATCATTCTCCAGCTTCCAATTGGAAGTGAAGATGATTTCAAAGGAATCATCGACTTATTTGAGATGAAAGCGTATATTTATAATGATGATAAAGGCGAAGATGTATCCATAACCGATATTCCGGAGGATATGAAAGAGGATGCAGAGCTTTATCATACCGAATTGATAGAAAAAGTCTGTGAATTAGATGACGACTTAATGATGCAGTATTTGGAAGGTGAAGAACCTTCTGTAGAAGATTTGAAAAAGACGCTTAGAACAGGAACTTGTGAATGTACGGCAGTTCCGGTTTGCTGTGGTTCTGCATACCGTAACAAAGGCGTGCAGAAATTATTGGATGCGGTATTGGAATATATGCCGGCGCCGACTGACATTCCTGCAATTAAAGGAACTGATTTAGACGGCAATGAAATCGAGAGACGTTCTTCTGATGAAGAATCTTTCTCAGCGTTGGCATTCAAAATTATGGCGGATCCATTTGTTGGGAAACTTGCGTTTTTCCGCGTATACTCTGGTACAATGAAGTCCGGTTCCTATGTTTTAAATGCGACAAAAGGCAAAAAAGAGCGTGTAGGACGTATTCTTCAGATGCATGCAAATAAAAGACAGGAACTTGACATTGTGTATTCTGGTGACATTGCAGCGGCAGTTGGATTTAAGTTTACGGCAACCGGAGACACTATCTGTGACGAGCAGCATCCAGTGATCTTAGAATCCATGGAATTTCCGGAACCGGTTATTGAGCTTGCGATTGAGCCAAAGACAAAAGCCGGTCAGGGCAAGATGGGTGAAGCGCTCGCAAAACTTGCAGAAGAAGACCCGACTTTCCGCGCGCATACGGATCAGGAAACAGGACAGACAATTATTGCCGGAATGGGAGAACTCCATCTCGAAATTATTGTTGACCGTCTGCTCCGTGAATACAAAGTAGAAGCAAATGTAGGCGCGCCGCAGGTTGCTTATAAAGAGACATTTACAAAAGCAGTTGATCAAGAATACAAATATGCAAAACAGTCCGGTGGACGTGGACAGTATGGACACTGTAAAGTGCGCTTTGAGCCGATGGATGCGAATGGAGAGGAATTGTTCAAATTTGAATCCGAAGTTGTCGGCGGTACGATTCCGAAGGAATATATTCCGGCAGTCGGCGAAGGTATTGAGGAAGCGACAAAAGCCGGAACGCTTGGCGGTTTCCCGGTAGTTGGAATCCATGCAGTTGTATATGACGGTTCTTACCATGAAGTCGATTCTTCTGAAATGGCATTCCACATTGCAGGTTCTATGGCATTTAAAGAAGCGATGAAGAAAGCGGCTCCTGTACTGCTTGAGCCGATTATGAAAGTGGAAGTGACAATGCCGGAAGAATATATGGGTGATGTAATCGGTGACATTAACTCACGGCGTGGACGTATTGAAGGAATGGACGATCTTGGCGGTGGAAAGATTGTACGCGCATTTGTGCCGCTTGCAGAGATGTTTGGCTATTCCACGGATTTACGTTCCAGAACACAGGGACGCGGTAACTATTCTATGTTCTTTGAGAAATATGAACCAGTGCCAAAGAGTGTTCAGGAGAAACTGCTTGCTTCCAAAGAAAAATAATTTTATTACAGGAAAGAACTTGAAAAACTTGGCAATCTCAGATATAATCAGAAATAGCCAAAGAATCTTATTTTATAATGAAAACAAGAACTGCCTTTTGGGGCATAAAATTAAGGAGGACGTTTTAAAATGGCAAAGGCTAAATTTGAAAGAAACAAACCACATTGTAACATCGGAACCATCGGTCACGTAGATCATGGTAAAACTACTTTAACAGCCGCTATCACGAAAGTGCTTTCTGAAAGAGTTGCTGGTAATACAGCTACAGATTTTGAAAATATTGATAAAGCTCCGGAAGAAAGAGAAAGAGGGATTACAATTTCCACAGCTCACGTTGAGTACGAAACAGACAAGAGACATTATGCTCACGTTGACTGCCCGGGCCATGCTGACTACGTTAAGAACATGATTACTGGAGCAGCTCAGATGGACGGCGCTATTCTTGTAGTAGCTGCTACTGACGGCGTTATGGCTCAGACAAAAGAGCATATCTTATTATCCCGTCAGGTAGGCGTGCCATATATCGTTGTATTTATGAACAAGTGCGATATGGTAGATGATCCAGAATTATTAGAATTAGTAGAAATGGAAATTACAGAGCAGTTAGAGGAATATGGTTTCAATGACTGCCCGATTATTCAGGGTTCTGCGTTAAAAGCTCTTGAAGATCCTCAGGGAGAATGGGGAGACAAAGTTATGGAATTAATGTCAACAGTAGACGATTATATTCCAGACCCAGAGCGTGATACAGACAAACCGTTCTTAATGCCAGTCGAAGACGTATTCACAATTACAGGACGTGGAACGGTTGCTACTGGTAGAGTAGAAAGAGGAACATTGCACTTAAGCGATGAACTTGAAATCTTAGGCGTAAAAGAAGAAGTTCAGAAGACAGTTGTAACTGGTATCGAAATGTTCCGTAAGATGTTAGACGAGGCTCAGGCTGGCGATAATATCGGCGCATTGCTTCGTGGTATCAACCGTGATCAGATCGTTCGTGGACAGGTTCTTGCAAAACCGGGTTCCGTTACTTGCCACAGCAAATTTACGGCTCAGGTTTACGTTTTAACAAAAGATGAAGGTGGACGTCATACTCCTTTCTTCAATAATTATCGTCCGCAGTTCTACTTCAGAACAACAGACGTAACAGGCGTTTGCCAGTTACCAAGCGGCACAGAAATGTGCATGCCTGGCGATAACGTAGAGATGACGATTGAGCTGATTCATCCGGTAGCAATGGAGCAGGGACTTACGTTTGCTATTCGTGAGGGTGGTCGTACTGTAGGTTCAGGCAGGGTTGCTACTATCGTTGAGTAATCTTTAGATTAGAGCCAAATAAGTAAAATAAGCACCGCAATTCCTTGAGAAATCAAGGGGT
>CAJUST010000014.1:56721-67248 GCA_910589105.1 uncultured Lachnospiraceae bacterium
ATCAGCAATTTTCTGTTTTTTCCAAATATCAAACATATCCTTTGGCGTAAAGTAAGATTCAAAACTTTCCCGGCTCTCATTCAGCGAAGCAAGGAATTGACACATATCCGCATTATATAAGTGTCCTTTTTCATTTCCATAGAATTTAATATTGGCATGCCAACGGTTATTTTCGGTTTCTATGTCATTAAAAAATTTATTGTTGATTTCCAGTTCATAGCGCAATTCTTTTAATTCATTCAACTCCAATAGAAAACTGATAATATCGCCCGTAGACGATAAAGAAAATTCATTGTCTGAAATACCAAAAAGCCAATCCAAAGAAACGTGATATTGCTTTGCTATGGCATAGAGTGCCTCGTTGGACGGAGATACCGTTCCGTTTTCATAACTGGAAGCGTGGCGGTATCAAGGCGGCGAAAAGCCGCATCATCCGTAAGGACGGTATGCTGTCCAACGGACAGCTTGCCACCAGCAGGGCGCAAAACCTGCTTGCAGGTTGCATTTTTGATAGGCTTGCCTATCAAAAGCGCTTTTACGTTACTTTCGGGAAAGTAACAAAGCCTTGCGCCTGTCGGCGCAGTAATATCAGTATATAGAGCGTGGAGGATATGCCTATTGGAAAGAACGATTAGCGGTATGGTTACCGAAAGGCAGGCACAACGTATTTTGGCTAAATTAAAGGCGGAGGGAAAAATAATACGACACGGGGCAAATAAAAACGGTTATTGGGAAGTTATAGGGTAAAAAATTCGAAACAGTGTTTCGAATATTAAAACAGTGAAACAGCGGTTACCTTTTTGGTGAGGAGATGCAAAAGATTCATTGTTCATTTTCAAATTGTTTGTTTTTCCCTGTAATTTTTCATAGGGTTTGGCCCGGATTACAGCAATGCTAAATGGTTTTGTCATATAATCTGAGCCGAATTCTGGACCTGAGACAATATCTGTTTCCAGATTATATATAGTCGTAAACTCATCGGAACTAAAATTATTGTTCGGATAATTCTTCTGCATTTAAGGTCAGACAGGTTCTATGGTTGAATGAGTTGTCATCTTATGCAATTAAAATTTTTCATGTTACACTCCGATATTAACGTATTATTTTTTCGGATCAAGATTTTAGCTACTCTTTTTAACAAAAGGATCATACATCAGAGAGGTTTACAGCGTAAGCGGTTCCGTCTGATCGTTAAAAAACTCTGTCAACCAAAAAAGAAGCCTCATTTTTATAAAGAAGATAGTTTTCCTAAAATACGTTTTGCATGAATGGCAATGATAAGTGACACAAGGCCTGAAAACAAAACAACAATATATTCTCTGCCCTTACAAATTTCAAATAAGACGCCATAAAATGCGTTGCCAAGAGGCTGTGCGCACATGGAAACGGTAAGTATCACAGAAATTACTTTTCCAATTAGATTCTTTGGAGTTTCTGTTTGGATAAAGGACAGCATCTGAATGGTAAAAATAGTTGAGAATGCTAAAATAAAAAAACAACATATTGTAAGAATGATATAATTGAGTATTCCGGACGAAAACAAAAGCAGCGCGGCTCCCATTGGAAATACACAGATTGCGCAGGATATAATTAGGTTTCCTGATTTTTGAATCCCCAGCTTGTTTGCAAAAATGCCTGAGCTAATGCCGCCTGCCAATCCGCCTGCCGCTAAGATTCCCTCTGCAATGCCATAGAGCCTGTTTGTCTGTGAAGCTTCTAAATGTAATACTTCTGTTACCAAATAGGGCAACGCGACAATAATCATAGATGAAAGGAATAAATTAATTCCACAGATTACAAGAAGTGTTTTTCCAATTACAGGTTTCTCTTTCCGGATAAACCGGATGCTTTCTGCAAAATCAGTTCCGGCAGTTTTCCAGATGCCGCCTTTTGAAGTCTGTTTCTGAAAGGGTATTTTTATAAAAATTTCCATAATTGCCGACAAGGTGAAGCATACCATACAAACCCACAATATTGGCCTTAATCCATATGCGCTGTATAAAATTCCCCCGAATACAGGCCCGGTTAAGGAGGCAAAAGAACTGATGGCATTAATAATAGAATTGGCAGCCATAAAATTTTCATGGCTGACTAACGCAGGGATGCTTGCCTGTACGGAAGGCTGATATGCGCCGGCAATGCCATACAGAAACATTAACGTAACTGTTAGAAGCGGGATAAGGCTCACCCCATTCATAAGCAGGGAGAACGTTAAAATAACCGCCGCTGTAAAGAAATCTAAAATTACCATAATGTTTCTTTTGTTTATCCGGTCAGCGACTATGCCCCCAATTGGTGACAACAGGATAGTGGGGATAAACGCGAATGCCATAACAGTTCCGTATAAAGCCGATGATCCTGTCAGATTCAATAGATAAAGCGGCAATGCAAATCTTATTGTGGCATTGCCAAACAAAGAGATGATTTGACCGATTACAACTAAAGTAAAATCCTTTGTAAATAATTTTTGTTCCATTTTTATGCCTCCATTTATTTTGTTCTATACGCTTTGGCAAGTTTTTGCTTCGTTGTTGTTCTTAAAGGTTCCGTAGAGTTTATTTCATAAAATTGAAAGCTGAAAGAAGGTAGCGTTATTTGAATTTGTAGTTTTTTTTGGAAAATTTTCAAAATCATCGGTTTGTTCTTATAACAATTATTTATTGAGTATTAACTGAATTGATTAAATAATTTAATTGTTCAATAAAATGATTGTTTGTTTCAGTACCGCATGACGGTATGTATCTATGTTAAAAGAGATCTGCCCAGCTTAAAGGGCAGATTTTAATTTGTTTTTCTGGTAAATTACCGCCAATTCCCGTAGTCTTTCCAATAATTCGTTATCTACAATATCCAGTCCAAAGCCTTTTAGCATCTGGCTAAAAACCATAAATTTATAGTAGGTTTCTTCCTCAGAACTATCAAATATCATGGGGTTCATCCAGACATTTGCGGTTAGTAGAATGAGTTCCGCTAGTTGTTCTGGATAATCTGTTTGAATAGAGCCGTCGGAAATCCCTTGTTTAATAATTGGAAAAATATAATTTGGAGCCGCTTCTTCTATAGTTTCATGCAATAGGCTGAATAGAAGTTTCGGATTTTTATGAAAATCAGGAGCCACTGTAAAAATATCGTTTTGCACAGGGCGGCTGATGGATTCTTTAAAAATGGTTTTCAGTTTTTCTTTGCCGTTTAGATCGGTTCGATCCCGGATTGTTGCAAGCATCTGATTGGATTCATGTGTTATTTTGTCGGTAACGGCTACTAAAATATCTTCCTTTGACTTAAAATGATGATAGATGGCTCCTTTGCTTAGTCCGCCTAAGTGGTTGATAATATCTTGGATAGAAGTTTGTTCATATCCTTTTTCCATAAATAAGCGAAAAGCGACATCTAATATGAGATGAACGGTTTCTTCTGGATGCTTATTTCTTGCCAATGTGTAATACCTCCAATACATACCATTAGTATGTTTTTTATATATTATCATACTAATGGTATGTCTGTCAAGATTTATAAATTTATATGATATAATTTTTATCTAGGACATTGGGTCAATCAAGCAATTTTATTTTTTCCAGCGTTTTAATGTAGGGAACCATTCAAGCATCCTATTTTTTGCTTCTTCTTCACTCATATCTGGGTTAGCCGCCGCCATGTTGGGGACGCATAGTTCTGCCATTTCTTCCATTGTGCCTTGGAAAGTAAAGGAGCCATTTTCAAAACAATATTTGCAATAGTCTTTATTTTTGGCGCCATCGGCATTTGTTCCATATAGTTCATCGGTATTTCCCATCGGCATGCCACAGCATTGGCAAAATGTTTGGTTTGCTGCATTCATTTTTCTTACCTCCGTATTTTCATGTGTTTTCATTAGTTTATAGCTATATGACTAATCTAGACCCACTATACTGCATATAACCTGACGTCTTTTGTCAAGGTTTATATTTTTCATAGATTTTTTTTGCCTGTTTTGCCAATGTTTCTTTTAAATGTTCAGGTGAGAGAATGTCAACCTGAGCGCCGAATGAGAGTAGAAAGCTTGTCAGCCATTCATCTTGCGGCATTTTTGCGGAAGCGATTAAATCCCCGTTTTCCTGACGCTTTATATGAATAGCATCAAACTCATCGTAAACGCGGTATGCCATTTCTTTGGGAAAGCGAAGCGTAATTAGAGGATAGTCTTGTTTGTCATTGTCAATCGGTTCCGGAAAATCACGATGCAAGAAATGATCTTCTAAAAGCTCTAAATTTAAAATACGGTTTAATTTAAATGTCCGCAGAGCCTGTTTTTCCATGCAAAACGCTTTCAGATACCATGCGTTTGCTTTGTAAGTGAGTTTGTATGGCTGAACGGTTCTTTCTCGGACTGCCTCACAAGAGCCTGCATAATGGATTTTTACAGTTCTGCAATGGATAATTGCCGTTTTCAGTAACTCAAATTTATCATTGTCAGATTTATTATTTCCCCATCTGGAAAAGTCCACCTCAAGCCAATTTTCTGAACCAAGATGGAACAATGCGGAAAGTTTTTGCAGTGTTTGGCTGTTTTTTTTATTCTGTATGGCGTTTATGCTTTGCAAAGCCAACAGAATTTCCTGTTTTTCTTTTTCTGATAACACTGCTTTATTTAACACGAAATTTTCCATTAAATGAATGCCGCCATTTCTGCCTGCTTCTGCATAAATGGGGATGCCGGCATGGCTTAGGGCATCTACATCTCTATAGATCGTTCTGACTGACACTTCAAATTTTTTCGCTAATTCCGGAGCGGTGGCGTGTCCCTTATTGAGCAAATGATATAGAATCTTAAATAGTCTGCTTTCCTGCATTGCCGTTCCTTCTTTCATGATAGATTCACGCTTATTTTGGGCGTAGTATATTTAGGTTTATTATATCTTTCGATTTTACAAGGATCAATCCAAAAGCATTCAATGCTCAAAAAAAGGTATCAAATGCCAAAAGCATTCACTGCTTAAAAAAATAGGATCGTTTTTAGATTTGCTTTTTTCTTATAGAGACAAGAACAGTCAAAATTTTTGGTGGATATGTCATATAGTAAAACAGTTCGCGGCGCCTAAAACGCATTTCATGGCAAATTAGTCAAGCCAGTATGTAAGGTATCCGAAAATTTAATAAAATGTTCTGTTTAAGGGAAGAAATTTAAGGAGGTAATTTTAAGATGCGTCAAGTGTTTATTCGGGGCATTATCAGTCTGGTCTGGTTTGCAGTAGCTATCATAAACGGCATATCTGGAAAATTGGAGAATGCCGCTCTTTCTGTTCTTGTGGGTTGTGTGATTTTGTATTCCGCATATACGGCATGGAAAAAAAGGAGATGAAATGATACAAATAAAAATTAAAAAAGAAACTAAAATAGACATTTCATAGAAACTTTTGACTGTTATAAGTTAAAGCATATGGTATAATAACGGAAAAGTTGAGCTTGTTTTTGGGCTGTTTTAGAAATTCTGGATTTCAATTTTAAGTTTTTTTAACTGTTTTTGCCGGAGATTATTCTTTATGGTTGTTTGCATATGGAGAGGTAAAATCATTTTTCTATTACAATAAAAAAGAATTGCTAATATATTAATGAAGGAGCTATTGGCGCATTTCCGGTTTTTTTACCTATTTTTTTAAGTAAAGCCGCCTTTTTGGCACTTGAAGTATCCTGTACAACGAAACGGAAGGTGTTAATATGATTCACATTGCAATTTGCGATGACGAAAAATCCATGTCTGGCCTTATCAGGAAAATGGTTTCTGATTTTTTCTGTAGCAAGAATATGGAAACAGAGATCGTGGTGTTTTCCTGTGGGGAAGAATTATTGAAGTATGGGAAACAAATAGATATACTGTTTATGGATATTCAGATGAATGGAATTGACGGCATGGAAACGGCAAGGATTCTGAGAGAGCGCAAGTTCCGTGGGTTTTTAATATTTATCACAGTTTTAAAAGAAATGGTATTTAAGTCCTTTGAAATGCAGGCGTATGATTATTTGGTAAAGCCGTTCAAAGAAAGGGATTTTCAAAAAACAATGGAAAGGCTTTTGCGTTCCATGCAAAATGCAAGTGAAGCATATCTGCTTGTAAAAAAAGGGCATGAGAGCCGTATTATTTCTCTGGAAGATATTGTGTATTGTGAAGTTATTGACAGGAAAATATATCTGAATTTAGCGTCAGCTGAGATAATTGATTATTATGAGCGGATTGAAAATTTACAGTCAAAGCTTGATGACAGGTTTTTCCGCTGTCATAGAAGTTATCTGATTAATTTAAAGTACCTGAAAAGTTATAAAGACGGAATCGCTTATATAGAGGGAGGGAAGGAGATACCTGTATCAAGACTGAGGGGCAGAGAGTTTTCCAGCGTTATTTTACAATATATGAAAAATATGTGATGGTTTTTGCATATGAGAGGAGGGAAAATGCCGGCATCTATTGATTATTTTGATTTATATTTCAAGATCATTGAAAACGTCCAACTGCTTTTCGGGTTCTGCTTTTTGGTAAGGCTTCTGCATAGAAAAGTGAAGTTTTATATGTATCTTTTGTTTACTGCTTGCGGGAGCGTTGTTTTGTATGTTCTTCCGCCGGATACAATCCTTGAACTTGGAGCTTTTGCGTTGTTGTTGATAGCAAGCGGGGTTTTGATATGCCATGCAGATTGGAACTCCTCTATTTTATACGCGGCGCTAGTAGTGGAAATTATGCAGCTCTGTTATGGGATTGTAAAGTCTCTTTTAAGCATTTTTTATCCAATGACTTCTGCATTTGACCAAACTATGATAGGCATTGTCTTTATGCTGTCAGGCGATGCGGCGTCGCTGTTTTTGACGTGGTTTTTCTGTTTTATTACGTGGAAGTATTTTTCTAGTTATGAATCAATAGAAAAGCATTCTTTGTTTCTGGTATTCATTCCGGTACTGATGATCTTTTTTATGGATGAATATATCAATTCTTTTATATATGGAATGGTTGTCACGGACAGAAGCGGGATTACGGTATATATCAATCATTATCAAATGCTTTTGATACAGATTTTTGGAATGGCAAGTTTGTTCTGTATCCTGTATGCGTATAAAAAATTGTCACAAAACTTCCGGCTTAGCGCAAAATTATCATTGCTGGAACAGGAGGAGCATTCCTTATACCAGTATGTAGACGAAGCAAAAACCCATTATGAAAAAACAAAGTCATTCCGCCATGACATAAAAAACCACATTGCAGTGATAAAAAAACTGCTGCAAAGTGGAAAACATGGACAAGCTTTAGAGTATTTAGTGGATTTAGAGGATATGTCTGAGGAATTGTCATTTCCATGCAGCGTTAATAATCCGGTTGTGGATATTCTGGTCGGGAATAAACTGGGAATTGCAAAGGGCATGGGGATTGACGTTTGCTGTTCGCTTCTGCTGCCGTACCCATGTGGACTGCGTGACATTGATCTTTGCATTATTTTGTCAAATGCGTTAGACAATGCAATCCATGCGTGTAAAAATATGTCTGAAGAAGCGGATAAATACATCCATCTGACGGGGCGGGTACAAGGAGATTTTCTTTTTATGGAAATTGAGAATAGTTTTCAGGGAAAGGAACCGTTAAAAAAGGGGATAGGTCTTTCCAATGTAAAAGCGGTAGCGGAAAAATATCATGGGGCAATGAGAATAAAAACGCAGGGTACTGTGTTTACGCTGAATGTGTTGCTGATTATCCCCCCCAACATTCAGAAAACCTTTTCCGGCATCTGGATAAATTAAGCAAATGAATGGAAAGTTACAATTTTTCCAAACTCAATTATATGGGAAAGATGGAGAGAAATCAAAATTTATGGAGGCGGTAGAATATAGAACTTGTAAAATTAACGCATGAGAATCTTGAACAGGAACATATTTGTTGCGCAATAGCGAAGAACAAAGACATTCAGGTTATGTCAAAAAAGGATTGGTTAAAAGAAAGGCTGGACGACGGGTTTGTATTTTTAAAATGCAATGGCCTTGGAAAGTGTTTTACAGAATATATTCCTGCTGAATATGCGTGGGCGCCGATTGTAGCAGACTGCAATAATCTGTCTTTTGAGGAAAGCGTGGAGAAACCTTGTTTTCGGAATTCGGTTCATACGCCCGAACACATGCCAGAGGGATTTACGCTGTATTATACAAACCAATGTCATTTACAGCGAAGTATGTCCCGCTTTTGCATCATATGGCGCAGGAGAGGGGAATTAGTTTTCAGGTGAAACACATTCGTTCAAGAGAGGAAGCCCAAAACGCTCCCACTCCGTATACAACATATGACTGTAAATTTTAATCTGTAAGAGCGGCCCGTTAAAATTGAAATTTTGTATAGGAGTGAAAAAGGAGAACGAATAGTCTTTTGGGTGATTTGCCACTGTAAAAGAAAAGAAGAATCCCCAGACTGTACACTATTACGGTTTGGGGATTCTTTTATCAGCCAATGATTACTTTGGAAGATTTGGGGCATAAAATTGTAATGTGATGGTTCCGTCTTTGTTTAATTTGAAATGTTCTATCAATATTGAGTCCGGATTGTAGTTTGTAGCGCCGGACGGCTGTATAAATTCGGTTTTTCCATTTGAAAAGGTTTCTTTTACATTTAGTTTTACGCTAAATTCATCACGGTAGTAAGAGCTTTCAATGGAGATTCTTCCTTGTTTATCCGCTGGCCCAAATGTCTGGGTTGCGCCTTCTTCTGTGATAAGAGATGCATTTTCTTCTAAGTTTTCCAACGTAATCTGGGCAACAAAATCATAGGCTTTTTGTAAATCTTCCCGAAGCGGCTCTACAGGTGTGTTTTCTCTGGCTTGGCGGCGTTCTTCTAACGCTTTCAGGTCTGCTTTTGCCGCAGTTGGATCAGCCTTAGCGGCGTCCATTGGTAAAGAAAACAGCGCATTTAACCCTTCATATTCTTCGTTTCTGGCAATGTTTTGAAAATCATTGTCATAGAGGTAGGAGTATTCGCTAAAGGAAGGATTATCGTCAGAAACGCACATATAAATGGCATGGTCTGCGTACTTTTCTAAATTGTTGCATTCGTATAAATAGTAGATCACTCCATCTTTTAAAAAGGAATGTCCGCCGCTTCCGTTTTCAAACAAACCACTGTTTGTTTCATAGTCGTAACCTATCACAATCGGAAAAATGTCATAGAAAAATTCGGACACATCTTGAAATGGCTGGCTTTCTTTTTCTATGGCAAAGAGAACATAGCTTCTGTCATTTAACAGCTTAAATCCCTCCTCGTTTGCCTCAGTGATCTGGCTTTCATTTGATCCATGAATGGATTTGATGGTGGAATCACTGATGAAATGCTTATATTCAGTAAGGTCTTGGCCGCTTGTAATGCCAAGGAGCGTAACTTGATAGCCGCCATATTGTTGTGTTTCGTTTACATAAACTGCGTGTTCTTCTGAAAAAGCGTCTGCTAATGCGGGTTCCCCAAGTTCTTCTATTGCTTGATTCGGTTTTAAATATTTCCATGCGGCATAAATTGAAATGGAGCCTATGCCAAGCGTTAATGCGCAGGAAGCTGCGACAACAGCGAATTTTTTATTTGTTCTTTTTTTCATAGGCGTTGCCTCCTTTATTTGTGAGAGAATATTTTGGTTTAACCCAAAATCCGGTTCTTTTTTTGGAGTAAGGGCCTGTTTTAATATGTCATCTATGTTTTTCATCTAAAACAACCTCCAATTCTTTTTCTAATAATTTTTTTGCCTGATGTAATCGGCTTTTTACGGTTCCAATGGGAATTTTTAAAACTTCGGCTATTTGCGCTAATGGCAAATCTTCCATATAAAAAAGCAAAATGGGCAGTTTAAATTTTTCTGGAAGACGGTTTACCGCTTGTTGCACCTGAGTTGATTCTTCTTTTTTGAGAAATTCAGATTCTGGGGAGAACGCCGGAGGTTCTATGGCATCTAAATCCAGTTCGTCCGTAAGGGACAATATATTTGCAATCCGGTTTCTCCATGCGTATTTTCTCTTTTTATTTTTCCAAAGCTTTAGCGCGACGGAAAGCAAATAGCTTTTAGGGTTATGGCGATAATTGATTTGATGGAGCAGTTCCATAGCCTTTAAAAACGTATCCTGATATAAGTCGTCTGCTTCCTGTGAGTTTAGCGTAAGACTTAAACAAAAGGAATAGATCTCTTTTCCATGTTCCCAAATGCAGTTTTCTAATTCTGTTTTTGTCATATGATTCACCTTGATAAGACGTCTTATGTTTGCCCTTCACTTATATATGGTAATAACGATAAGAAAAGTTCGGATTTAAAAGAAAAATTTTATGTCGATAGAAAAAGAAAAATCCAGATAATCTGAAAGAAAGAGTTAAATTAGCAATGAAAATTATTTTATTAGAAAAAAATAGCTTAAACACAAATGTTTACGGTTAGAGGGAAGTAATTTCAGATTAGGCGGTATAGCCCCGATTACAAGGGCTGTACCGTCTTTTCGAGTTCCTATGCGCCTTGCCGTTTCGGTTGCGTGGCAGAAAGGAAATTGATTTCC
>CAJUST010000015.1 GCA_910589105.1 uncultured Lachnospiraceae bacterium
TGCATAGAAAAGGAGCTGCGCACTAATTACTTAGTGCGACAGCCCCTTTTTTTTGTGGACAAAATGCACAAAAACACCCCTGCCATAACTTGTGAATTTTCACAAAATTTTTAGAAGTTACTGACAAATCTGAAAAAATATGCTACGATGCAGAAAAGCAGTAGCAGAGAAGAATCCGTTTCACACAGTTTAACGGATTATCTTTTTCCATGAAAGGAGGAAATCAGGACATGTTTGAAAAAGATGAATATGTAGTTTACGGAAATTCAGGAGTATGCAAAGTAGTGGAAACGACAAAAATGAAGGTTCCGGGAGCAACAATGGACAAGCTGTATTATTCTTTGGAGCCGGTATACGATAAAGGCAGCCGTTTATTTGTTCCGGTAGACAGCAAGAAAGTAAAAATCCGTCCGGTGCTTACGAAAAAAGAAGCGGATGCATTGTTAGGCAGGGTAAAAGAAATTGATGTTTTGTGGGTACAAGATGAAAAAAATAGAGAACAGACATATAAAGAAGCGATTCGCGCCTGTAGCTGTGAAGAATGGGTCAGAATCATTAAGACACTGTATATCCGCAAGAAAACAAGGCTTGCGGAAGGCAAAAAAGTGACAAGCAGCGATGCGAAGTATCTTCATATGGCAGAGGAAAACCTGTATGGAGAACTATCCGTCGTGATGGGGATACCAAAAGACGAAATGGGGGCGTATATTCTCAGTAAAGTTGACGAGGGATAATTTTTGTGGAGTCAATCACTTTTAGGTTGCAAGAAAGAAAAGAATGTGTTAAAATAAGTTCCGTCGAAAAATAAAGCAGAGTAGGATCTGACGCGTTAAGTGCCGTATGAACGGGGAGTTGTCATATGGACGAAAAGAAAATCTTGCGGTGTCAGTTCCGCATCCCGCTGCTGCATTATAGAGGTGGTTTCCCTTCTGTCAGTGGCATGATTTTATGATCGGCAATAAAAATCCGCGCTACGGAAGAAAGGAGGAGACCATGCAGACAAAGATAAATACAAAGTCAGTTTCCATTATTGGAATTTTAGTCGCCATGGAGATTATACTGGCCCGTTTTTCGGTACATACTTGGAATTTGAAAATCGGGTTTAGTTTCGTCCCGATTGCAGTGGCGGCTATTTTTTATGGCCCGGCTTGTGGCGGGCTTGTGGCGGCGATCGGCGATATTATAAGCGCATTTTTGTTTCCGGTTGGCGCATACTTTTTTGGGTTTACGTTTTCAGCGTTTTTGACCGGGGCAGTGTTTGGCTTATGTTTTCGGAAAAAAACCAGTTTTGGGACTGTGCTTTTGGCTGTCCTGATTGGACAGGGGCTTATCAGCCAGTGCCTGAATACGTTTTGGATTTCATTTTTATATGGAAGCCCGTATTGGCCGCTTTTTTTTACAAGGATTTATCAAACTGCGGCAATGTCAGTTGTGCAGTTTGTATGTCTGTTTGCGATTGACAGAAAACTTGTGCCTGTCTTAAAAAGGTTTGAGTAATGACTTATAAAAATATGTCATAAGATAAAATAATTGCAAATGGCATACAAGGTTCCGGAGATGGAGGATACGATGATAGAAATATTAAAAGCCGTTTTTTTTGGAATTGTGGAAGGGATTACAGAGTGGCTCCCGATCAGCAGCACAGGGCATTTGATTCTGCTGAATGAATTTATTGAACTGGACGTGTCGGAACAGTTTTTCAGCATGTTTGAAGTTGTGATTCAGTTGGGGGCTATATTTGCAGTTGTCCTTTTGTTCTGGAATAAAATCTGGCCATTTTCTGCCAATGAGAAAAATTATATAAAGCAAGATACTTTCATTATGTGGTTAAAAATAGCATTGGCCTGCGTTCCGGCGGCAGTTGTGGAAATTTTGTTTGGCGATGTGATTGAGGAAAAGTTTTATAATTATACAGTCATTGCGCTTGCCCTGATTTTGTTTGGAATTGCATTTCTTTGGATAGAAAACAGGAACAGGGGCAAAAGCCCGAAGATGGCCTGCATACCGGAAATTACATGGCAGACAGCGTTCTTTATCGGCATGTTCCAATTAATTGCGGCAGTATTCCCCGGAACCAGCCGTTCCGGCGCTACGATTCTGGGCGGGATATTGCTTGGCGTTGCGCGCCCCGTCGCGGCAGAGTTTACGTTTTTCCTCGCGATTCCCGTGATGTTTGGCGCAAGCCTTATGAAAGTGTTAAAATTCGGATTTGAATTTACTTCCTCAGAGTTAATTATATTAATAGCCGGAATGGCGACGGCGTTTCTTGTATCCATCGCCGTCATACAATTTCTTATGGGGTATATTAAAAAACATGATTTTAAGATTTTTGGGTGGTACCGGATTGCATTAGGCATTCTTGTGCTGGGATATTTTACGCTATGAAAAAGAATGGGATAGAAACTCATGCAGTCCATGAATTTGGGCCGGTGTACGATGCGGATTCGAAAATATTAATTCTGGGAAGTTTCCCGTCGGTCAAATCCAGAGAAGTCCAGTTTTATTATGGGCATCCGCAGAACCGTTTTTGGAAACTCTTAGCTCTTTTGCTTCAGAAGAAAGAGCCGGACGGAATAGAACAGAAAAAAGAGTTTTTAAAAGAAAGCCATATTGCGGTCTGGGACGTCATAGAAAGCTGTGACATTACAGGTTCGTCAGACAGCAGCATCCGCAATGCGAAATTTAACGATCTGGACCAGATTTTGCGTTCTGCCGACATTAAGGCAATTTATGCCAACGGAAAAAAAGCGGAACAGCTTTACAGGAAACATATTTTGCCCCTTACCGGACGGGATATTATCGGGCTTCCGTCTACAAGCCCTGCAAATGCGGCGTTTACGATGGAACGTCTGATTCAGGGCTGGAAGCAGATATTAGAAAAAATTGAATGCCACTGATTTTTAGTGGCTTTTTTTCATTTGATAAAAAAGGAAAGGAGAAAACGAATGTATGATGAATTGACGGAACAGGATATTGCAAAAATGAAAGAAGAAATCGAGTACCGTAAACTAGTGGTGCGGAAAAATGCGCTAGAAGCAGTCAAGGAAGCGCGGGCGCATGGGGATCTAAGTGAAAATTTTGAATACCATGCCGCAAAAAAAGATAAAAACCAGAATGAAAGCCGAATCCGTTATTTGGAACGCATGATAAAAACGGCAAAGGTGGTATCTGCTCAGTCAAATGAAGATGAAGTCGGGTTAAACAATAGGGTGGAAGTGTTTTTCGAAGAAGACGAGGAAACGGAAGTGTTTACGCTTGTCACCACAGTCCGTGGAAATTCCTTAAAAGGAAGAATCAGCATAGAATCCCCACTTGGCAAAGCGCTGTTTGGACGTAAAGCGGGAGAGCGGGTCAAAGTCGACGTAAACGAAAACTACAGTTATTATGTCCAGATTAAATCTATTTTAAAACAGGTCAATGATGAAGAAATCGCGATCCGGAAGTTCTAAAGCAAACTTGTTTTGTCTGCTGGCAGGCATATTGCTTACGGTAAGTTCTCTCTTTGGGCTTAAAAAATCGGCAAAAGAACCGGAAATAGGAAGAAGCGTCTATCAGAAGATAGAAGCGCAGGCAGTGAAACAGCAACAAGCGGACAAGCCCGAAAGCAATGAGTTTCAGAAGGTTCAAATTGATTTTAAGCATTTGTCCAAGATCAATAAAGACATTATAGGCTGGCTGTTATTCGATCAGAACGGAATCAGTTATCCGGTGGTTTTGGGGCGGGATAATGAAGAATACCTGTATCAAACGGCTGATAAAACAAAAAACCCGGCGGGCAGCATCTTTATGGACGCCTTATGCAGCGCTGATTTTGAGGATTCGCATACAATTATATATGGGCATAATATGCGCGATTTCTCGATGTTCGGCAAGTTAAAGCAGTATCGGTTAGAAGAAGGGTATTATGAAAAGAACCGCTTCTTTACAATTTATACGCCAAAGAAAATCCTGCGGTATGAGATTTTTGCATGGTATGAGGCGCCGGACGACGACAGTGTGTACCAAGTCGGGTTTACGGCAGATCAGGCATTTGGCGGATTTGTCGAAAAAATGCGGCAAAGGAGTTTAAAAGAGACAGGCATTTTGGCGGATCAGTGGGATAAAGTCGTCACGCTTTCCACCTGTTCGGGAGAGGGGCGCCGGTTTTTAGTGCATGGAAAGCGGATTTCTGCCACTCCTTACCCATAAAAGGCAGTTTATTTTTTGCTTGGATTTTTGTTTGGATTAAGGTATACTGGGAATCAGAAAAGGAAAGTAAGGAGGCAGGGTATGCGGCCGGAAGAATTAGTGCAGACATTAATGAAAATGCAGAAAGAAACAGAAGCCGGAAAACTGAATTGGAGGCTGGAGGTTCAGACGACGGAACGGAATAAAGAGAAGTACACGGTTTCAGAAGATGGGCAGACATGGGAGATAGATGAATGTTATGTTTCCTATTGCTGTAACTACAGGGGAAAAGAATTTTGTATGATTACTTATGAAATGATTAAAAAATCAGGGGATTTCATTCATACGAATAATTATATTTTTCTGCCGCCGTCCGGCGTGCGTTTATTTTCCCTGCACACGCTGTTAGAACATAGCGTGGAACTAAATGCAATGCTGGTTTCACAGGTTCATGTATTATGGGAATATCTGACAGGGCTTGCGAAAAAAGAAAGCAGCCAAGTGAAAATCCAAATTGGGGAAGCAACCGTGCATATCGAGTAAAGGCAGACGGCAGGAGAAGGAGCTATGGGGGAAGAAATAGGAAAAACGGGGAATTTGGATCGGGAAGCAGTTTACCGCATCCGGGAATTGTTTGCAAAGGGAAGGGAAGCGGATCTTTTCGAACAGGAAGCGGAGATGGAAGCTTTTATACGCCAATGGGCGAAGTTGGCCCTGTATCCGGAAATCCCTTTGTTGTCATTTGGGAAAGAGGGAAAAAGAACGGAAATTTCAGTCTGGGAACGGGAGCTGTTTTGGGCGCAAAAAAAGGCGGGGCAGGGGCAGTTTGTCCGAAAGCTGATTGTCTGCGGCGGGGTGGACGATGGCAAGTCGACTTTGATTGGACGGATTTTGTTCGAGACGAAAAGCGGGAAAGAGAGGGAGGACGTCTGTACGGATCCGCTTTATCTGCGCAAGGACGGAAGCGTGGACTATGCGCTCCTTGCGGCGGCGACGGAAAAAGAAGCGCGCCAGGGAATTACGGTGGAGGCTTCGTATAGTTTTTTCTCGTGGCAGGGCAGTGGCTTTTTAATGGCGGACGCGCCGGGGCATGAAGAATATACGCATCATATGGCGGCTGCGGCGGCGAAGATGGATTTGGCTGTCCTTGTTCTGGCGGCGAATAAAGGAATTGTGCCGCAGACGAGAAGGCATGCCCGCATCTGTTATTTTATGGGAATCCGAAGGATGGTATTTGCCATAAATAAGATGGATATGGTATCTTATGGGGAAGCTGTTTTTCATCAAATATCCAAAGAAGTTGAGGAAATGATGGAAGAATATGGGGACTGTTCGTACCAGATTGTCCCGATTGCGGCAAAAGAGGGAGAGAATATGACGAAGCCTTCCGCTAAAATGGATTGGCGCAAAAATCTGCCCCTTCTTGCGGTTTTAAAAGAGGGGCAGGACATAAAGAGAGAAGACCCGGGCTGTTTTTGCATGGCAGTCCAAAGAATCTGTAAGCCGAGCCAGATGGCGGGCGCGAAAGTGGCGAAACGGGTGATTCAGGGCGAAGTGATAGGCGGCGAATTAAAGCAAAACGATCCGTTGTTTGTCTATCCGACCGGACAGCGGGCCACAGTCAGTAAAATTTATGTCTTAGACAAAGAATCGGAAACGGCCCATTTTGGGGATGCGGTCGGGATTGAGCTGGACAGGGAGTTAGATGTGGCGCGGGGATATATTCTGTCGGGGGAGGACATACTGATGCAGACGGATCGGATTGAGGCGGATCTATTGTGGATGTCGGAAAACCGCTTAAGCCAAGGAAGCCGCTTTCAGGCGGAAATTGGCGCAATTCAGGTTCCGGCGGCTGTAACGAAAATTTATTACCAGACAGACGTCAATACCGGAGAACGCAGGCATACCGGACATTTGACGAAAAACGCAATGGCGCGATGCGAGCTTTATTTTCCGAAACAAATCACGGCTGCGTGTGAAAAGAACAACAGGAAGCTTGGGACGTTTTGCCTGCGGGATTTAAAATCACAGGCTTTGGCGGCGTGCGGCAACATCACGCATATGATTTCCGGCGAAGCGTGGAAAGAAGAAGCGTCGGAAGTGTCGAAAGAAGAACGGGAAGATGCAATGGGACAGAAAGCGGGTCTTATTCTGTTTTCTGGCTCAGAGAATATGAAGAAACGGATCAATTACATAGAACGCCATCTGCTCCGTATGGGATTTCATACGGTACAGACGGAAAGCAAAGGCGGCTTGCAAAAGCTTTTAGATGCGGGTCTAATTGTGCTGGCGGCGTTACAGCCGACAGAGCTTACGGAAGTAAAAAATCTTTTTCTAGGTCAAAATCGCGTTTTTGACTATACGAAGGAACTAGAGTCAGATGAAAAGGCAGCAGCTCTTTTAAAACTGTTATCTGTTCAGTTTTTATAAAAATTGAAATTGAGGGGAGGACGTATTGCATAGTGTGTGCAAAAATGGTATACTAATCCATAGGATCTTAACCCTTGTACCTTGACAATCTAATATATGGTATTGTGTTTAGCTTTCTGGGGGGAGCAAAATAGAGGTTAATTTGTTGGAAAGAGGATGGGTAAGAACATGGTTAAAAAGATAAAGGAAATGAAAGTTGAACGGAAACTGAAATATTGTTTTACGTTAGTAGTGATAATTGCAAGCTTTTCCGGCGTATTGGGAGTGCTTGCGCTTATTTTATGCAATACACAATATAGCAAAGCTTTAGTAAACAATGGGTTTTCCCAAGGTGAGATTGGGATATTCAGCACATACTTAAATAAAGAGCCGTCGATTATCCGTGAAATGATATTAGTAGAAGATGAAAAAGAGCTTGCAGAAGCGCAGGCGGAGCTGGATCAGATTTCGGCTTTGACAGACGAAGCGTATCAAACGGTGAAACTGCACTGCAATACAAAAGAAGAAGCAGAGTATATTGCAACTATTGATGAGAAACTGCCGCTTTACCGTGACATATTTTCCCAAGTGGAGAAACTTGCCATGGAAAATAAGAGCGAAGAAGCGTTAGATTTGCTGTTTTCATCTGGTAAGCCGACGCTCAAAGAGCTGACGGACGCAGTGGCGGGCTTAATAGAATTAAATGTGAATATGGGAAATTCGGCTTCCCAGTTTATGAAGATCCTTACATTTGTGATTTTAGCGATAATGGCGGTTGTAATCCTTGCCGCTGTGACAATCTCGCTCCGTTTTGCATCCTTTGTGTCCAAATTATTTGCAGAGCCGATTATTATGGTAAAAGATGCGACGGCAAAACTGGCAAAAGGCAATTTAGACGTTCATATTGAAAAGATGTATCCAGATGAAATTGGCGATATGACGGAATCGTTTCAGGAAGCCATTGAGAACATACGTTTATATATCAATGAATTGTCTAGGGGATTAGGCGAAATTGCGCAGGGAAATTTTAATATCTCGACAGATGTGGATTTTAAAGGAGACTTTAAAGAGTTAGAAGATTCCATTGAAATGATCATTGCTTCCCTAAGCGCGGCGTTTGGGAATATCCATCAGTCTTCAGAGCAGGTATCCATGGGAGCCGGACAGATGGCGGAAGGCGCGCAGTCTCTGGCAGAGGGCGCGACAAATCAGGCGGCGTCGGTACAGCAGCTTACGGCGACAATTCAGAATATTACACAGACGATCGTCAGCAGTACAGAAAAAACGGAACAGTCTTACCGTAATGCGGAAAGATTTAAAACAGAAGCGGAAAAGAGCAATGAAGACATTAAGCAGTTAAATGTTGCAATGGAACGGATTAGCGAAACGTCAAAGGAAATTGAAAATATTATCACGGCGATTGAAGACATTGCTTCCCAGACGAACCTGCTGTCTTTGAACGCTTCGATTGAAGCTGCCCGGGCAGGAGAGGCTGGAAAAGGATTTGCCGTTGTGGCGGATCAGATTGGAAAACTGGCCGCAGACAGCGCAGCGTCAGCGGTTGACACAAAAAGATTAATCGAAAATTCCATTCAGGAAGTGGAAACCGGAAATGAAATCACAATCCGAGCGACAAAGGCCATTGAATCTGTTATTCAGGGCATTGCCATATTGGCGCAGTCGACGAATGAAATCAGTGAAATGTCCATTTCTCAGGCGGAAGCGATGAAACAGTTAGAAGCCGGCGTAGAGCAGATTGCAGAAGTGATCCAGAACAATTCCGCGGCCGCGGAAGAAACGTCTGCGACAAGCGAGGAGTTGTCTGCGCAGTCCGACAGTTTAGAGCAGTTATTGGGTGAATTTAAGATTAGGAATTAAAAAATAGCCCATATCAGAACATAGTTGCAATACATATACAGGGAAATTGAGAAACAAAAGATCCGTAAAACAGGAGCATGGATGCCGGTTTGCATCCATGCTCCTGTTTTAAATGTAGGAATGATCAATGTGTGAAAAAGGCGCAAAAAAGAAGAATGCAGCCACAGGCTGCATTCTTAAGGGGAGAGTTTATGAAAAAGTTTAATTTGTATCAAATGAAGTATGAGTGGGGGAACTTCATTTGATGAAATTAGTATATCCAGAAAATGTGTTTATTTGGTGTCCGAAAAATGAAACGTTTATGAAGAAATTCTAAAAATATTTGAAATGTGAGTGGTTTTGGGTATAATGGTAAAAAAGGATTTGGAGGGATTGACATGAAACAAGATTGCGAGGGGAAGCGGGTTTTGCGTTACGTTCTGCTTTTAGCGGCGGTGATAAGCATTTTTACTGTGATGGAGCCAAAGCCTGTATTTGCGGCTCCTCAAGTTGTCTGGCAGAATGGAGAGACTGAGACGGAGATTTCCGTAGAGTCTGGTTCAAAATTTTACATCGGTGATTTCGTTACTGTGTTTGGGGAAAATGTAGCATCGACGGCGTCATTGCAGAAATCTTCTTACCGGACACAGAATAAAAAGATTGCCGCAGTCAACGGGAAGGGGTATTTGAATGCAAAAAAAGTGGGAACGGCGGATATAACAGTCCGTTGCCAAGGAGTGACGCTGGTTTGCCATCTGACCGTGGAAAAGAAAGGGACGTTTGAGCAGACGACAGCGGTAAAAGAGCTGAAAATGGCGGCAAAGACATTGGCAAAAGGGCTTCCAAAAAAGCTTTCAGCGGCAAAAGCCTATAGCTTAAGAAAGAAAAAAGAGGAGTATTTAAGCGATTACGGGCATTTTTCGTCCCGCTACCTGACATATGAAGGGTTTTTATATGAGCAGGGGCGCCTCTCTCCAAGCGCGATGAATGCAAAACGGAGTGAAAAGCTTGCCGTTCCGGAAGCAGGCCGTTATCTGACGGCGGCGGCATTGCTCCGCCAGTTTATGCTGACAAACGATCCGACGTCGATCCGTTCGAAAAAGACAATGCGCATTGCAACGGCGTCTGCAAATGGCAAATCAGGAAAAATTACAATCAAGCTGGCGCAAAAATTAAAAGCAGAGCAGATTGTTGCGGCGCAGCTTGCATATTCTAGGTTGAACCAGATTGACGGAAGCAAAAAGACGGCGAATATTTCCATGACGGTTTATGATGAGACGGCAGGGAAATATTATACCGGCCGTCCGGTTTTAAAACAGGGCAGTAAACAGATTGTTGTCCAGCCGATGGAAAGCGTTTATGGCGGTTTTCAGGCAGTGGAGCTGGAAAAGGGGCATGTTTATATGCTGGAATCGGAAATGAGTTGGGCGAAAGGGACGAAAATTACAATCAAATAAAGGAGTAGGGACATGAATCCGGCAAATTTTTTTCAATTAAAACTAATGTGGGACAGGTTTACGAAAAACCACCCGAAATTTCCGAAATTTTTACAGGCGGCGGCGATGCATCCGCCAGAGGCAGGTGATATTATAGAAGTAAAGATTATTAAGGCAAATGGAGATACGGTTGCTTCTAATATCAAACTGACAGAAGACGATTTGGCGTTATTCCATGAAATCAAAGAAATGACAATGAGATAAAGGGGTTTATCATGTCGTATTTTCCAATGTTTATTGAGTTAAAGGGCAGACAGTGCCTTGTCGTAGGCGGCGGGCAGGTGGCGTATCGCAAAGTAAAGAAGCTTTTAAGGTTTGGAGCGGAAATTACTGTTATTTCACCGGAGATTTTGCCGGAGATTTTAGCCATAGGAGAGGTGGCTTGCCAAAAGAAGCAGTTTGAAGATACAGATATTGGGGAGCAGACGCTTGTGGTTGCGGCTTCCAATGATAAAGAATTGAACCATCGCATTAGTGGAATTTGTAGAAAAAAGAAGATTTGGGCTAATGCAGTCGATCAGATAGAAGATTGCTCATTTTTGTTTCCTGCCTTTGTGAAAGAAGGGGAAGTGGTCGCCGCCTTTTCAAGCGGCGGGCAAAGCCCCGTAACTTCCCAATATTTAAAGGAGCGGATGCAGACGGTTTTAACGCCGCAGATAGGGGAGATTGCGGCATGTCTGGGCAGTCTTCGGGCAGTTTTGCAGCAGCGCGTGGAAACAGAAACACAGCGAAAGCAGATCTACCGCGAACTTTTGGAACTTGGGCTAAAGCAGGGTAGGGCGCCTTTAGAAACGGAAATTGCAGATGTGGCGTGTCAATTTTTACAAAAGCGTAAGTTAGACGGTTCGATTAGTTCTCTGTGGGAATGCGGATTGTCAGATGACGCGGATGCCGGGGACGAGGATTCATTTTTAGGAAAGGCGCGGGAAAAGAGAATGGAAGAAAGATCGAAAGAATTGTTTGAAGCCGCGAAAAAGCATATTCCGGGCGGAGTAAACAGTCCGGTGCGGGCTTTTTCAAGCGTTGGGCGGACGCCGCGGTTTTTGGCGTCGGCGCATGGGGACAGGGTAGTCGATGTAGATGGGAATGAACTGATTGACTATGTGGGGTCTTATGGACCGGCGATTTTAGGCCATGCGCATCCGGCAGTTATTGAGAAAGTGAAAAAAGCGTGTGAAAACGGTCTGACCTTTGGCGCGCCGACGGAGCGGGAAGTCATTTTAGCGGAGCTGATTGCGCAGCTTATGCCCTCGATGGAAGTCAGCCGTCTGGTAAGTTCGGGCACGGAAGCGGTGATGAGTGTGGTCCGTGTGGCGAGAGGATATACGAAGCGGGATAAGATTATAAAATTTAAAGGATGTTACCATGGGCATTCAGACGGGCTTTTAGTGAAAGCAGGTTCCGGCGCCCTTACGGCTTCCATTCCGGACAGCGCGGGCGTTCCGGCTGATGTGACGAAACATACGCTTGTGGCGCGCTATAATGATCGGGAATCCATAAAAGAGCTGTTTTCTGCGAATCCTGATGAAATTGCCGCCGTAATTGTGGAGCCTGTGGCGGCTAATATGGGCGTTGTCCTGCCAGAAGACGGGTTTTTGGAGTTTTTAAGAGAAATTACTATGCAGTATGGCGCATTGCTGATTTTTGATGAAGTGATTACAGGATTTCGTCTTGCATTAGGCGGCGCGCAGGAGTATTTTCAGATTACGCCGGATTTGACGGCGCTTGGCAAAATTGTAGGGGGCGGGATGCCGATTGGCGCATATGGCGGAAGGCGGGAAATTATGGAGCTTGTTGCGCCGTCCGGCCCTGTGTATCAGGCGGGGACGCTTTCCGGAAATCCAGCCGCCGTTTCTGCGGGGATAGAAACGCTTCGTATTTTAAAGTCGGATTCTATGATCTATGAACGATTAAACCAAAAGGCAAGACGGATTTCGGAATCCGCAAAAAAGGCGGCGGGCGGCCGTATTTGCGTAAACCAGATTGGCTCTTTAATCGGAATCTTTTTTACAGAGAGACAAGTAAAGGATTATGAGGGCGCTCTATCTTCTGATCCCGCCAAATACGCGGATTATTTCGGTTATCTGTTAGACAGGGGAATTTATGTGGCGCCTTCGCAGTTTGAAGCGATGTTTGTTTCGGATGCGCACACGGAAGAAGATATTGAGAGGACTTGCAAGACGATAGCGTCTTACTTTTTAAAATAACAAATTCCAGATTTAAACGGGCATTTTGCTTTCCGGCGTAAGGAAGCAAAATGCCCGTTTTTATAGGGATTTTACAATCGCGGCAAAATCTCTCATCTGTGACGTAATGGGGCGGTCTTGGCAGTGGCAGAGATAAAAAAACCGTTTCATGGAAACATTTTCTACCGGACAGGTAATAATTTCTCCTTTTTCTTCATATTCTGAAATACATCTTTTGGACAACACGGCAAGGCCTAAGTTATGGCGTACGGCATCCACAATGGCGCTCCGGCTGCTGCATTCCCACTTAATATGGATCGGGATATGGCAGGTGCGCATAATTGTTTCAAAAATGGCGCGTGTGCCGCTTCCCTTTTCCCGCATAATAAAATCCTGATGCCTTAGATCCTCAACTGAGACAAAATCCCGTTTGGAAAATGGGTGGCGCGGGCCGCAGATCAGGCAGAGGGAATCTTCAATCACAGGTTCCGTCACGATTTCCTCACGGATAATAATGCCTTCCACTAAAGCGATGTCCAGTTCATTTTGGATCATGCGCTGTTCGATGATTTTGGTATTGTCCACATATCCGGTTGCATCGATGTCGGGGAATTGTTTTTGCATGGTTTCTAAAATGCCCCCGATCATGGTGTTTCCGATGGTAAGGGTGGCTCCAATGCGAAGCGGGCGGAGGGAATGGATATTTTTCATGGACTGTTCTAAGCGTTCATGGCTTGCGACAATATCCCTTGCGCTGTTTAACAGCAGTAAACCGGCCGGCGTGATTTTCAGTTCTCTGGGAAAACGCTCAAAAAGTTTTGTCTGGTATTCATTTTCTAAATCCAAAATGATTTGGCTGACGGTTGGCTGTGAGATGTAGAGCCGTTTGGCTGCTTCATTCATTTTTTTATATTCCGCAACGGCAATAAACGTTTTTAATTGTTTTAAAGTTGCCATAAGAGCCTCCTTTTGGGGAAATGGTATAGGGAAAACCCTATTGTATACTTTGGATTTTACTATTTTACCAAATATTTCACAAGTGTTATGATAAAAATATAGAAAAAATTGTCAGTTCAGGAGGTAAAAATGAAAATATTAGCGCTTGGCGGCGTTGCCGCCGGAACAAAAATTGCGGCAAAGTTAATGCGTGAGGACCGTGGCAGTGAGGTCATCGTGCTGAATAAGGGGAAACACATTTCTTATGCAGGATGCGGCCTTCCGTATTATGTCGGTCATGTGATTGAGGAGAAAGAACAGCTTATCGTCAATACGCCGGAAAAGTACGAAAAACTGACTGGCGTGACTGTGCTGACTGAAACAGAGGCAGTCCGTGTCGACCCAAAGGCAAAACAGGTGGAAGCGGTTGATTTAAAAACGCAGGAGAAAAAAACGTTTGATTACGACAAACTTGTGGTTTCCGTCGGGGCAAGCCCGATAAAGCCGCCGATAGAAGGCTGTGATTTAAAGAACGTATTTTATGTCAGGACGCCGGAAGATGCGATTGCGCTCCGTGAAGCCGTTGATTCGGGAAGTGTGAAGAAAGCGGTTGTGGTTGGCGCAGGCTATATTGGTTTGGAAATCGCTGAAAACTTAAAAGCGCAGGGCATCCGCCCATTTGTGCTCGATATGGCGCCACACGCGCTTGGCGGATTTGATGCGGAGATGGCGGAATATGTGGAAGGGAAATTGCAAGAAAACGGAATCCCGGTAGTGACGGGCGTTGCCGTAACCAAAATTGAAGGGGACGGCAAAGTGGAAAAGGTGATAACCGACAAACGCGCGTACAAAGCGGATTTAGTCGTTTTAAGCGCAGGCGTCCGCCCGAATACGGCATTTTTGGACGGCATCGGGCTTGAAATGGAAAAAGGCGCGATTTTGACAAACGAGAAAGGAGAAACGAATCTTCCTGATATTTATGCCGCTGGAGACTGCGCTATGGTACACAATGCGCTGACCGGAAAACCTGCATGGTCGCCGATGGGTTCTACGGCAAATATCAGCGGCCGGCTGATCGCCCAGAATATGCTTGGCGCCAAACTAGAGTACAGAGGCGTGTTAGGGACGGCAGTCTGCAAACTTCCGGGAATGAATGTGGCAAGGACGGGACTGACAAGCGCGCAGGCTGTGGCAGAAGGGTATGATCCGGTCAGCGTGATAACCGTGGTAGACGATAAAGCCCATTATTATCCGGGCGCGGGCGCATTTGTCATTAAGATGATTGCAGACCGCAAATCCCTGCGTCTTTTGGGCGTGCAGGCCGTTGGGGCAGGGGCCGTCGATAAAGTGATTGATATAGCGGTTGCGGGCATTATGTTAAAAGGATCGCTTACAGATTTAGCGGATTTGGATTTGGCGTATGCGCCGCCATTTTCTACGGCAATCCATCCGTTTATCCATACGTTAAATGTGCTGATGAACAAAATAGACGGGAAGTTTGAGACATTTACTCCGGAAGAATATGCGGCAGGGGCCGCAGAAGGGTACCGGATTGTCGATGCCTGTCTGGCGCCGTCGATCACAGGCGCGCCGTATGTTGAGCTGACGACGGTGGAAGGCGAAGTGGAAGGATTAGGCAAAGAAGAAAAGCTTCTTCTAGTCTGCAACAAAGGAAAACGGGCGTACCTGCTCCAAAACCGTTTGAAATTCTATGGATATAAGAATACAAAAGTGTTAGAGGGCGGCATTACATTTAATGATGTAGAAGCATAAGGAATAAGAATAAGGAAAAGGAGAAAAAAGCATGGGATGCACATTGAAACCCGAAGAAATCAAGAGGGTAAAAGGACTTGGGTTTTTAAATAACAAAGGAACGGATTTATTTAATGGGCGGATTATTACGGTCAACGGAAAAATTACGGCAGAGCAGACGAAGACCATCGCAAAAGCCGCAGAAAAATTTGGCAATGGGGACGTTGAGTTTACGACGCGTCTGACAGTGGAAGTGCGTGGGATTCATTTTGACAACATCGAGCCGTTTCGTGAGTATATTGCAAAATCCGGATTAGAGACAGGCGGCACAGGCTCTTTGGTCCGTCCGGTCGTATCCTGCAAAGGCACGACTTGCCAGTATGGCTTATATGACACGTTTGCATTGTCGGAGAAAATCCATGAGCGTTTTTACAAGGGCTACCACACGGTAAAACTGCCGCATAAGTTTAAAATTGCAACAGGCGGATGCCCGAATAACTGCGTAAAGCCGGATTTAAATGACCTTGGCATTGTCGGCCAGCTTGCGCCGAATATAGACGAGGATATGTGCAACGGCTGTAAAAAATGCCAAGTGGAAACGTCTTGTCCGATGGGCGCCGCGAAGTTACAAGATGGAATTCTTGAAATTGATCCAGATCTTTGCAATAACTGTGGGCGCTGCATTGAGAAATGCCCATTTGACGTAATTGAAGACGGAACCTGCGGTTACCAGATCTACATAGGGGGAAGATGGGGCAAAAAAGTGGCGCATGGAAAGCCGTTGTCAAAGATTTTTACGACGGAAGAAGAATTGCTTGACACGGTGGAAAAAGCGATTTTGCTGTTTCGGGAACAGGGCAAAACAGGCGAGCGTTTTGCAGATACGATTGCGCGCATCGGTTTTGAGGAAGTGGAAAAACAGCTTCTTGCAAATGATATTTTAGAAAGGAAGCAGGAGATCTTAGATGCGAAACTGCATCTGGTTGGAGGGGCAACCTGCTAAATTGGAGGTTTTTAAGAGATGGAGTCGAAGAAAAAGTATGGCGCAATCGCGTTGTGCCTTATCATCGGATTTTTGGCAACCAAATCCACGGATTTACAGTCTTCTGTATTCGGACGCGTAGTCATGGGAGGGCCAATGGTGGCGCTGCTTGTTTCCATGGTGATCTGCAATCTTATTCCGTCTGTGGATAAAAGTTTTAAGGAAGGGACGACTTATTGCAGCAAGCAGTTTTTGAACTGGGGAATCATTTTAACAGGGGGAACGCTTAGCTTTGCCGATATTATGGGGACCGGCGTAAAAGCTTTGCCTTTGATCCTGTTTAATATCTGCCTTTCCTTTGCCGTTGCCATGCTGGTGGGAAAAAAGATTGGGGTAACGAAAAATACGTCTGTTTTGGTAGGCGGCGGCACATGTATCTGCGGCGGTACGGCGATCGCGACGTTGAGCCGGATTATTAAAGCGACGGATGCAGAGATTGCATTTGGCATGGCGGCGATTTTCCTGTTTGACACGGTTTCCGCATTTTCCTATCCGTATCTGGCTCCGGCGATCGGATTTACGGAGAACCAGTTTGCGTTTGTGGCGGGCGCGGCGATAAATGACACTTCGTCCGTGGCGGGCGCGCAGGCGACGTATCAGGCAATGATTGCAAATCCGGAGTTCAGCGGAGCGTTAAACGTTAAGCTTGTGCGGACGACGATGCTGATCTTTGTCGCAATCGTCTGGACAGTATTAATGGCGAAAGATGCGAAAAAGAATGGAGAAGCGGGCAGTAAGGACAGTGTTTTGTCTGTTGTGCAAAAGACATTTCCGATGTTTATCCTTTGGTTTGTCGTAATGGCGGGCTTAAATACCTATGGCGTGTTTAGTCCGGTTGGAAGCAGTTTGCTTAAAACGGTCAGTAAATTCCTGTTCGCTTCAGCTTTAGCGGGCGTTGGGTTTAAGATTAAATTTAAAGACGTGTTTTCAAAAGGGCTCAAGCCGATTGCGCTTGGCGGAATTACATGGGCCTGCGTGGCGGCGTCCTCGTATTTGTTTGCGTTTTTATTCGCAGGGTATATTGGCTAAAAAGCAAAAGCGGCTGTGTAAGACAGCCGCTTTTGGGTTATGTTTGAATCATTATGCAGTTATTGTTTTGAGTTCTTTGAGTTTTCTTTCAATGATTTCAATTCGCGTTTTTAAGCCGGATATCTGCGCTTCGTAAAGAATGGATTTATCTTGCGCTTTCATTGCTGCGTTGAGTTTGTCTATCAGGTTGATGTGGTTTTCCGCGAGGAGTTGTATCTTGCGGCTATTATTGAGTGTTTTCGTATCCTGATTCAGCGCAGGAACATTGTTTTTTAGATCTTACACATCTTTTTTTAAAGGCTGTAGTTCATTCTTTAGTTTTTCGTCCATTATATTGGAAATGGCGAGCAGTAAAAGTATAGCATATCCGGTCTGTGAAGTCTATGGAGAAGTCAATGTTTTGGCATTCCATTTCGTTCTTTCGATTTTTAAGTTTTGAAATGGATTGAGAGACGCTCCCTTGCAATTTTATATAGTTTCATGTAAAATAATCCCAGAAAAGGGAATGTCAGATGCTAAGGCGGGGCATTCCCTTTCCCAAATTACGCAGTGAAAGGAGAAAAACCATGCAGTTCGGTTTTTTGGGAATTAATTATAAAAACGCAGCGCTGAATATCCGTGATAAAATTGCTTTTACGGACGGAAAGAAGCTTCAATTATTCCAAAAAGCGGAAGCGGCAGGCATCTGTCAGTGTATGGCGTTATCCACTTGTAATAGGAGTGAGATATATTTTCTTTATGAAGAAGAAAGCCAGATCGGGCAGATACATAGCATATATCAAAGCTTATTTCCTGAAATTGATGTAAGCCGTTATGCCGTAAGCCTGACCGGAAAAGAAGCCATAGCGTATCTGTTCCGCGTTGCAGCAGGGCTTGAATCCCTTGTGCTTGGGGAGGATCAGATTTTAGGGCAGGTGAAAGATGCGCTTGATGATTCAAAGGCGATGGGATACAGCGGAAAAGAATTAAACCGGATTGTGCGCGACGCCGTCACTTGCGCAAAGAGAGTAAAGACGGAGTTTAAAATCAGTGAAAAGCCCCTGTCCGTCAGCTATATTGGAATCCAGAAACTAAAAGAAGCCTGCCCGATCGCGGGAAAACGCATTTTGGTGATAGGAAGCGGCAAAACGGCGCATCTGGCATTGCAGTATCTTTATGAATATCCCGACGTTTCTGTGATTGCCTGCAGCCGGACATATGCCCATGCAAGCCGTCTGAGGGAAGCGTTTCCAAACCTTGCAATTCTTCCTTATGAAAAGCGTTACTGCGTCATTGGGGATTGCGACATAGTCGTCAGCGCAACTTCAGCGCCGCATCTGACGGTCAAGCGGGAAGCGTTTGCCCCGAAACGCCCGGTTACATTTTTAGATCTGGCTGCGCCAAGGGACGTCGACACTGCCTTTTTGCAGGAACCGTTCGCACAGTTAATTAATTTAGACACACTTTACGCCATTGCCAAGGAAAACCAAAAAGAGCGGGAACGTCTCGTGGAAGAAAGCAAAAAACGAATGGAAGAAAAACAAAATGAAACACTGCTTTGGCTCCATCAAAGCCATATGGATGCGACGATTGAATCCTTACAACAGCGTTGTAATGAAATTGTAGAGGACAGTTATGCGTATTTGTCCCGAAAAATGGAACTTGGAAAGCGGGAACAAAACTTAATAAAAAAAACGTTACATGCTTCTTTACAGCGTTTACTTCGGGAACCGATTTTAGAATTAAAACAACTGGAAAGTGAAGACGAGCAAAAAGAGTATAAAAGGCTGGTTGGCCAGCTTTTTCAAATATAGAGGACAGATTGGAGAATGGCATGAAATATAGCATTGGCACAAGAGGCTCGCGTCTTGCGATTGCGCAGGCAAATATGGTCTGCAATGCGTTAAAGCGGGCATATCCGAAAGATGAATTTGAACTTCGCATTGTAAAGACGACAGGCGATTTGATTTTAGACAAACCATTGCATGAACTCGGCGACAAAGGCGTATTTGTAAAAGAAATCGAGGAACTTCTTTTGTCTGGCGAAATCCAAATCGGCGCGCACAGCATGAAAGATATGCCGTCGGAGCCTGCTTGCGGCCTGATGTTTACAAAAGCGTGGAAACGGGAAGACCCGCGGGATATATTGGCATTGCGGGAAAAGACGTCCCTTATGGATTTGCCAAAGGGAGCGAAAATAGGCACAGGAAGCCGCCGTCGGGCGATTCAGTTGCTTAAGCTCCGTCCGGATTTAAACATTGTCGGGATTCGGGGAAATGTAGAGACACGGCTTCGGAAAATGGAGGAAGAAGGGCTTGATGGGATTGCGCTTGCCGCCGCCGGCCTTCACAGGCTGGGCCTACAGGACAAAATCACGCAGTATTTGGAGACAAGACAAGTGATTCCGGCTCCGGCCCAAGGGATATTGGCGTTAGAAATACGCGAAGGAGACGAAGCGCTTTTGTCTATGCTGGACGCTTTTTGCGATCCGGATACGGTTCGGGCAGTGGAAGCGGAGCGGGGGTTTTTGCAGGAAATCGGCGGGAACTGCCATGTTCCCGTAGGCGCGGTTTTTTTGCCGCAAAAAAATGGGGAAGATTCTTTGCATGTGATGTTTGGGAGGGAAACGGGCGCTGCCGCATATGCCTGCGTGTCCGGACAAAATCCCGAAGCGCTTGCAAAACAGGCGGCTTGCCAGATTAGGCAAAAACTTGCGGGAACCGTATATTTAGTTGGGGCGGGGCCGGGAGATCCGGACTTAATTACTGTAAAAGGGCGTTTGGCAATCCGGAATGCGGACTGCATTATTTATGACAGGCTTGCGTCTGAGGAGCTTTTAAAAGAAGCGAAGGCGGGATGTGAGCTAATTTACGCCGGAAAGGAAGACCGCCGCCATACGATGGGGCAGGAGGAAATCCAACGGCTTTTGGTAAAAAAAAGCATGGAATATCAGGCGGTTGTCCGTTTAAAAGGAGGCGATCCTTTTGTGTTTGGCCGCGGCGGGGAGGAAGCGCTGTATTTAAAAGAGCATGGCGTTGCGTTTGAAGTGATTCCGGGAATCAGTTCCAGCATTGCGGGGCCGGCGGCGGCAGGGATTCCGATTACGCATCGTGGGAAATCGCTTGGATTTCATGCCGTTACGGCGCATGACAGGAAAGATGCGCTTGCGGACATTGATTTTAAAGCAATGGCAAAAGGCGGGGAGACCTGCGTGTTTTTGATGGGGCTTAGTAAAATTGAGGAGATAGCTAAACGGCTTCTTTTAGAGGGAATGCCAAAAGAAACGCCTGCGGCGGTGATTTCATGCGCCACAATGCCACAGCAAAATGTCTGCGTAGCAGATTTGGAACATATTGCAGAAAAAGCGCGGCGGGCAAAACTGGCCTCTCCGGCGGTTATAGTAGTGGGAGAGACTGTTTCACTCCATAGGGAGCTTGATATGTCAGGGCAGCGCCCATTGACGGGAAAGCGGTATCTGGTTCCAAAGATTGGGAGCGCGCCTACAAGGCTAAAAGAGCTTTTACAAAAACAGGGCGCGTCCGTAGATGAAATTCAGGCAGGGGAAATTGCGTATTTAGACAGGAACTGGGACGCGGAAACGTTTCGGGAAGTGGACTGGCTGATTTTTGGCAGTAAACATGGAGTGGAAGCGTTTTTCTCAGGGATTCAAAAAAGCGGCGTGGACATACGGAGCCTTTTTGCCTGTAAGATTGCGGCAGTTGGGGCGAAAACGGCGGGCGCATTGCGGGCGCATGGGATTTTTGCGGATTTGGTTCCAAAAGAGTTTCACAGTGATGCGCTTGCGGAAGAATTACGCGCGCGGCTATCAGGAGGAGAGCGTGTCTGTTATTTGAGGGCGAAAGAAGTGGACAGCCAGCTTAAAGATGCGCTTGGCGGGGTCTGTGAGTTTCAGGAGATTGCAGTATATGAAAACCGGCCGGTGGCGGCAGGGCATTTTAAGCAAATAAGCTATGCGGATTATGATGGGGCGTTTTTTACCTGCGCTTCTTTGGCAAAACGCCTGACAGCGGCTTTGGGGAATAATTTTGGAGCCTGTAAGGCATATAGCATCGGGCCGAAGACAGCGGCTTGTTTAAAAGAATGCGGGGCGCCCAAGCCGTTTGAGGCAGAGGAAGCCAGTTATGAGAGCTTGGCGGGGCTTGTGATTGGGACGGATTGAAATACAGCCATTTTTTCCAAAAAGCCATCATTTTGTTAAATTGGAACGGATTGGATTTTTATCCGGAAAATATACCTGTATTGTGCAATGTTGCTAATGATAATTGGGGAAATCAATAAAGTTTTGACATTTTTGTATAGTGGGTTTAAAATGAAAAAAAGAGCAGGTATGGAAAAAGGGGGATTTTTATGAAATTTTGGAAAGGCATATTGGCAAGGGCGCTTGCGCTTACTCTGTTGTTGGAGGGGCTGTCCGGCTTAGCGTTTTCGGCCCGGCTTTTCGTTTACGCGGAGGAAACAGTGGCAAATGTGGCTTTAAATAAGCCAGTGGAAGTGTCGGAAGTGGACAGCCAGACGCCGGATATGACGGGCGACAAAGCGGTGGACGGCGTAATTGGCAATCAGGATTCCGACACAAGCAGATGGTCAGGCGGCGTCTTAAAGGCGGGCATAAGCGGGAATGCGGATCAATGGCTGATCATTGATTTAAAGGCGCAGAAAACATCTGTCCAGTCAATTTCGGTTTATTTTTATAAGCTGGTATGGAGTAGAGATTATAAAATCCAGACGAGGGGCTCGCAATCGGAGGAATGGACAGACGTTTACCGGGTAAATTCCAGTGACAGGGCTGGCAGCGCGCAAAATCCAACCGATGTGATCTCAGGCAGCGATGCCGGAGAGCTGAAACGGTATGTCCGTTTTTTGTTTTTGGAGGGCTCGTTAAATCCGTCGGCAGGCGGCCATCGGATTTCGATAAGGGAAATTGAAATTAATGGCGCGCAGACAGGGGAAGATCCAGTTTCTTCTGCGCAAGAGGCGCTGGCGAAACTTCCTTCTGAACTAACGGTTTTGGGAGAGGAAGGCAGCTTTCAGATACCGGAAGTATCAGAGGATTATCAAATTGAGGTTTATGGAAGTGAGGCAGACCGGATTTTAGCAGACGATGGCAGTCTTTCTCCATATCGTCTCAGTGACCGCAGCATGAATGTGATTTTAAAGGCGGTCAATCGATCTGATCCGTCAGATACGGCGAAAAGGAATATTACGGTAACGACACAAAATAACAGAAGCGAATATCCGGTTTTGTTTCCTCAGGTAAGCAGCCCAAACCCTATGCCGGAAATTTTGCCAGCGATTCAGGAGTGGTATGGTTATCAGGGGTCGTTTGAACTGACGGAAGATACGAAAATAGTGGTAAATGACAGGGCGGCTGTCGGGCTTCGTTTTGTAGCGGAGGAAATGCAGAAAGATTTAGAAGAAATCTGCGGCGTAAACCTGAAGATTACGGAAGGCGTAAAGGGCGGCGCAGGCAATATTTATCTGGAATCTTTGGAAGATGACGTATATGGCGTTGGAGAAGAAGGATATTTTCTGGTAAACGGCAATGAGGGCATCCAGATATTTTCCAGCGCAAAGACAGGCGTATTATATGGGACGGTAACGGTGGAGCAGATTCTGTTTCAAGATGCAGACCATGCGTTCGTTCCAAAAGGCGTAATTCGGGATTATCCATTGTACAGCGTGCGCGGCATGATGTTTGACGTTGCGCGCATTCCGACTAGGATGCAGTTTTTGGAAGATTACACCCGTATTATGAAATGGTATAAGATGAATGATATGCAGATTCATCTAAACGATACCCAGTGGTCGGAGCCGGACAGAAATTCAGGGGAGCCGGAAGTATATGATAAAGTGGAAGCCTCCCATCGCTTAGAGTCGGAACTGTTCCCGTCTCTGGCAACTCAAGAAGCCAAGTTTGAAGTGGCGGCAGGCCAATGGAATAATAAATATGGCGGGGATTATGCCGGACGGTATGACTATTATTATGAGAGCCATACAGGCGCAGGCGGAGAGCTTTATTATACAAAAGACGAATACCGCAGTCTTGAGGATTTGGCCAAGGAACGCGGCATAAGGCTTGTTTCAGAGTTAGATACGCCGGGCCATGCCACGCCATATAATAAGTATGTTTACAATCATCAGGAGGAAGTCATCCGTTCTCTTGCAGATCATGGCTATCTCAATGAATCTGATTATTTGAATGCAGATGGAACGGTAAAGAAAAATTTCTATACCCATAATCCGAATAATTTTGAAGTGTTTTCGATTGATGATGAAAACAGCAATGCGCAGGTGCGGCAAAACGCGATCCACGCAAAAATTTTTATCAAAGCCTTGTTTGACGAATACTTAGGCGGCATAGACGGGATAGAGCCGTTGTTTACAGTGGATACTGTCCATGCGGGCGTAGATGAATATTTCGACCGGAATGAGTATAATAAACAGGCGTTCCGCCGTTATATGAATGAAATGTATGATTTTCTTGGAACGGGATCAGAAGACGCTTATGGGAAAGAAGTCCGTATGTGGGGCGGTTTAAAGCTGATGGGCGGCTCTGAGGGGGTCAACAGGGATATTGTGCTTTCTATGTGGAACTGCAGGGAGGAAGAAGACTTAAATGCAAGGTTAAATGACGGATTCTCTTTGATTAACGTGCCGCAGCAGTATTTTTACACAACTCCGGGGCGGTACCATAAGGATATGATCCGCGAAGATGATCTCTATTATAATTGGACGCCGGAAAAATTTGACGGCGGCGGATGCGTAGATAAAGGCGAGCCTTTGCTGAAAGGCGCGTCTGGGGCTCTTTGGGGCGATGCCAACCGTTCCGGTACGACGGAAGCGGATTTGAATGAGCGTTATTTACGCGCGATAGCTATGATGAGTGAAAAGACGTGGGGCGGGATAGATGAAGATGACACATTCCTTTCTTACGAGCGGAAATTTGACCGTTTAAGGGAAGGCCCGGGGACGAAAATAGCAAATAAAATCGAGAGCAAGACGAATCTTGTGTTAGAGTATGATTTTTCGAACTTATCCGAAGATGGCAAAACGATTTACGATGCCAGCGGCAATGCGTACCATGGCGCAGTGACGGGCGGTGAAATTGCGGAAAAAGAAAAGGAAACCATGCTTAAATTTGACGGGCAGACAAAAATTCAAACGCCATTGACAAGTTTATCCTATCCTTATACGGTAAGTTTCGACCTTTACTTAGACGGGGAGGAAGAAAACGGCAAAGATGCGGCATTATTCAGCGGATATGACGGAAGGCTCCAAGTAAAAGGGCTTTCGGACAATCTGGGATTGAACCGAAGCCATTTTACGCAGTCTTTTGGATATGCGGCAAAAAGCGGCAAAAAGCACAGAATTTCGGTTGTGGGGACATATCAGACGACAAAACTGTATGTAGACGGCCGGTTTCAGAAGATCTTATATGCAAAAGGGAGAGACAAAGACAACGGCGGCGAGCTGAATAATGAAAAATGGACGGATAAGGACGACAATTTTAGCGCTACATTTGTGTTCCCATTGAATGTCATTGGAGAAAATTTTTCCGGTTATCTGGGGAACATAAAAGCATACAATAAAGCCCTGTCAGTGGAAGAATTTGACGCGGAAGGAAGCAAAGGCGAAGCCGGAGTAGATGTGGCGAGAAACCGTGGCGCCTATGCGGATAATGGCAATCCCGCTTTCTGGGGGGACACGATGCGTCTGTTTCCAGCGTGGAAAGCGACGGACGGCGACGGCCATGTGACAGGAGAGACGGGGAATATCTCCGCTTCCTATGAATCGAGATGGTATTCTTCTGACCGTGACGATGATTTTCTGATGGTTGATTTGGGCATTGAAAGAAATATTTCAAAAGTAGTAATAGACTGGGAGAAGGACAGGTATGCGTCGGCATATAAACTAATGGCGTCACAGGACGGAAAAAACTGGCGTGAAGTAAAAAGCGTGACGGGCAATGCAAATGCGATTACATCGGATACGTTTTCGGAGACAAAGGCGCGGTATGTGAAAATGCAGGGCGTAGCCAGAAGCGGAAAATCTAATGTAAATGAATATGCCATTTATGAGATCAAAGTCTATGAGAACGTGGATAAAACGGCTTTGGGAGATCAATGCCGCGACGCAGAGGCTTTGTTTGAGGAAAGCCGCATAGGCTGGGAAACGGAAGGGGAAAAAGCCAGCTTATGGCAGCGTTTTGTTTTAGCAAAAGCAGTTCTTTCCGATGTGATGGCAGGACGGGAAGAAGTGGATGCGGCCGTTCTTTTTCTTCAGGATTTAATAGAAAACTGGGAAGGCGGCAGTGAACCGTCTCCGGACAATCAAGTTACCGTCACATTTGAAAGCAACGGCGGGACTAATGTGCAAAGCCAGAAGATAGAAAAAGGCGAAACGGCCAAAAAGCCGCAAGATCCGGAAAAACAGGGTTATGAATTTGGCGGCTGGCATTTAGACGATGGCGAATTTAAGCGGGAGTATGATTTTGCGTCACCTGTAACGGAAGATGTGACCTTGTATGCAAAATGGATAGAGGAAGGCGTAGAGCCGTCTCCGGACAATTCAGTCACCGTCACATTTAAAAGCAACGGCGGGACTAATGTGCAAAGCCAGAAGATAGAAAAAGGCGAGATGGCAAAGGAGCCGAAAAATCCGGTTAGAACGGGGCATATCTTTGAAGGCTGGTACAAGGATAATGGAACATTTAAGGTGAAGCACACATTTAATTCGGAAGTGAATGAAGATATTGTCTTGTATGCAAAATGGAAATTGGCGGAATATACCATAACGTTTATCAGCGATGGAAAAATATGGAATACCCAGAAAGTATCCTATGGAAAGAAAGCAACTGAGCCGCGAAAACCGGCAAAAAAAGGCTATATTTTTGGAGACTGGCATGAAAATGCCGCCTGCACGAAAAAATATAATTATCCGGCGGTGACGGGGAATAAAAAGCTCTATGCAAAATGGACGAAAACCGTTTCGCAGACGAAAAAGGTCACTGGCATTGCGTTTGCGTCCAAAAAATATCAGATTGCAAAAGGAAAGAAGATTGACTTAAACAAGCAAGTTTCTGTTTGGCCTGAAGATGCGGCGGATAAAACGCTGACATGGGTTTCCATGAATCCGAAATATGCGTCAGTGGAAAATGGCGTTGTAAAGACGAAAAAAGCAGGCGTCGGCAAAAAAGTGGAGATTGTGGCTAAGGCAGCCGACGGAAGCGGCATACAGGCAAGTGTGACGGTGCAAATTATGAAACATGCCGTAAAGAAAATCACATTGTCTGCGCCAAAGGCCATAAAAGCTGGAAAGAAAGCCAAAATAAAAGCAAATATTAAAACCACAGGAAAGAAAGTAAATAAAAAGCTGCTTTGGACGTCTTCGAATCCGGACTATGCGCTGGTAAATCAAAAAGGAATGGTGAAAGCATTAAAAGCCGGAAAGAACAAAACAGTAAAAATAACGGCATCTTCCACAGATGGCGCGAATAAAAAGAAAACAATTAAAATCCGAATTAAATAATTGTTTTGGCATAGCGGACATAAGGAAAGGCATGGCATTTGAAACGACGGCATATCCGTCGACAATGCCTGCCTTTTTTCCGCTCTTTTTTTTCAAGAAACTATTTCAATTTCCTAAAAAAGTAGTATAATAGAATATAATGTATTTTGTCTGTTCAGTCGATATAGTAGATAAGGTATTGTATAAGCATTGGATACTTGATTGCAGACAATCGGAAAGATAGAGAAGGAAAAGGAGCGATGACTATGTACAAAGATGCTGCGAAACGTATGTTAGCTTGGGTTCTTGTATGCTGCATGATATGCGGTATGCCGGATTTTTCTTTGCTTGCCAAAGAAGCGGCAATGGAAAGCGTAACGGAAAATACAGGCAGTGAACCGGAAGGAAAACAGGAAAACCGCGAAATATTAGGGGAAACGGAGGAACCGGAAGGGAAAGAAGACGGAGTACAGCCGTTTGCCGATGGAGGACTAGAAGTAATCGCGGAGGATACCCAGACTCCGGAAGGCGGCGCTCCAACGGAAAGCGTAAGTGGGATTATTGTAGATGCGGAAGGAAACCCGCTTTCAGATGAGGGGAGAAGCCTGCCTATAGGTGAAACCCTTACAGTAAGATGTGTAGAAGAAGGCAATCCAGCGAATGAGATTTCTGGCATCGTATGGGAGTCATCTAACGCGGCTGCTGTTTCCGTGGAGAACGGTGTAGTGACTGCCAGAGCGAAAGATGCGAATTGGATTACGATTTCAGCAACGAAAACGGAGGGATCAGAAAAAGTCACGGTAGCATCTGCTAAGGTTACGGCGTGCGCTTCGCTTTCTTCTAATATTACGGTGGAAGGAACAACAACGGAAGGTGGAAAGATCAAATTGACAAATCCGGTTTCTTATACCGGGAGCGCTGTAGAGCCTTCTATCCGGTTAAAGGAAGGCGAAACATCGATTCCTTCTTCTTCTTATACGGTTAGATATGAAAATAATACAGCGATTACGAAAGATGGAGCCGCAAAAGCGGTGATAACGGGAAATGGCGGGCCGAACGGGTATCTTGGGACGCTTGAGGTTTATTTCGACATTAAAGTGCCCTTTGATTTATTAACTTATCCAAGCGCGCTTGGGAACCAGACGGGTACGGGGCTTAAAAAGCAGCCGAAACCGGAAGTTGCAGGACTGGCAATTACAGATGATAAGAGAGCGGACGGCACACAGCAGGCTTTGCAGCAGTTAGAGAATGCCGCGTCAAATGAAGACGGGTATGCAGTGGCTGTGGATATGGCGGAAGATGAACAGTCGGCTGTAATTACTGTAACATTATCAGGCATATATTTTGGTGAAAAAACTTATACCGTTAAGGTTGCAAATGACATTAGCGTATATGATGTTGTTTTATCTTATAATGGCGATGAAAGCAGATCATGGACTTATGAAGGGAAGGAAATAAAACCGACGATAAAAGTGAAAGTAAATGATACCGTTGAATTATCTTCGGATAATTATGACGTTGAGTATGTAAATTGTACGGATGCAGGCTCAGCTTCGGTCATTATTACAGGTAAAGGGGCTTATGGGGGCAGTAAGACGGAGACTTTTATTATAGGCGTGGCGGACGTGTCTCAAATTTTTGAAGTAGAGGCAACAGGTCCTGCGATATATAATAAAGGAAAGGCGAAGTCAGGTGGAGTGCCGCCTGCAAGCTTACAGATTACAAATGTAAAAACAAATGCTCCGGCAGATGAGAAAGATTATGCGATTTCTTATGAAGGGGCGGATAAATTCACAGAAACTTCCACTGCAAAAGTAACGGTGACAGGGAATGGGAACTGCTCTGGATCTGTATCAAAAACATATAAGATCAACAAAGCTTCCCTTGCAGAAGGGGCATATCAGGGCGACAATGAAATTCAAGCTGAGATTGTAGATGCGGATAAGCTGCATTATAAGGGAGAAGGCAAGCAGATTATTCCAACAGTGAAAGTGACGCAAGGCGGGGCTGAGTTGGAGAATGGCGTAGATTATACCTTAGAGTATGGCGAGAATGTCAATGCAGGGACAAAGGCAGGCTCAGTTACGATTAAAGCAAAAGACGGCGGCAACTATACCGGAGAAAGAACTGTGAAATTTGATATCAAGAAGTTTGATTTGACGGTTTTTCCGATTGATAAAATTCCTGCGATACCGGAACAGGAATATACTGGTTCTGCGTTAAAGCCAAATGAAGATTCTTATAAAACTCTTACCATTGCGGAACAAGACGTTCATTTGGAAAGAGATAAGGATTATACGGTTGAATATACGAAAAATACGGACGTCGGAAATGCAGTTGTGCGGTTTATTGGAATGGGAGATAATTGCACGGGGCAGACTGTGACAAATTTTACCATTTATAAAAATTTAAGCCATGCAGACATTGTAATTGCGGATATTCCGGATCAGACCTATACCGGCCAGCCGATTAAGCCGGAACCGGAAGTAAAAGACAAAGAAACTGTAATAGAAAAGAATGAAAATGCGGCATTGTCAAAGCCTGCATATTCTTCGATTACTTATAATCCTGAAAATCCGGTCAATGTAGGAACATATACACTGACTGTAACAGGGGACGGAAAGTATTACAGAGGCTCAAAAGATACGACGTTTAAGATTAAAGCGCGCACTATGGATACGCTTCAGGCGCAGTTTGCGGATCCGGTAGAAAATAATCAATATGTATTTACCGGAAGTCCCATTCATCCGGCGGTAAAGATTTTGGATACGGAAAATAATATAGAAATGCCGACTTCGGATTTTCTAGTGGAATGGCTTAGCGCGTCAAATCAGGAAGAAACGGGAGCATTAGGCTCTTATTCGGTAAGAGTTTCCCCAATCGATCCGAATAATTACAGTGGCGGGAATCTTACCTTGACGTATGAAATTATAAAGAGAAGCTTTGTCCCAGACGATGCGGAATTTGAAGTGACGATTAAAGATCCACAGAATTTAATTTATTCGGGAAGCGAGATATATCCTGAGTTAATTGTAACGGATAAAAAGAGAATACAAAATGGCGCGCCTTATGTATTGGTGAAAAACACTGATTATACGGCAGAATACGCCAATAACGTAAACGCAGGGCAGGATACCGCATCAGTTACCATTACGGGCATTAATAACTACACTGGAAGCATTACGAAAAAATTTACCATTTTACAGATGGATTTAAGCGCGGCGGGAAACGTTTCTATAGAATTGACTCCGGATACAGAATATTTTTACACGGGCAAAAACATAGTTCCAAGCGTGCAGAAAATTACTGTAGACGGCAAGGAGCTTTCATCTGCCAATTATGAGCTTGTTTCTGAAGCGAAAAATAAAGGAACGGAAAATGTTTTTACAATTAAAGGCAAGGGAAACTACAAAGGGAGCATTGTTTCAAATGCCTCCTGCGTACAGCCGCCAGTTACATTTGAGATCAAAGCGAAACCGATTTCGGATGCGGATATTATTGTAGAGGATATTCCAAATCAGCCAATGGTTGACGGGCAGACGGAAGTCAGACCAAAAGTTACAATAAAATATGGTGATGTTTTGCTTTTGGAAACGACAGATTATACGTTGTCATACAGAAATAATACTGCGATTGATAACGATAATACGCCAGAGGAACAGCTTCCGACAGTAATTATTACAGCAAATCCGGACGGAAACTTTACAGGAGAGAGAACAAAGACATTCCATATCCGTTCAAGCATTAGTCAGGCGGTAATTGGAAAATTAAACCGTGAAAAGTATACATATTCCATTTCGGCCTGTGAGCCGAAACCGGAATCCGTGACTTTAGAAGGCGTCACCTTAACAGAAGGCGTAGATTATGAGGTGAAATACCGGAATAACATAAACGCATGGGTTGCTTCAAGGAAAGATGATCCGGCTTTGAAACCGACAGTTGTGATAGAAGGAATTGGACAATACGGCGGCAGCGCAGAAAAGACGTTTGACATTAGTCAGGTGGAAGTCAGATCTGCCCCAAATGGGCTTCAGGTTCCACTTACGCTGACAATCAACGGAGCAACGTCAAAACCATTTACAGGAAGCAAAACTTATCCGGAATTTACCATTAAATATTCGGCAAATAACCCGAATACAGGGGAGGGGCAGGATGCTTATATTTTAAAAGAAGGCGTGGATTTTGAAATTACTTCGGCAGGCATCAATGCATCAAATAATAATGCTCTGCAGATCCGGCCAATGGGGAATTTCCATAATAGCGTCTTTGTAAACCTTAAGACGTATACGATTACGCCAAAGCCATTGACTTCGTATGATATTCAGTTTACGCCGATTGATCCGGTGGATTTTAATAATCAGGTAGTTACACCGGCCGTAGAACTTTTTGACTATAAGCGGAATCCAGATGGTTCTTATAATCCGGAAGGCGTTTCGGACAGCGCAAAAGCGTATAAGCTGGTAGCAGGCTCAGATTACAACACCCCGATTGTTTATCGCGATAATGCGAAACCGGGCACAGCTACGATTACAATTAAGGGTAAGGGAAATTATTCCGGCAGCAAAGACATTAAGTTTACAATTAAAGGAAGTTTGGAGAGCACCTCTATCGTATTTAAGAATAAAACAGGCGCAGGAGAAGCGGATTATAAGTATACTGGAAGTGAAATTAAACCGGTGTTTGATTTAAAAATCACTGCCGGGACAAAGGAGACAATTTTAAAATCCGGTACGGACTATACATACCAGATTATAGGCGATCCGATTAATGTGGGCGCATATACAATTGAGATCACAGGCATAGGCTCTTATGAAGGGACTGCAATTACAAGGACTTTTAATATTGTGAAACGGAATCTGAGTGATCCCAAGGACGTAACGATTAATATGGCGGAAAGCGTGAACTATACGGGAGAAGATGTATGGCCGGAAGTCACAATTAAATGTGGAGCCTATACGTTAGTAGAAAACGAGGATTATGTGCTGATTCCAGAAAGACCGTGTACAGTGCCCACTGTTGCTTCCCACAAAAAATATAGATTGTTGATTCAGGCGGGTTCGAGCGGTAATTTTGAAGGAGAGATTACAAAATCGTATACGATTGGAATTAATCTTGACGTAGACGTTAAAATTATTTACAACGATGAGCCGGTGCAGCCTTCTGCAAACGTCAGCTTCACTTATACAGGCGAGGAAATTAAGCCGCAGTTTAAAGTTGTGGATCTAAAGAAGAATAATTATGAGCTTGTATTAGATAAGGATTATAGAATAAGTTATGACGATGACTGCATAAATCAGGGAACTAAGAATATTACGATTTATGGTTTGGCGGACTATGATGAAAGTGGCAACAATATAACAGGCACAGAGTATTGTGGAAGCCTTCAGGTGAAAAATGCGTATAAAATTGCAAAGAAAAGTCTGGCTGATGCAGACGTTGTGATAGCGAATATTGAGCCGAAGGACTATACGTCTCAGAAAATCCAGCCAGAGCCGGAAGTGACATGGGGAGAACGCGTCCTAGTTGCAGGAGAAGATTTTACATATTCCTATGGCGCAAATACAAACGCAGGCGTACAGGCCGGAAGCGTTAAAATTAATGGAAAAGGCAATTTTGAAGGCAATAAAGAAATAAAATTTGATATTAAGAAAAAGAAACTGACAGATGAGGACGTTCAGATTGCCCCGATCCCGGATCATACTTATGTGGGAGAGGACATTAAACCGGATATAAAGATTACATGGGGCGAGAGCCTTACAAAGCCGGTAACGCTGAAAGCTGCGGATTATACAATGATCTGTAAACAGGGAGAGGACATTAAGAGCAGAGACGTCGGGACAGTTACGGTTACGATTACCGGAAATGAACCGAATTATGAAGGCTCGATTACGACTGAATTTCAGATTGTGAAAGTAAGGCTAGCTGACGTTAAGGTGGAATATGTCGGCGCTGCCAGCAAAAACAGTTATTCTTATACAGGCAAACAGATTCGGCCGGAAGTAAAACTTACCTATTCGACGACATATCCGAAGATGAACAAAGTGGAAATGACGCCGGAAGGATGGGGCTACATTATAGAGTATGGGCAGAACCTTTATCCGGGTGAAAATAACGGATCGGTGACAATTACAGCGGAACCGGTTGGGAATTGTGAAGGAAGCCTGCTCAGTCAATTTACGATTACAAAACGGAAACTGACGGATACGCCGCAAATCCAGTTAATCCCAGATCAGGTGCCGCCTCAGGTATTTGATCCGGATAGGGACAAAGATGGCGTGAAACCGGAAATTAAGATTATGTTTTATCCGGTGGAAGGCGAAGAAGGCTATCAGTTAAAACCGGGCGTTGATTATCAAATTGAATATGAAAACAACAAAGACGTCACGGATCGGGCTTCCATTAAAATTACCGGAATGGGTTATTTTGAAGGGAATCTAACGAGGACATTCCGCATTACGAAAGATTTGAGGAAGTATATTAAATCTGCGTCGGTAGATACGAAAGAGCCACTGGTTTATAATGGACAGGAACAGCATCCAAAATTAAATATTACATTCTTGGAAGGCGCGATTTTAACGGAGGGCGTTGACTATGAGCTGGTTTATGACAGGACTTGCATAGACGCCGGAGATTATACCGTTATTATTCGGGGAAAAGGCATATACAGTGAAGAATGGGAGCCTTTGCCATTTACAATCCAGAAACGTGATATAAAAAATGCCCAATTTAAAGTGGAGGATCAGGGATATACTGGAAGCGTAATAGAACCGAAGCTTATAGTGGAAGATTTAGGCAGCGTATTGACAGAAGGAGTGGAATACCAAATTGACAGCATTTCTCCAAGTGTGGACGTAGGTGAAGTGACGATTGCGATTTCGGCTGTGGAAGATTCCAACTACAAAGGAAATACGGAAGTAAAATTCAATATTATTGAAGCGAATTTAGAAGAAGATTACATTGATATCCAAGGACTGGATGAAGTCATTGAGGAACTTGGGGAATTGGCAGAGTTGAGGTTAGAGTATACTGGAGAAGCCTTAACGCCGGAGATTACTTTGATGGATACCAGACGGGATGCAGACGGGAATCTGATTGCCGGAGAGAACGCCTTAAAAAAAGCGAAGGCAGGGGACGGTTCTTTAAATGACAACAATACAGAACCGAAAGACGAAAATGATACGGAAAACACAGAAGCCCCAGAGGATACGGAAACTCCAGAAGATACGGAAACCCCAGATGATACAGAGGGCGTAGAGGATACGGAGATCCCAGATGATACGGAAGACGGAGATGGCGCACAAGATCCTGAGTATTATACATTAGTAGAAGGTTACGATTATACGGTTGAATGGACGGAGAATACATATCCGGGCTCTGCAGGAGTAACAATTACGGGCATCAATAATTATACAGGCGTAATTTCAGATAACTTTACGATTTATGCCGATTTAAAGGATGCCGAAATCGAGCCGATTCCTGTACAGCACTATACGAATGAAGCGATTGAGCCGGAACTGACCGTGACGTTAGGTGAAATTACATTAGAAGAAGGTAAAGATTATAAGGTCACTTATGCAGATAATGTAGAACGCGGGGAAGCGACAGCGACGATTACTCCGAAAGATGAAACGCATTTTGTAGGGGAAAATACAGCGAAGTTCAAGATTAGTAAAGATATTACGGGAGCTGAAATTACCCTAATAGAGCAGAGCTTCACTTATACGGGAAAAGAAATCACTCCATTGCCTGCAGTTGAGTTCGAAGGGGAACGTTTGAATTTAGAAAATGGCGATTATACCGTTACTTATGCGAATAATGTAAATGTTGGAACGGCGAATCTCAGGATTGAGGGCGCAGGCGCATTTGACGGTTACAGTGAAGCGACATTTGAGATTACGAAACGCAATATTACACGCTGCAATTTTAGCGCGGTTACAGATGTGATGTATGACGGAACGCAGACGAGCCAGAACATCGTTGTTACGGAAGGCGATAAGACATTAGCGGCCGGAAAAGACTATACGGTGGAATACATGAATAATGTAAATCCGGGAATTGCCACAGTTAAGATCAGCGGAGCTGGAAATTACGGCGGCGTGAAAACGATCCATTATCTTGTGAACTTAAATCCGATGACGGAAGTCAGCGCTAAGGGTTCGGCAGATTCCATTGACTTGTCTTGGACGCCGGTATTTGGAGCGGAAGGCTATGAAATTTATGATGAAAACAATCTTTTGATTGGTAAAACGGCAGAAGTGAAGTATTCCCATAAAAATTTGAATGCCTTGACGGCTTACACTTATAAAGTCCGTCCTTATATGAGTTCAGACGGCGCGACATACTTTGGAAGTTTCTCTAATCTTACACAGGCGAAAACTTCGATTAAGAAACCAGTCATAAAGCTTAAGGCGAAAAAGAAAGCGGCGGTTGTGTCATGGAACAAGGTTCGGGGAGTCAGTGGTTATGAGATTTACAGGAGCGCAAAGAAGAAGAAAGGCTATAAGAAAATAAAGACAGCAAAGAAAGCGTCCATTGTAAAATACACAAATAAAAAACTGACGAAAAAGAAGAAATATTATTATAAAGTCAGGGCATATAAACTGGTGAACGGAAAGAAAGTTTACAGCAGCTATTCTACCCCGAAATCAGTAAAAGCAAAATAAAGGATTGAGTCCCATGGAGGAAGTATACAGAATTGGCAAACATGAATTTGCAACTCGTGAAGAATGGGAAGGCGCCAAAAGAGATTTAGAGATGATTGAAGCTATCCTAAACCGGGTAGACGTAGACCGTCCGGAAGATGTAGAGACGATTTACCAGCTTATCCATGAAGGGAAGATTCAGTTTGAAAGCAAGTTGGGAACCGCGTTTTTTTGTGACGTTTCCGACAGGACTGCGCAGAATTTAAAGCGGAAGCTTAAGTCGAACAAACAGGAATGGACAAGAGAATGGAACGCCCACCGCAGGCTGTTAGGGCAGAAGGAGTTTCCTGTAGCAGGCAGGATAGCGGAGCGGCAGAGTATTGACGAAACGCGTCAGTCACAGATGTTTAAATTTCTGGGTCTTGCCTGCGCGGCTCTTGCGGCAATATGTATTTTCTTTTATTCCCATTCTGTATACCTTGAGAATAAATCAGTTAGGAAACTAGAAGAAGTGCAGCAGAAAAAAAGCGTTTCACAGGCGGTAGACTGGTCGAAGGAACGAATTGAAAATGATGGGACACAGCAGGCAGGAGCCGGCGCTCCTGCCGCAGAGCCATCGGAGACGCCGTTTGAAACGCAAGCGCCGCCGGAGGTTTTAGCGGAATATGTTTCGCTTCATACACAGTATCCGGATTTGGCAGGCTGGGTTCGGATTCCGGACACAAAAGTGGATTTGCCTGTTATGCAGTCAAAAGACAATGATTATTATTTGCACAGAAATATTGACGGGGCAGAAGATATTAACGGAACGCTTTTTTTGGACTATAGGGCGAATTTGCAAAAGCAAAGCGCAAATTATATTATTTACGGCCACAATATGAAAAGCGGTGAAATGTTTGGCGGATTGAAACAGTATTTGGAAGAACCGTACCTGTCACAGCATGATAAAATCCAGTTTGACACAATATATGAAAAACAAACCTATCAAATAGTTGCCGTATGCCTTACTGACGTTGGGAACCAGACAGAAGAAAGCTATCGGTATTACGATTTTATTGAGGCAGAAAGCGATGCGGATATAGAGGCGTTTTTACAGAATATCCGGAGTTGCGCTGTAATTGATAAAACACAGGATGTGACAGTAAATGATAAATTTCTGACATTATCCACCTGCAACAGCTATGTAGAAGACGGAAGACTGTATCTCGTAGCAAAAAAATTATAATAGCGAGGAAGCTATAAAGTTAGGAGTGTGAGTAAAATGAAAAAAGATTTGGCGATACGGATTGGGGCAATTCTGATGGTGCTTATGGTGGCATTCTTATCAATTTTGCCTGATTTAGTAAACGCAGAGGGGGACGATCCGCAGCCGTCCACAGAAGTGGAATCTCAGGATACTCTGGCATCCGCAGATGGAGTGGAAACGCCGGACGATGCGAATGATGAAACTGCTCCAGATGCATCGGAAGAAGCAGGAAATCCACAAGAGCCGGAAACGCCGGACGATGCCACAGATGCGCCAGAGACAAACGGGCCGGAAGGATCGGACGGGGTGGAAACGCCGGATAACACGCAAGAACCAGATGAAAATCCGCTCCCTCCGGAAACAGAAACGCCGGACGGTTCAGATTCAGATGTATCTGATCCTTCTATAAAAGATCCGGAAGAAGATATAGCGCAGAATGGGGAACAGAAAGAGCCGGAGACAGTAAATCCTCCCACAGACCAGAATCCCGCAGAGAATGAGCAGCCTGTCACAGATCAGGCGCAACCGGATCAGACTTCGGTGAATCCTCCGGCGGACACTGCTCCACAAACGCCGGATATTGGGGAGAAAATCCGCGCAGAATTACAAAAAGAGGAAGCGAAAGAGACTGGCACAAGGACGGTAACGCCGATTGAAGTTTTAGAGGAGATGTATTCCATCAATACGAACGAAGAAGATTTTAATATCGAAGGATCGACAGTGACGGGATACAAAGGGGCCGGCGGCTATGTAGCGATTCCAGATGGGATAACGGCGATTGGCGATAACGCATTTTTCAATCAAACGAATATTACTGGGGTTTTATTTCCGGCAAGCTTAAGGACAATAGGAAGTTCGGCATTTAATGGCTGCTCGAATTTAGAAAGCGTAGTGATTCCGGGCGGCGTAACAACAGTTGGCGCATCTGCATTTGCAAACTGCACAGGTCTTTCCGGCGTATCATTAAGCGCATCGGCAGGGACAGTTTCACAGGGACAGTTTTATAATTGCAGCAGCCTGACAAGCATAGAAGTGCCGGAAGGCGTTACAAGCATTGCATCGGGGGCGTTTGGAGGATGCGCGAATTTAAGCAGCGTTTCCCTTCCTTCTTCTCTTGTCAATCTTGATATGGGAGCTTTTTCGGGCGATGTAAGTTTGACTTCTATTTCAGCGGCAGGCGGCAGTTATTCTTCTCATGATGGCTGTGTTTATTCGGCAGACGGCAGACAGCTTTTGCTATGCCCTCAGGGAAAGACCGGAATTGCATTTTCTCCACAGACTTCTCAGATTGCTTCAGGGGCATTTAATAGCTGTGGGTATCTGCTTTCTGTAACCGTTCCCAGTTCAGTGACTGCGATTGCGGCAGATGCTTTTAGCGGCAGCGCAATTAAAACTGTTACCATTCCGGCAAGCGTGACTTCCATTGGTTCACAGGCAGGCTGGCAGCCAAGTGTAGTTTATGGGGTTTATGGCTCTGAAGCGGAGGCATGGGCAAAGAGAAACCATTACATATTTGAAGGAATCGAAGGCGCTCCAGCCGATACGAATACAAGCGTGGAAGATCCGTTAGAGTCGATTGAAGATCCAGACCCGAAAAAGGAGAAAGAAGAAGATCCAAAGAAACCATCAAAATCCGGTCAGGGGACGTCACCTGTGTATAATGCAGCTCCCGGAACAGGAACAGGTTCCCAAGCGGCCATTACGAAAAATTCAGGAGGGACAGTCCGCAGTGGGACGCCAAAAACAGGCGTTGAAGATTATGGTGTGTATTTCTTGTTTGGAGCGGTTTTCTTAATTGGCATTGCTCTGTTTGCATACAGCCGGAAATTACGGATTGATGCAAATCAAAAATAATTAAGTGAAAAAAATGCGCGCGCAGAAATGAGTTTTTCTGTGCGGCGCTTTTTTTTGTTTAGAGCGGAAGACTTAAATTTATACGTCTTCTGCAAGCGTTTCCCAAACTTCGTAGAGTGTTTCAAGCTCCTTGGAAATTTCTGTTAATTTCGTATGGATTTCATTTAGTTTTGCAGAATTAGAAGCGTTTTCCGGCAGATTTAATTCTTCTTCCAACTGGCTTTGGAACGCTTCTTTTTGCGCAATCTCATCTTCTGCGCGTTTTAGGGCGGATGCTTTTTTTCGCGCTTTTGCCTGCTCTTGACGCTGTTGTAACCAGCTTTCTTTTGAAGATTCGTTTTTTTGTTCTGCCGGTTTTAAGATTTCGGCAGATTGGACAGCCTGCATCTGTGTGTCATGTTTTTCGAGGTAGTAATCATAATTGCCGATATAATTGACAAGCGTCTGTTTCGTTAGATCTAATATCCTCGTTGCCGTTTTATTGATAAAATAACGGTCATGGGAGACGAAAAATACAGTTCCTGTGTATCTGGTTAGGGCAGATTCTAAAATTTCTTTCGAAATCATGTCTAAATGGTTGGTTGGCTCGTCCAAAATTAGGAAATTCGCTTTCGAAAGCATTAATTTTGCAAGGGATACCCTGCCCTTTTCACCGCCGCTGATGTCGCCGATACGTTTAAATACATCGTCTTCCGTAAATAAAAACGCCGCTAAAAGGGTTCGGATTTCCGTATTTGTCAGATTCGGGCTGGCATCGGAGATTTCATCAAACAGGGTATGTGTTTCATTTAAGAGCTGGTGCTCCTGATCGTAATAACCAATGTGGACATTTGTCCCTAAAGTGATTTTTCCGGCATCAAACGGAATCAGTTCATTGATGATTTTTAACAGCGTTGTTTTTCCTGTGCCGTTATCCCCAATCAAGGCTACCCGTTCCCCGCGTTTAATTTCAAAAGAAAGATCGGAAAACAGGCGGTTGTCTCCAAAGGATTTTGAAAGGGACTCCACCGTTAGGACGTCTGAGCCGCTTGTAATGCTGGGATTCAGTTTGATATGCATCTCGGCATGTTCTTCGAGTGGTTTTTCAAGCCGTTCAATTTTATTTAGCATTTTTTCACGGCTTTCCGCTCGTTTTATGGATTTTTCCCGATTGAAGGATTTTAGTTTTGCAATCACGGCTTCCTGATGTTTCAGTTCCTGCTGCTGGTTTTGCCACGCTTTCCATTCTGCTTCACGGGCGGCGGCTTTTTTTACGGCGTAGTCAGAATAGTTCCCAGAAAACACATGGGATTTATGGCCGCTTAATTCAATGATTTTTGTTACGGTTTTATCGAGAAAATAGCGGTCATGGCTGACGATTAGGACGGTTCCTTTGTAGTTGGCGAGGAATGTTTCAAGCCAACTGATGGAGGACATATCCAAATGATTGGTCGGCTCGTCCAAAATTAAAAAATCCGGTTTTGACGCAAGCAATTTGCCGAGAAACACTCTTGTCTTTTGCCCGCCGGAAAGCTTGGATATGGGGCGCTGCATATCTTCTTGGGAAAAGCCAAGCCCGCGGATCACCCCAGTGACTTCACTTTGGCAGGCGTAACCGTCCCGCAGTTCAAATGTGTGGCGCAGACGGTTATATTTTTCTAAGAGCAAGTCCAGCTTTTCGCCGCTTAAGAGCGGCATCTGCGTTTCCATGTCACGGATTTGCGTTTCCATTTCAATAATGTCTGCTTTTGCCGAAAGGACTTCTTCGAAAATTGTGCGGCTGCCGGAAATATCCTGATACTGGGCAAGATAACCGACAGTAGTGTTTTTAGAAAGAATCACATCTCCTTCGTCGGGGGAAAGCTGCTGCATAATTATTTTTAGAAGCGTGGACTTTCCGGCGCCGTTGATTCCGACTATGGCGGCTTTTTCATTTTCATTGATATGGAAGGAAATGTTTTTTAAAACTTCTGTTCCGCTAAATGCTTTCGAAATGTTTTGACAGTCTAAAATCATAAAGTTTCCTCAAGAGATTGGCGGATTGCGCGGATAAAGTCCTGACTGTTTAACACAGTCGGCTGTTCGATTGAAGTGATTAACGCTAAATCTTTTGTCATTTTTCCTTCTTCGATTGTTTTCACGCAAGCGGCTTCAAGTTTGTCTGCAAATTCCATAAGTGTATGGATGCCATCAAGCTCCCCTCGTTTACGCAGCGCGCCGCTCCATGCGAAAATCGTAGCGACTGAGTTTGTGGACGTTTCTTCGCCTTTTAAGTGTTTGTAATAATGTCTCTGGACAGTGCCGTGGGCGGCTTCGTATTCATAGTAGCCGTTTGGGGAAACGAGGACGGAGGTCATCATGGCAAGTGAGCCAAACGCAGAGGAAATCATATCGCTCATTACGTCCCCGTCATAGTTTTTGCATGCCCAGATATAGCCGCCTTCGGATTTCATCACGCGGGCAACGGCATCGTCAATTAACGTGTAGAAATAGGTGATTCCTGATTTTTCAAAAGCTTCTTTGTATTCCGCGTCAAAAATTTCTTGGAAAATGTCTTTGAATGTATGGTCATATTTTTTGGAAATCGTGTCTTTCGTCGCAAACCATAAATCCTGTTTTACGTCTAGGGCATATGTGAAGCAGCTTCTTGCAAAACTTTCAATGGAATCATTTAGATTATGCTGTCCCTGAATAACGCCTGCCCCAGTAAAGTTGTGAATCAGTTCTCTTGTTTCGTTGCCGTCTTTTCTTGTATAGACGAGCTCTACTTTTCCGGCGGCGGGGATTTTCAGCTCGGAAGCTTTGTATACGTCGCCGTAAGCGTGTCTGGCGATCGTAATCGGTTTTTTCCAGTTTTTCACGCAAGGTTCAATGCCTTTGACAATAATCGGCGCGCGGAATACAGTTCCGTCTAACATAGCGCGGATCGTGCCGTTTGGGCTTTTCCACATTTCTTTTAAATGATATTCGTCCATGCGGGCCGCGTTTGGGGTGATTGTCGCGCATTTTACGGCAACGCCGTATTTTTTCGTGGCATTGGCGGAATCGGCTGTGACTTGGTCGTTTGTTTCATTTCTGTGTTCTAATCCCAAATCATAGTATTCTGTTTTTAAGTCAATAAATGGCAGAAGGAGTTCTTCTTTTATCATAGACCATAAAATTCTGGTCATTTCATCTCCATCCATTTCTACAAGTGGCGTCGTCATTAAAATTTTATCCATTTTTTATCCTCCTGAAAAAAATCTTTTCTACCTATTTTATAATACCAGTCATTTGTAAGGTGTCAAGAAATAAATTAAATTTTCAATTTGTCCACTGGAAACAGTTACAAGCAGTCTACATATGATGAATTGTAATCAATCAATAAATGGAGGTACTCAAATGAGTGATTTAGCAGCAACAAACTGTGGATGCGGAAATGATGGAGGATGCGGTTCCATTCTTTGGATTATCGTTCTGTTGTGCTTATGCAACGGCAACGGCGGCGGATTCTTCGGCGGTAATGGATGCGGCAACGGCTGTGACGGCGGCAATAGCTGTATCTGGCTTATCTTATTACTGCTTTGCTGTGGCGGCGGCTGCGGCGGCAGCTTCTGCTAAGAAACACACAAAAAAGGGAGGGGATTCCGATGGGGTTCCCTCCCCTTTTTATGGAAGTTTCCATGGTTTTATGGAAAGCGTTCATCGTTTTGGCGGATAACGGGAAAGCGGGCGTAAAATTCATAAAAATTTAATTGTATTGCTTGTAAGAAAATAGTAAAATAAAGGAAATGACAAATTTTTGGAATTTGAGCGTAGAGGAAGAAAACGGATGCCGGCGGGAAATGCGTTTATGGTGAGAAGGATTTGTAAATAGTTAGATAATGATAACAGAACGCTCGGAGAGGAAAATGACGTCAGTTCCTTTTCGGGCTTTCTTGTCCAATGAAAAAGCGGCAGATGATTTGGACAGACGATTGGAGGGACGGATAAGCAGTGAAAGAAATTTCGCAGGCAGTCATAAGGCGGATGCCGAGGTATTACAGATATTTAGGGGAATTGATTGATTCGGGCGTTGAGCGTATTTCTTCAAGCGATTTAAGCGCGCGTATGAACGTGACGGCTTCCCAGATTCGGCAGGATTTGAATAATTTTGGTGGTTTCGGCCAGCAGGGGTATGGGTACAACGTCAAAAATTTATTTGAAGAAATTGGAAAAATATTGGGTCTAAACGAGAAACATAATATTATTATAGTAGGAGCCGGAAATTTGGGGCAGGCATTGGCGAATTATATTGAATTTGAAAAATTCGGGTTTCTGATTACGGCATTGTTTGACATAAATCCGGATCTAAAACAACAGCGTGTCAGAGGGATTCCGGTCTATATGTCAGAGGAGCTGGATGCGTTTGCGCAAAAAAACCGGGTGGACATTGCGGCTCTTACGATTCCAAAGTCGAAAGCGGATACGATTGCGAATCATCTGGTTGATTTAGGGATTCCGGCGATTTGGAATTTTGCCAATGTTGACTTAGAGCTTTCAGATAAAAATGTAATGGTAGAGAACGTGCATCTTTCTGACAGTTTAATGCAGTTGTCCTATAATATTGTGAAAAATAAGAAAGAGATGCAGACAGGGCGCAGTAATGTATGAATTAGTAAACAGTCAGGAAATGAAACTTTATGACAAAAATACAATAGAAACGTTTGGCGTCCCTTCGGCTGTATTAATGGAACGGGCGTCGCTTGCCATTGCCGATGCAGTGGCAGGGCGCTTCCGCCGGAAAAATACGAAAATCTTAATCATCTGTGGTTCGGGCAATAATGGCGGGGACGGTTTTGCGGCAGGCAGGATATTATTCCTAAGGGGGTATTCCGTGGAATTTTTAGCGCCAATGCAGAAAGATCGTATGACGGAAGAAACCGCGTTACAGCGGCGGATTGTCGAAGCTTATCATATTCCGGTCTTTTCCCAACTTCAGGGATCGTCTTATGACGTAATTATCGATGCATTGTTTGGCATTGGCCTGTCGCGGCCATTGGAAGGAGCGTTAGGCTCCCTTGTGCATACGTTAAATGAATTAAAGGCATATAAAATCGCGGCAGACATCGCTTCCGGCATTTTTGCGGATACCGGAGAGGCGCCCGCCACGGCGTTTTACGCAGATTTGACTGTGACATTTGGATTTGCTAAAGTGGGGCATCTGCTGTATCCGGGGGCGGAGCATACCGGAGAACTGATTGTCGCGGATATTGGCATTGGACGGCAAAGTTTTTTAGGCAAAAAACCGATGGGCAGGTATGTGTCAAGGGAGTGCGTCAAAGAACTTTTGCCTATGCGGAAAGCTTATTCCAATAAAGGGACTTACGGACGCGTTTTAATTATTGCAGGTTCGAAGCAGATGGCGGGCGCGGCGTATTTTGCGGCAAAGGCGGCATATGCAGCCGGCTGTGGCTTAGTAAGGGTTCTAACGGCAAAAGAAAACAGGAATGTGTTAAGCGCACAGCTTCCGGAAGCGATTGTAAACGTGTATCAGACAGAGCGGGAGGCGGCAGACGCCCTTGAAACATATTTGCCGTGGGCAGATGCAGTGTTAATTGGCTGCGGGCTTTCTACGGATACTGTTGCGCGAAGCCTTGTCAGCGGCCTACTTTCCCATTCAGAGAAAAAAGTCGTGTTAGATGCAGATGCATTGAATCTCCTTTCTGAAGATATGCGGCTTTTAGAATCGTTCCATGGGACGTGTATCGTAACGCCGCATCTCAAAGAAATGAGCCGCCTAGTCCATAAAACGGTGGAGGAAGTGTCAAAAGACCTGCCAAAGTCGGCGCAGTCATTTGCGCAACGGTATCAGGCTGTCTGTGCGCTAAAAGATGCAAGGACGGTTATCGGGCTTCCGGAGGGTGGGTTTATCGTAAACGTTACCGGAAACCATGGAATGGCGACAGGCGGGAGCGGAGATGCGCTGGCAGGGTATTTGGCGGGATTTTTAGCCCAGAATATGCCGGCGGGCCAAGCGGCTGCGCTTGGCGTATGCCTGCATGGAATGGCGGGAGATTTAGCGGCGGAAGAAAAAGGGGCGTTTGGCATGACGGCTTCCGATATTTTAAACCAGTTACCGTATGCCGCCAAGCGGGCTTCTGAAACAGAACAATCATCAGACTAAGAATTATTTAGAAGGAAAAATGAAAAAAAATTATAGAATTTATGCAAAAATAAATCTGGATGCCATCGTGTATAATATGCAGTCCATAGAACAAAAAATATCCAAAGACACAAACATCATAGCGGTGATTAAAACGGATGCATACGGCCATGGCGCGTTTGAGATTGCAAGGGAACTAGAATCCCGCAGCCGTCTGTTCGGCTTTGCGGTCGCTACGGCGGAAGAAGCGGCGGCTTTACGGCAAAACGGCATAAAAAAGCCGCTTTTGATCCTTGGCTATACGTTTGAAGAAGATTATAAAGACCTGATCCGCAAGCAAGTGCGTATGACCGTATATTCCTATGAGATGGCAAGACAGATTTCAGAATCCGCCCATGCAGTTGGCGAAACGGCAAAAATCCATATTAAAATTGACACGGGAATGAGCCGGATCGGCTATCAGGTGACAACAGAGGCGGCGGAGGAAATCGCAAAAATAGCGGGGCTTTCCAATCTTACAATAGAAGGGATTTTCACGCACTTTGCAAGAGCAGATGAAGCTGATAAATCGTATGCAATTCAACAGCTTTCGCAGTTTGAAAAGATGATTAGCCTGTTAAAAGAAAGGAAGGTTGAAATTCCGGTCAGGCATTGTTCTAACAGCGCGGGAATCGCGGAACTGCCACAGGCGGATCTGGATTTGGTGCGCGCAGGGATCATTTTGTATGGGTTATGGCCTTCTGAGGAGGTCAAAAAGGATTCCATTTCGTTAAAGCCTGCCATGGAATTAAAAAGCCGCATTATACATTTAAAGACGCTTGAAGCCGGCAGGAGCATAAGTTATGGCGGGACATACTGCCTGAAGGAACCGAGAAAAATCGCGACAATTCCCGCCGGATATGGGGACGGCTATCCACGCAGTCTGTCAAATCGGGGATACGTCCTGATTCATGGGAGAAAAGCCCCGATATTAGGAAGGGTCTGTATGGATCAATTTATGGTGGACGTTACGGACATTCCGGACGTGAAAATGCTTGATACAGTGACGTTATTAGGGGAAGATGGGGGCAGTTTCTTAAGTATGGAAGAACTGGGCAGGCTTTCGGGCCGTTTTAATTATGAATTTGCCTGTGACATTGGCAAACGGGTTCCGCGTTTTTATTTTCGGAATAAAATTGAATAGAACGCAAAAAACCGGAAATACTCTTTCTATCAAATAAAAAAGATGGAGTGAGTGATTATGGCGATTCAAAGAGGAGATATTTATTATGCGGATCTTCGTCCGGTGATTGGTTCAGAACAAGGCGGAATCCGTCCCGTGTTAATTATACAAAATGATGTAGGCAACAGGCATTCCCCGACAGTGATATGCGCAGCCATAACGTCGCAAATGCACAAGGCGAAACTTCCGACGCATGTGGCGTTAGACAGCGAAAAATATGACATGGTGAAAGATTCCGTGATACTGTTGGAACAGCTTCGCACGATTGACAAAAAAAGGCTGAAAGATAAGGTCTGCCATTTGGATAACAGTATGCTGTTTAAAGTAGATAAGGCGCTTGAAGTAAGTTTGGAATTGCTTACATAAGTGATAAGACGCGGCAGAAGGGAAGCAATCTTTCATTTGGGAATCCGGCGGCAACGGCATTGGATTTTTTTGCTTCGCTTCTGCTGTGGGCAAAAATCAGGGGTTTAGGTTATGAAATCATATGTTTTAACTAGGCGGTTTTTTGGTTCTTTCATTGCCTGCCTTGATGAAAGATTTTATTGCCTGCCTTGACGAAAGAGAAGGATAATGGTATATTTCACTTAATTACAGAAAATCGGTCAGAGGAAATCAAAGGAGAAATGAAAATGGACGATGGCGCGAGTCCCCAAATAGGGCTGATTGTATTGTTGGCAGTTGCTATAGCTGTGTTATCCTATATTGTTTGGAAACGGCTGTCAGCGGCAGGAAAAGAGGACGTCACAGAAGAAGAAATTATTTCCATGGTCAATGAAGGGCACGAAAAAGGCGTTTTAGAAGCAAGCGAAGCGGAAATGATACATAATATTTTTGAATTTGACGAAAAAGAAGCAAAAGACATTATGACGCACCGGAAACACATCAATGCGCTCGACGGCGCCATGACGTTTGCGGAAGCGATGGATTTTATCAAACAACATGCAAATTCCCGTTTTCCCGTCTATAAAGACAATATTGATAATATTATAGGCGTTTTACATATCAAAGAAGCTTTGCAGTTTTGCACAGAGCAGGAATGTTACGGGAAGCCAATTACAGAGATTAAAAATCTTGTGCGGAAAATTGAGTTTATCCCGGAAACGAGAAATATTAATACGCTGTTTAAAGAGATGCAGACTGAAAAAAGCCATATGGTGATTGTAGTTGACGAATACGGCCAGACAGCGGGCATAGTTGCGATGGAAGACATTCTTGAAGAAATTGTCGGAAATATTTTAGATGAACATGACAAAGATGATGAGATGATAAAGAAACTGCCAGACGGGACTTATCTGATGAACGGCATGGCGGATTTTCAGGACGTTGCAAAAGAATTAGGAATTGAAATAGGGGAAGGAGATGATTTTGAAACCCTAAACGGATTCCTTATTTCCAAGATAGACAAAATTCCGGAAGAAAATGACAATATCGAAGTTTTGGCTTACAAATATCATTTTAAAGCGCTTTTAGTGAAAAACAAGATGATCCAAAAAGTGAAAGTACATAGAATTTCTGAGTATGAAGAAGATGCAAAGCAAACTGCGGAGGAAAAGTTTGTATAAAAGGATTGTCTGATTCCTTATTAAAAGAGACGCTAAGGAAACAGGAATAAATATTGACGCGAAACAAAAAGGAAGAATAAGTATGTGTGGAGTAAGAAAAATAGAGGAAATAAACACCCAGAAAGAACTGCCGGCTGCAGAACCTGACAGGCAGTTTTATTTTATGGAGAAATGCCGGAAGTGGGCGAAAGGGTTTGAAGCGGAAAATGGGCGGGTTCCTACAGCCTGCGTTGTGAATATGGGATGTCAGATGAATGCGAGAGACTCAGAAAAATTAGTTGGGATTTTAGAGGAATCCGGTTATCGGATAAAAGAATCGGAAGATGCGGATTTTGTGATTTTTAATACTTGTACGGTGCGGGAAAATGCAAATAATAAGGTCTACGGGCGTCTGGGCGTGTTACATGGGTACAAGAAAAAAAATCCCGATATGGTAATTGCGCTATGCGGATGCATGATGCAGGAACCTGCCGTCGTGGACAAAATCACACGCAGTTATCCATTTGTGAATCTGATTTTTGGGACACATAATATCTATAAATTTGCCGAACTTTTATATACAGCGGTTTCAAAACGCGGTACAGTTGTGGATATTTGGGAGAGTTCGGACAATATAGTGGAAGATCTGCCCAGTGAGCGGAAATATCCGTTTAAATCGGGCGTAAATATTATGTTTGGCTGTAATAATTTTTGCAGTTATTGCATTGTGCCTTATGTGAGGGGCAGGGAGCGCAGCAGGGAAGCAAAAGATATTCTAAATGAGATTGAAACACTAGCGGCAGACGGCGTAAAAGAAATTATGCTGTTAGGCCAGAATGTCAACTCATATGGAAAAAATCTAAAAAATCCGGTTACTTTTGCGCAGTTATTAAAACAGGCAGAGCAAATAGAAGGAATTGAGCGCATCCGTTTTATGACTTCGCATCCGAAAGATTTATCAGATGAATTAATAGAAGTAATGAAACAATCCAAAAAGATCTGTAAGCATCTCCATCTTCCGTTACAGTCCGGCAGTTCCCGCATATTAAAGCTCATGAACCGTAACTATACAAAGGAACAATATTTGGGATTAGTGGAAAAACTGCGGGCGGCGATACCGGACATTGCAGTGACGACAGATATTATCGTAGGGTTTCCGGGAGAGACGGAGGAAGATTTTGAGGAAACCATGGAAGTAGTGTGTAAAGTGAAATTTGACAGCGCATTTACGTTTCTTTATTCAAAACGGACAGGCACTCCGGCGGCCAAAATGGAAGATCATGCGTCAAAAGAAGAAGTCAAACAACGCTTTGACCGTCTGTTAAAAAAAGTTCAGACGATTGCCGCCGAAAAAGCCATGGCATATGAAGGCGCGATCCAGAAAGTCTTAGTGGAGCATAGAAACGAACAGGACGGCCGTCTGTTCACAGGCCGTATGAGCAACAATGCAATCGTCCATTTGCCGGGAACGGCAGATCTGATTGGGCAGATCATAGACGTTCGTTTGACGGAATGTAAAGGATTTTACTATCTTGGAGAGGTTTGCTAAAACAAATGGAAAAGCGTTTTGGGAAAAATGACAAAATCCTGCTGGGGACAGTGTTTTTAATCCTAGCGGCTGCAAGCGTTTGGTTCTATTTTTTTTCAGGGGAAGAAGGAGCTTTTGCAAAAGTCACTGTAGACGGCCAGTTTTATGGCGCGTATTCCTTGAAAAAAGACAGTGAAGTGGAAATTTTAATAAAAGAAAAAGTGACAAATGTACTGCGGATACAAAATGGCAAAGCAGATATGTATATGGCAGACTGCCCAGACTTGCTTTGTGTCCATCAGAGGGCAATTTCCAGACAGAAAGAAACGATTGTCTGCCTGCCGAATAAAGTAGTGGTAGAAATCGTCGGCGGAAAAGAAGCCGGACTGGATGCAGTGACATGAAAGGGAGCATATGAAACGAAAAACGGCGTTTTTAGGAATGTTTTTAGCGTTAGCGCTAATCTGCAGTTATGTAGAATCGCTCATTCCGTTCTATTTTGGCATTCCGGGGGTGAAACTGGGATTGGCCAATATCGTTACCGTCCTAATGCTTTACGGCATAGGCGCAAAAGAAGCGTTTTGCGTTTCCGTTGCCCGTATACTTCTGGCGGGATTTCTATTTGGAAACCCGTTTAGCATTTTATATAGTCTAAGCGGCGGGATACTCAGTTTTTTCGCCATGCTCTGTTTAAAATCCATTGGGACATTCCATTTGGTTTCCGTTAGCGTGGCAGGCGGCATTTTCCACAACATCGGGCAACTGGCGGCGGCAGCCATTGCAGTCGAAACTTACAATCTGGTTTATTATTCGCCCATCTTGCTATTCGCAGGCTTTTTGACAGGATTTCTCATCGGGATCTTAGCTCAGGAACTTCTTCGGCGGCTAAACGGTTATTTATAGGAGGAGATATGTATTCGTACATTAAGGGGACATTGGCAGAAATTGCAGAAGGGTATATCGTCATAGACAATCATGGAATCGGCTATCAGATTCAGACCTCAGCAAATAGTATAGACGAACTGCCCCCGCTTGGGGCGGAAGTCAAAATATATACATATTTACATGTAAAAGAAGACGGAATGGCATTGTTTGGTTTTCCTGCAAAAGAAACCCTGAAGATCTTTCAGCTTCTATTGCGTGTCAACGGCATTGGCCCAAAAGGCGCGCTTGGGATATTAGCGGCGTTATCAGTCGAGGAACTGCGTTTCGCCGTCCTTGCAGGAGATGTAAAAGCAATTTCAAAAGCGCCGGGAATCGGGGCAAAATCAGCCCAGAGGATTATTTTAGAACTCAAAGACAAGCTAAACATAGAAGATCTGTATACAGAAACGCAAACCGAGCCAAAATCAGCTCCCGAAAAGGGCAGTTCCGCCCGAAATGAAGCCGTTCAAGCATTAGTTGCCCTTGGTTACTCATCTTCCGAAGCGCTTTCGGCAATTACAAAAGCAGATGTTTCACAGAAAGCAGATGTAGAGGATATTTTAAAAGCGGCATTAAAAGCAATGGCAAAATTTTAATAACGGAAAACATGACATAGGCGGCAGTAAGAAACAGAAAGCTTAGTAAGGAAATAAGAATCAAAGCCGCATTTGTGAAAAAACAGCGCTTCGGTCAAGCAGAAAGGGGAAAATCACAGAGATGTGATCCGGCAAATAAAAAGAACCAGACATTTACAACAAAAAATCAAAAGCCGTCCTTCCCAACAAAGAATCCATTAAAAAAGCAATTATAAACGCAGCATTTCGCGGCAGCCTAGGAACAAATCTGCCAAAAGAAAAAACACGCAATCAATAAATAAGAAATCATGAAAAGAGAACATAAAACAATAAAGGATACATGGAAACGGGGTAGGAAATGGAAAAGCGCGTAATATCGACACAGATTCAGACAGAAGACGTCACAATCGAAACAAATCTCCGTCCGCAGACACTAGACGATTACATAGGTCAGGCAAAGACGAAAGAAAACTTAAAAGTCTATATAGAAGCCGCAAAATTAAGAAACGAAGCATTAGACCACGTGCTTTTTTTTGGCCCGCCGGGTTTAGGGAAAACAACGCTTGCGGGAATCATTGCAAACGAGATGGGAACGCACATAAAAATCACAAGCGGCCCGGCAATCGGAAAACCCGGAGAAATGGCGGCAATTTTAAGCAATCTAAAAGAAGGCGATGTGCTGTTTGTCGATGAAATCCACCGTTTAAACCGGCAAGTGGAAGAAGTGCTCTACCCGGCAATGGAAGATTACGTCATTGACGTTATGATCGGAAAAGGAGCGACCGCCCGATCTATCCGCCTCGATTTACCCAAATTCACCCTAGTAGGGGCAACCACAAGAGCAGGCCTGTTATCCGCTCCGTTGCGTGACCGTTTCGGCGTCGTGCATCATTTAGAATTTTATACCCTAGAGGAGCTAAAAATAATAATCCTGCATTCAGCAAAAAAACTAGAAGTCTCCATCGACGAAGCCGGAGCGGCAGAACTAGCAAAACGAAGCCGGGGAACGCCAAGGCTTGCGAACCGTTTCCTAAAACGCGTCCGTGATTTTGCGCAAGTAAAATATGACGGGCGCATAACCGAAGAAGTGGCAAAATTCGCCCTAGACTTACTAGAAGTCGATTCCATGGGACTAGACCAAAACGACAGAAATATCCTATACGCCATCATGGAAAAATTCTCCGGCGGCCCCGTAGGACTTGACACCTTAGCCGCCGCAATCGGAGAAGACGCCGGAACAATAGAAGATGTATACGAACCATACCTAGTAAAAAATGGATTTATCAACCGCACCCCAAAAGGCAGAGTCGCCACAGATTTTGCCTTCCGCTACTACGCATCAATAACTGCCCACCCCAAAAATAAAGATTAACAAAAAATAAGCAATAAAAGAAACTAAAAAATTTTATTGATAAAAGGCATAAGACAAGTATGCGAAAATACTATGTTGACAATATACGTTGGATTATTATTTTACTTCTTGTTCCCTACCATGCAGCAATGGCATGGAATGTATGGGGAGAGCCAAATTACATTTATTTTGAAAAAAATAAAATAATTAGCGGCATTGTGGTATTTTTTAGCCCGTATTTTATGCCGCTTATGTTTTGTATTGCAGGCATTTCCACAAGATTTGCGCTGCAAAAGCGGACAATCGGGCAATATGTGTTGGAAAGGACTAAAAAATTACTGATACCATTTATTTTTGGGACAGCGTTAATTATGCCGCCTATGACATATATAGCCGATAAATTTAATTATGGTTATCAAGGGAATTTATTTCAGCATTATGCTGTTTTCTTAACACATTTTACAGACTTAACAGGCGCTGACGGCGGTTTTTCGGTTGGACAGTTTTGGTTTATTCTATACCTGTTCCTTATTTCTTTCATTGCTGTTGGAATTATCTTATTACAAAGAAAAATAATGCTCCTAAAAGATATTGAAATACCGCTTGCGCTGATTTTTCTTTGGGGATTACCGTTACCACTTTTTAGCGGAGCGCTTTCGATAGGCGGAAAAAGCCTTGTGGAATATACTTACATATTTCTTGTTGGCTACTATATGTTTTCAAACGATGATGTAATCAACAAAGTAGAAAAATGGAAATGGATTTTCTTGTACATAGGCATAACGGCAACGATTTTCAATGTATATATGTTTATTTGGTCAGATACACAGCAAACATTCTTAAATACGATTGCTAAATATGTATCGGAGTGGTTTATGATTAATTCCTTGCTAGGGATTGGAAAAAGACATTTGAATTTTAAAGGGAAAATATCAAAATATATGTCAAAAAGGTCATATTCTTTTTATGTTTTTCATTTTATTTGGGTGGTATTGTTCCAATATCTATTATTTAATGTATGTAGTGGCAATATAATTTTACTATATGCTTTACCAGCGCTTTTTGCATATGGGGCAACATTGCTATGCTGTGAGATTTGTAACAGAGTATCTTCAATTTTAAAAAATCCGTTTTACAAAGCGCAGCCGCCCACCACACAAAAAAATTTTCAAAATTGATTTCGGGCTTGCAAGATAACTGAATTATCAGTATAATAAATCATAAGCAGTACAATTTGGGAGGAAAACGTATGGCATCGAAGTCCAATACCGAAGTTATTATTGGCGGCAAGGTGTATACGCTGAGCGGGTACGAAGGGGAAGAGTATTTGCAGCGTGTTGCGGTGTATATCAATAATAAAATAAATGAATTTAATGAAATGGAAGATTTCCGCCGCTTAACAGTCGATATGAAAGCGACATTAATCCAGTTAAATATTGCAGACGATTACTTCAAAGCAAAAGACAGAATCGAAAAACTCGAACAGGATTTAGAGCAGAAAGAAAAAGAAATCTACGATCTAAAGCATGAGCTGATTACAGCCCAAATCCAATCCGAAACGAGTGAAAAGGAAAACAAAGAGCTGGAGCTGCAAAACAGGGAATTGACATTGAAAAAGACACAACTGGAATCTGCGTTGGAAGACGCCCTGCTAGGGCCATTAGAGCAAGGGCAGGAGCCGCAAACTCCGGTTTATGATTCTTCCTTGGAAGATATGTTAGACGATGCGTTAGCAGACTCCATACCGCAGATGGAACCTGCAAAACCAAACGGATCTAAGAATAAAAAAGGCAAGAAATAGGGGGACGAGTTTATTTCGTCCTCTTTTTTACTAAGCATCCGTCAAAATGCAAAAGAGCATATTTTGCCGGATTAGGGAGGAAGATATGTCACAAAAATTAGAGCTTTTAGCTCCGGCGGGAAATTTTCATACTCTAAAAGAAGTTCTTGCGGCTGGCGCCGATGCGGTTTATCTGGGTGGAAGCCAGTTTAGCGCAAGGGCTTACGCGGGAAATTTTAATCAAGAAGAAGTATTGTCCGCGATTGACTACGGCCATATCCACAATAAAAAAATCATACTGGCAGTCAACACCCTGTTAAAAGGACGGGAGATAGAAGAACAGTTGTATGAGTATCTTCTGCCCTTTTATGAGCAGGGGCTTTCTGCCGTTATAGTTCAGGATTTTGGCGTAATGCAGTTTATCCGCAGAAATTTCAAAGATCTGCCGGTACATGCAAGCACGCAGATGACAGTCACAGGCGTAAGCGGCGCGAAACTGTTAAAAAAAGCGGGGGCGTCCCGTATCGTAATGGCAAGAGAATTGTCCTTACAGGAAATCCAAAAAATCCATCAGGAAGTTTCCATAGAGATAGAAGCGTTCGCGCATGGCGCGCTTTGTTACAGTTATTCCGGCCAATGCCTTTTTTCAAGCCTTTTAGGGGGCAGGAGCGGCAACCGCGGGCGCTGCGCCCAGCCTTGCAGGCTTTCTTATGAAGCATATGACAGCCGGTTTAAGAAAATAAGCAAAAGCCAAAAGCAGTATCCCCTAAGCCCAAAAGACCTTTGTACAATAGAACTCATTCCCCAGCTTTCAGAAAGCGGCGTTTTTTCCTTTAAAATCGAAGGCAGAATGAAGCAGGCGGAATATGCCGCCGGGGTTGTGTCGGTTTACAGAAGATGCATAGACCGTTATTTAAACGGGGGAAAAGAAGCGTATTACGTCAAAAAAGAGGAGATGGAATATCTTTTAAACCTTGGAAACCGAAGCGGGTTTACAAACGGATGCTATCAGCAATGGAATGGGGCGGATATGATTACATTTGATAATTCTTCCCACGAAAAAAGCATAGCAGAAAGCGTTCCTTTGCAAGAAGAATTAAAACAGAAGATTTCCGGCGTATTAACAGTAAAACAAAACCGTCCAATGGAGTGCGTCGTTTGGCGTGAAGGACGTAAGTGTCAGGTATTTGGGGAAATTCCAAAAGAGGCAGTCAATCAGCCTGTGACAGAAGAATCGCTTCGGGCAAGATTTGAGAAAACAGGGACTACGCCGTTTGTGTTTGAATCGCTGAAAATTCAGTTAGATGACGGTCTGTTCCTTCCGGCTTCGCAAATCAATGAGCTTCGGCGGCAGGCGTTGGACGGGCTTATCAAACAGTGCGTATCCCCATTTAGGCGGAAAGCTTCCGGATACAGAAAACAGAAGGAACGCCAAAGCGGCGTGAAAGAAGGGAAAAACTGTCTGATTACTGCATCTGCGGAAACGAAAGAGCAGCTTGCCGTTTTATTGGAAAGCCCGTCCGCGTCTCTTATATATATAGACAGCGCGGCGTTTTCAAGGGAAGAAACGGTAGATGGCGTAAATCAGGCGGTAAATGCCGCTAAAACAACAGGAAAGCGGGTTTATTATATTCTTCCGGCAGTCTTTCGGGAAAAAACAGCGGAATTTTACCGCTCTATTTTTGCAAAGTTAAAGCCCGATGGGTTTTTGGCGAAGAACTATGATGCGCTCGGATTTCTGTTGGAACAGGGCGAAAAACCAGAGAAAATCCGGCTGGATTATAGCCTTCCTGCATGGTCAAATGAAAGCAGGCAGGCATTTGCCGCATTTGGGATTGGAGGAGACGCCGTTCCTTTGGAGCTGAACCAAAAAGAACTGCGTCACAGAGACAACGCAGGCAGTGAAATGCAGATTTACGGTTATCTGCCTTTGATGACAAGCGTACACTGTGTCAGCAAAAACGTTTTAGGATGCCGGCATACGCCGTCCCTTACTTACCTGAAAGACCGTTATGCAAAGTTTTTTCCGGTAAAAAACCACTGTAATGAATGTTATAATGTTCTTTATAATTCTGTGCCGCTTTGCCTGTTTTCCGTGATGGATCAACTGCAGGATCTTGGCATAGACGCGTTCCGCCTTTCGTTTACCGTTGAGTCAGGAAAGGAAACAGCGGAAATTTTAGAAATGTTTGCAAAACGCCTGCCGTTTGATATGAGCCATGCGACGTATGGCCACTATAAAAGAGGGGTGGAGTAAAGGGGCATATGGGAAGTATATTTTGCGAAGTATCGAAATATCTAATGATTATATTTTTTTCTCTTTATACATGGGAATGCTTTTCCGTGTTCCAGAGAAAAAAGACAAAAGAGCGCCAAGACGAAATTTTCCGCCGTCAGAATCTGCTGATGTTCCTTGTGCATTTTGACGGCTATCTCGTCTTGTATGACCAGACGCAGAATGTATCCGTTCTGGTATTTTACGGGGTTCAGGTCGTGTTTTTTCTAATTGTCATCAGCAGTTATAAACTGCTCTACGAAAAATCCGCCCAGCTACTCGTCAATAATATGTGTATGTTAATGGCAATCGGCTTTCTGATATTGACAAGGCTTTCATTTGAGCGGGCAGTCAAACAATTTACGATAGCCGTCGGCTCTATGATATTGGCGCTGGGGATTCCATATTTCATACAGAAAATCCGTTTTATCCGAAACCTGACATGGCTGTACGCAGGCATTGGGCTTTTGGCGCTTGCTGTCGTCGCCGCGCTTGGGGCAACCAGCTATGGGGCCAAAATTTCATTTACAGTTGCCGGAATTTCCATTCAGCCGTCAGAGTTTGTCAAAATTATATTTGTGTTTTTCGTCGCGGGAATGTTCTGCCAGTCCCGCTCCTTAAAGCAAGTGGCTCTAACGACGCTTGTGGCGGCGGCTCATGTGATTATTCTTGTATTGTCGAAAGACCTTGGCGGCGCGTTGATTTTCTTTGTCGTCTATATTGTGATGCTCTATGTGGCAACCCGAAACCCATTCTTTTTTATTGGCGGCCTTTTATCAGGCTGTGTGGCGGCAATGGCGGCGTACCGTCTTTTTGCCCATGTGCGCGTGCGCGTGGTGGCTTGGCAGGACCCTTTAAGCGTCATTGACAAAGAAGGGTATCAGATCTGCCAATCCCTGTTTGCCATTGGCACAGGCGGCTGGTTTGGCTCAGGGTTAAATCAGGGCATGCCACAAAAAATCCCGAAAGTGGAGCAAGACGTTGTCTTTTCTGCTATTTCAGAAGAACTTGGCGGCATTTTTGCGTTGTGCCTGATTATGGTCTGCATGAGCTGTTTTCTGATGTTTTTAAATATTGCCATGCAGTTAAAAGACAGTTTTTATAAGCTTGTGGCTCTGGGGCTTGGCGTGACATACGGGTTTCAGGTGTTTTTAACTATTGGCGGCGTGATTAAATTTATCCCGTCGACAGGCGTAACGCTTCCGCTTATCAGCTATGGGGGCAGTTCCTTATTTAGCACTATGATTTTATTTGCCATTATTCAGGGATTTTATATTTTAAGAGAAAAGGAAGGGAAGCGGAATGGACAAAAAAAAGAACTCCTCCGTCAATAACCGTGAATTTGCGGTGATTGCATATTGTTTTATTGGGCTGTTTTTATGCTGTATGGGATATTTTGTGTATTTTCAGGCAGTAAAGAGCGAAGATTTTATTAATAATTCTTATAATGCAAGGCAGGAGAACTTTGAAAAATCCGTAATCAGGGGGAAAATTTTTTCTGCGGACGGGGAGACGCTTGCCGAAACGAAGGTCGACGGAGAGGGGAAGGAAACGAGGAATTACCCCTATGCAAACGTTTTTTCGCATATAGTGGGCTATTCGACGAAAGACCACGGGCGTTCCGGCATTGAAGCGTGGGCGAATTTCAATCTTCTGCGTTCCAATGCGTTTTTTCTGGAAAAAACGATGGATAAAGTGAAAGAAGAAAAAAGCATTGGGGACAATGTGTATACGACATTAGACGCCACCCTTCAGGATGCGGCGTATCGGGCGCTTGGGGGTTATGAAGGGGCGGTCGCAGTGATGGAGCCTGCAACGGGGAAAATCCTTGCCATGGCGTCAAAGCCGGATTTTGACCCAAATTCCATTTCGGAAAACTGGGAGCGGATCGTGGCAGATGAAAATTCGGAGTCTGCGCTCTTAAACCGGGCTTCCCAAGGTTTGTACCCGCCGGGGTCAACGTTTAAAGTAGTGACGGCGTTAGAATATATCCGGCAAAAACCAAAGGAATATCAAAATTACGCCTATTCATGCAGTGGGACGATACAGGAAAATAACAGCAAATTAAGCTGTTTTAGCGGTGAAGTGCATGGGACGGTCGATTTGAAGCGTTCGTTTGTCAAATCATGCAACACGTCTTTTGCGAATATGGGGCTTCATTTGGAAGCGGATCAGATGAAAAAAACGTGTGAAGGGCTTTTATTTAATACGGCTTTGCCTGTGGAGAAACTGGAAACGTCAAAGAGCAGTTTTGTGTTAAATAAAGCTTCTTCCACAAGTGAAGTGATGGAAACTTCGATTGGGCAGGGGAAAACGCTTGTCACGCCGCTTCATATGCTGATGATTACAAGCGCGGTCGCAAACAATGGCGTTTTAATGAAGCCATATGTGATTTCTTCCACGGAAAACCATGACGGCGGGACGGTAAAAACGTATGAGCCAAAAGAGTATGGGACGGTTATGACGGAAGAAGAAGCGGGGATATTGCAGGAATATATGCGGGAGACAGTGACAAGCGGAACGGCATCAAAGCTAAACGGCGCGAGTTATGAAGCTTACGGCAAAACCGGATCGGCGGAATTTGGGACAAACAAAGGGGACAGCCACGCATGGTTTATCGGGTATGCGCATAGGGAAGACAAACCGGACATCGCGGTTGCGGTAATTGTGGAGAAAGCGGGAATCGGAAGCGCAGTCGCAGTTCCGGCGGCAAAACAGGTGTTGGATGCGTATTACCGGTAAAAGGACGGCGGAGGAAAAACAAACGGGGATTTCCCATTTTGCGGAAAAGAATCTCCTTGCAACAATAATCAAAAAGGGTTATACTAATTTTTAAGTGAAACAACCACATCAGGAGGTACTGCAATGATAGAAGCGACAAGCTGTGGTGGTGTGGTAATTTTTCGTGGAAAGATTCTGGCGCTTTACAAGAATTATAAAAACAAATACGAAGGCTGGGTTTTGCCAAAAGGCACCGTTGAGCCGGGAGAAGAATATCCCGAAACTGCCATTCGTGAAGTGTTAGAAGAAACAGGCGCGAAAGCGTCCATCATTAAATATGTGGGAAAAAGCCAATATTCCTTTACCGTTCCGGAAGACACGGTAGAGAAGGAAGTGCACTGGTATCTGATGATGGCGGACAGTTATTATAGCAAACCACAGCGCGAAGAATTTTTCGCAGATTCCGGATATTATAAATTCCATGAGGCTTATCATCTGCTTAAATTTTCAAATGAAAAGCAGATTTTAGAAAAAGCGTACAACGAATATCTGGATTTGAGGAAATACAATTTATGGGGAAGCCGTAAATATTTTTAAGAAATGAAACGATGGGAGTGATAGGGATTTGGCATGAAATGGCATAAGGAGTTGTATTTGGGTGAAAGCATACGGCCGAAAGCCAGAAAAGTCAGATGGAAAGTGATACATGGCGCGGGGCAGCTTCATGTATATGTGTTGGCGCTTGCTTCCAATCAGAGAAATCTTTTGGACATTATCCCATCGAGAGAGCTTCTGCAAAAACATTATCCGAAAAAAAGGCTTTATATCGTTGGCCTTGCCGGAAACTATGAAGAAGCGTTAGAATTAGCCGGCTATATCGTCAGCGAGGTGTACAAAAAGACTGGCGGGTTTAATGTCAGGGACTATTTCAGGCAGCAGGGAAAGCAGGTCATATGAGTGTTTTGGTTTTGATTTTAAAAATCATAGGGACATTGCTCCTTTTCTTTCTAATTTTAACTGCGCTGATATTTCTCCACCCGATTTACTATTGCATTGAAGGAGAAAAAGAAGATGAATTGTCAGCGCGTGGATATTTTTGGTGGATTTTTCAGATACTACGTTTAGATTTTGAAGTTTTGTCAGGAGAAGCGCAGATACGCTTCCGCCTATTTGGCTGGCAGATCAATCTAAATGAAAAAAATATGGAAACAAAAGAAACGGCAGATGATCAGACACAAGAAACCGGATCAGACATAGGGGAGCCATCTAAGGAAGAACATTCAAAAGATCAGGGAAAAGAAACTTTTCCGAAAGAGTCTTTTTCGAAAGAACAGGAAAAAGAATCCATGCCGGAAGATACAAAAAGATTAGACATGGATTTTAATAAAGAGGAGCCTTCTTCGGTCAAAAAGCCCCAAAAGCGTGTCAAACAAAAGAAAGCAAAACAAAAACAGCCAAAGAAAAGCAAGCCAAATTTAAAAGATAAATGGAACCGTTTTCGGAAAGAAATAAAAGAAGAAGGAAACCATAAGGCGGTTTCGCTTTTGTGGAAAGAATTTTGGCGTATTCTTTCCCATTTAAAGCCAAGCCATACAGAAACAGACATTTCCTTTTCCGCAGGCGATCCCGCAGTGACAGGGACTTTAGTGGGGGCGCTTTCCCTGCTTCCGTTTTTGTACCGTGGCGATACGCAGATAAATCCCGATTTTTTATCGGAAGAAGCATATGTAAAGGGCAGGATAAAACTAAAAGGCCATATGGCGCTGTCACAATTTGCCTGTAGTTTGTTCCGCTTGATTTTTGATAAAAATATCAGACAATTATATGAAAAGATTAGAAAATAGGAGGTTTTCAAATGTCAGAACATACATTTGATGCAACAGTGGAATCTTTATTTAAAGGCATGGACAGCTTTATTACATCAAAGACGGTGGTTGGCGAAGCGATCCATATTGGGGATACGATTATCCTGCCTTTGGTAGACGTTTCTTTTGGCGTAGCGGCGGGTGTGTTTGCCAAAAATAAGCAGAGCAATGGCGGCGGCGGCATGGGCGGCAAGATTATGCCAAGCGCGGTTCTTGTCATTTCAAATGGCGCGACAAAACTTGTCAATGTAAAAAATCAGGACGGCATTACAAAAGTGTTAGACATGGTGCCGGATTTCGTCAATCGATTTACCGGAAAAAATGAGAAAAAGGCCAAGGAAGACAAAGAAGCCCATACAGCGGCGGAAAAAGCAATGGAAGACATTCTTTCCGATTCTATAAAAGACAGCGAATAGGGATACTATTCAAAAAGAAGATGCATATATTATAATAAAATATATGCATCTTTTTTATAAGGCGGTAAAATGAAAAAACTCATTGGCTATTCGCTGTTTTGCATTGGCATTGGCATGTTAATTATGTGCTTTATAGAAAGCGCATTTTTTAAAATTCTTCTGATTGCTTCTTGTATGCTGTTAGGATATTTTCTGTTCTGCTGCTAACGGTTTCTTTTCCAAAACAGGAGGCGGCATGAAATTTCAAGGCAGAGGAAAAGCAAAAAAGCAATAATTGCGATCCAGAAATTGGCGGCGATGATGGCCGCGAGTAAAAATACCGGAACGGTCAGGCATTGGACGACGCGGTATATGCGAAAGAGGGCAGTCCTCCGGTTTTGCATAACATCGCTGTACAGCGTCTTTAATTGTTCTGGTTTCGTTGCTTTACAAATAATGACAGAGCCATATCCCTGAATCTGGCGGCAAGCCTCGTATTCAATTCCATCGATCTCAAATTTCGGGTACAATCCCGGTTCTGTAACGACAAGATTCAAATTACGGTCTGATCCATACTGGCAGAGAGCTTTTGTAAAGTCCTCAGGCGTTTTCACAAGGATATCCGGCCAAAATGTAAAATGCTCTCTTTTTTCTGCATTTGCTATTTTTTTATAATCGTGAATAATTTCCATAAAATGTCCCCCTTTCTGTTCCAATTCTTCCATTTTTGAAAGAATGGCCTGTGTGTCCATTGGCTCTTTGCTTTTTTTGAGTATAAAACTGCATATCGTAATGGCGTCTTCTAAACGTTTTTTTTGCCGGACTAAATTGTCCAAATGCCGTTGTATAATTTCATTTTGGTCTTCTCCGTCAAAGATCCGCTGGATATGTTCGATGGGAACATCTAATTTGCGGAGCATTTTTATTTGTAAAAGCCGTTCTATGTCCTCATTAGAATATTCCCGATATTTGTTTTCATTACGCTGTGGCGTGAGCAACCCTTTCTTTTCGTAGAAACGAATGTTCTGTTTGGTGATTCCTGTCAGTGATTCTGCTTCTTTGATATTCATGGAAATTCCTCCTTTCATACTCTTTATAAGGGATATACTTGGTATAATGTCAAGAAAAAATGCAAAATTTTTTTTATTATACCATGTATGGCGCGCATAAGAGCCGCTTTTGGGGGAAAATAAGATGTTTTATGTAGTTGGAAATCTGCATGGCGTATCGTTTTGCCTGTTTCGCGTAAAAAGGATTGTGTTGCGGCATTTTGGAACATACATTGTGGAGTGGTATTTTTTCATTGTTCAAAACACAATCCTATGATAGTATGAGAAAAGAATGAACCGTTTTATATGACAGGATGAGCGAAACAATTCTTTATGAGAAGATATGCGAAGGAATCTTTACAAGGCTAAAAGAATAAAACAGTTTGTGGCAGAACTTTTAACGAAAAGATTCGCAGTCTGTCTGATGAAATGATTTTACGGATCTGGACGAGGACGTAAAGAAAAATTAGATGATTTCCAGAATGATTTGGCTAAAATGAAACAGGAGGGATAACGCATGATGCCGGACGAAACAATAAAAACTCCCAAGAATTGGAATTTGCTGTGTTCTGCATTGAAAATGTCGCAGTTAAGCTTGGAATCAATGCAAAAAAATTTATCAGGCATTTACGCAAAAAAGCAATATTTTAAATGGCTACATCGTGCCGGAATATGAAGCCTTACACACCCAGAGCAGGGAATATATCATAAATGATCTTCTTGATGTGATGGAAGAAAGAGGTGTGGAGTTATGATTTTTTACCATGGTTCCTATCTCAAAATCCCACAGCCGGATTTATCCCATTCCCGTTCCAATGTGGACTTTGGACGTGGTTTTTATGTGACGCCTTTGTATATTCAGGCAGTTCAGTGGTGTGGTAAATTTAAGCGCAGAGGAAAAGATGGAATTATATCGTGTTACTTTTTTGATGAGAGCCGTGAAATAGAATTGAAAATACGGAAGTTTGATTCTTATTCCGAGGAGTGGCTGGATTTTATTTTGAATTGCCGCAGTGGAAAAGACGAGACGGATTATGGCCTTGTAGCTGGCGGCGTTGCCAATGATAAAGTATTCAATACGGTAGAACTGTATTTTGACGGATTAATTAACAAATCGGAAGCAATCAGGCGTTTACGTTATGCAGAGCCAAATTTTCAAATTTGCTTCCGTACAAAAAAGGCTTTAGAACTGTTACATTTTGAAAGGAGTGAAATGGTATGAACGCAAATCCGGTTTTGCTCCAAAAAAAAAATATAGCCGCGTGATTGGGCGCTTTGCAAAGCAACAGGGCCTTTCGTTGGATGCGGCATTGGACAAAAACCATATAACAATTCTTTCCAAATTCTATATTTCTTTTTCCCTTTGCATCTGTTAGAATAAAACCAAACAACAAACGGAGGAAAATCATGTTAGAACAATCATATTACGACAAGGCAGATGAGATTATCGGCCGGCATGGGTTGGAACAGCGTTTTCTAATCCCAATTATCCAAGATATCCAAACCTTTTACCGTTACCTGCCCCCAGAGTTATTAAGCTATGTAGCCGGACGGCTGGGAATTAATGAAGCAAAAGCATACAGCGTTGCGACCTTTTATGAAAACTTTTCCTTCGAAGCAAAAGGGAAATATGTAATCCGCGTATGCGACGGCACTGCCTGCCATGTGCAAAAATCAACTGCAATTATAGATCAAATATACAAAGAAACCGGTCTAAGCAAAGGCAGGCATACGACAGAGGATATGTTGTTTACGTTAGAAACGGTATCCTGTCTTGGCGCCTGCGGGTTAGCGCCTGTATTAACGGTCAACGATGCTGTCCATGCCGCAATGACTCCGGAAAAAGTACATGAACTATTCGAAGAATTGAAGGGGAAAGAATAAATGAAATTAGAGAACAGAGAATCGCTCAAAATACAGCGGGCAATAGCGAAAGAAGCGATGTCCGCCCCGGCGCACAGGATTTTAGTCTGCGCAGGGACAGGATGCCTTGCCGGAGGCTCTGCAAAAATATATGACAAGTTCCTAGAGCTTGCGGCAAAAGAAGAAGGCGTCGAGATAAAGTTAAGCGCTAAAGAAGCCCATGCCAGCCTTCCATCTGGCATCCATCATCAGGAAACCGCCCATACAGGCGTGAAACGCAGCGGCTGCCATGGTTTTTGCGAAATGGGGCCATTGGTGCGGATTGAACCGCAAAACTATCTTTATGTCAAAGTCAAAGAAGAAGACTGTGAAGAAATCTTTGAACAGACAATCCGAAACAACCGTCCCGTTAAACGCCTCCTCTACGAAGAAGATGGCGTAAAATACGAAACACAGGAAAAAATCCCTTTCTATCAACAGCAGACTAGGTTAGTCCTTAAAAACTGCGGCCATATCGATGCGGAAAACATAAACGAATACCTTGCCGTAGGCGGGTATCAGGCATTGGAAAAGGCGCTGTTTGAACTGTCGCCCAAGGAGGTCGTGCGGGAGATTTCCGATTCCGATTTAAGGGGACGGGGCGGCGGCGGTTTTAAAACCGGATACAAATGGCAGCAGGTCGCCCGTCAAGATGCGGCAGAAAAATACATCGTCTGTAACGGAGATGAAGGCGATCCCGGCGCATTTATGGACAGAAGCGTAATGGAAGGCGATCCCCATAAGATGTTAGAAGGCATGATGATTGCAGGCTATGCAGTCGGCGCAAAGGAAGGCTATATCTATGTGCGCGCGGAATACCCGCTTGCCATAAGCCGCCTGAAAACTGCGATTGCGCAGGCAAATGAAGCCGGTCTTTTAGGAGAGAACATTTTAGGGACAGATTTCCATTTTCAAATACATATTAATATGGGCGCCGGAGCGTTTGTCTGTGGAGAAGGAAGCGCGCTGACTGCTTCGATAGAAGGCGAACGCGGAATGCCAAGGACAAAGCCGCCAAGAACCGTAGAGCAGGGATTGTTTGCAAAGCCTACCGTACTAAATAATGTAGAAACCTATGCCAATGTCCCGATGATTATAAATGAGGGCGCGGCATGGTATCATTCGATTGGAACGGAAAAAAGCCCCGGGACGAAAGCCTTTGCGCTGACCGGAAGCGTAAAGCATACGGGGCTGATTGAAGTGCCAATGGGGACTACACTGCGTAAAATCGTCTATGACATAGGCGGCGGCGTAAAAAACGACGTTCCGTTTAAAGCAGTCCAAATCGGCGGGCCTTCCGGCGGATGCCTTGTGACGAACAATCTTGAAGTGACCTTGGATTTTGATTCTTTAAAGAAACTAAACGCCATGATTGGCTCCGGCGGCCTTGTCGTTATGGACGAAAACACCTGTATGGTGGAAGTTGCCCGTTTCTTTATGAATTTTACCCAGAACGAAAGCTGTGGCAAATGCGTTCCCTGCCGGGAAGGCACAAAGCGGATGTTAGACATTTTAGAAGACATCGTTGCGGGGAATGGGACGGAAGATTCCCTGAAAACCTTAGAGGAACTCGGCGAAGCCATTACCAATACGGCGCTTTGCGGGTTAGGGAAAAGCGCGGCGCTTCCCGTATTATCCACACTGAAAAATTTCCGGGAAGAATACTTAGATCATGTGGTGGGCAAACGCTGCGCCACTGGCGTCTGCCAAGGGCTTTTACGTTACCGCATTTTGCCGGACGTTTGCAAAGGCTGTTCAAAATGCGCCAGAAATTGCCCTGTCAATGCCATCAGCGGCAAAATAAAAGAGCCGTTTGCCATAGACTTGTCGGTTTGCATTAAGTGCGGTTCCTGCCTTGAAAACTGTCCGTTTGGCGCAATCGTTAAGGAATGATTTTTAGGCAGACTGCCGGACGGCGTAAAGGGATTTAGCCGAACTGTTTAGGAGGAAGAAACACATGGATTATATTACAATAGACACTAGAAAAATACCAATCGAAGGCGAGAAAAACGTACTGTCCCTGATTAGGAAGGCTGGCATTGACTTACCGACTTTTTGTTACCATTCCGAATTGTCCATCTATGGCGCCTGCCGTATGTGCGTAGTGGAAGATGAGAAAGGGCGTATTTTTGCATCCTGCTCGGAACAGCCCCGCGCCGGAATGGTGATTTACACGAATACGAAACGGATTCAAAGCTATCGGAAATTGATTATAGAATTGCTCCTTGCATCCCATGACAGGGACTGCACGATTTGCCACAAAAACGGCATGTGCGAATTACAGTCTCTGGCATACAAAGTCGGCGTGCATGACGTCCGTTTTCCAAATACGAAGGAAAAGCGCCCTATCGACATGAGTTCACCGAGCATCGTATTAGATCCGAATAAATGCATCCTGTGCGGCGACTGTGTCCGCACTTGTGACGAAATACAGGGCGTGGGCGCGATTGATTTTGCGTTCCGCGGCTCAAAAACGCAGGTGACGCCGCCGTTCCACAAAAAACTAAGCGAAACGGACTGCGTCGGATGCGGGCAGTGCGCGGCAGTCTGCCCGACGTCTGCGCTTTCTTTACGGTCGAATGTCACCGTTGTATGGGATGCCATTGAAGACAAAAATATCCGCGTCGTCGCGCAGGTGGCTCCTTCTGTCCGCATTGCGGTCGGCGATCATTTCCAGATCCCAAAAGGGGAAAATTCTTTTGGGAAGCTTGTGGAAGCCTTAAGGATTATGGGGTTTGATGCAATTTATGACACGAACTTTGCGGCAGATTTAACCATAATGGAAGAAACGAAAGAATTTGCAGAACGCTTAGAAGCAAACGAAGGCCTTCCGCTGTTTACGTCCTGCTGCCCCGGCTGGGTGAAATACTGCGAGAATAAATATCCTGAATTTGCAAAACATATTTCCACCTGCCGTTCCCCACAGGGTATGTTTTCCGCTGTGTTAAAAGAATACTACAAAGAATTAGATGAAAAAGAAGGAAAACGCACAATGATCGTTTCCGTTATGCCATGTACCGCCAAAAAAGGCGAAATTCTAAGAGACGACAACTATACGGACGGCAGACAGGATACGGACTACGTCTTAACGACGACGGAAGTAATCCGCATGATTAAACAAATGGG
>CAJUST010000016.1:0-2734 GCA_910589105.1 uncultured Lachnospiraceae bacterium
TGTGACAAAAAGAATCCCGTATTTATGCGGGTTCTGGCGTTTCGCAAACGCCTATCATGTAATAAAAAGAAAGGAGTTTCTATGAAACAACCATTTATTTTAGATATTCATACACATACATTAGCAAGCGGACATGCCTTTGGCACCATACGGGAAATGGCGCAGGCGGCAAGCGAAAAAAATATCAAACTGTTAGGGATCAGCGAACACGCCCCCGGAATCCCCGGCACAGTGGAGCCCATTTATTTTTCAACCCTCTATGTCGTTCCAAAAATCTTATATGGCGTGGAAGTGATACACGGCTGTGAAATAAATGTTCGAAATGACGGCTCGCTTTCTTTAGAAGATAAATACATCGACCGTCTGGATTATGCAATTATCGGCATCCATTCTTTATGCTACCATGATGAAGGAAAGGAAAAAAACACAGAAAATGTCATCTCCTGTATGAAACATGATAAAGTGCATTTCGTTTCCCATCCCGATGACGACAATACCCCGCTGGATTACGATCTGCTTGTTCCCGCCGCGAAAAAACACGGCGTTGCCCTAGAAGTCAACAACAACACCTTTAAACGGAAAAACAAGAGAAAAAACTGTATGGAAAATTACCGGAAAATGCTCTCTCTTTGTATGGAACTAAGAGCTCCCATTATTGTCAGCTCCGATGCCCATGACCCTTCCTGCGTTGGTGATTTCTCCCTTGCAATGGAATTATTAGACAAACTAGGCTTCGATGAAACTCTGATACTAAATAACGACGTCCAAAAATTTAATCAGTTTATCCATCGCGCCCACCATGCAGAGTGATGTTTCTCTGCATGGTTAAGATTTCTTTTCCTTCTGCAAATTTGTTTTTCTAATCTGCTGTTCTTCCAACAGGCGGCTATGCCTCTCTTTCTCCCGTCTCACTCTTTTCTCCCTCAAACAGCTTTCGTCCAACTCGTAAATCTCATCCCCATTGATTACCAGCCGTCCCAAACTCATCACCTCTTTCCTTATCAATATATGCAGTTCCCGCCAGTTTGCCCCTTTTACGCCTAAATATTTAAAAAATGATTCCTACCCGTCATACATCTGCCTGTTTTGTCATATCCTAATAAAAAAAGGATTTTTATGGATCAGGAACAATACGAATATACGCCTACAACTTTTGATATTGAAACACAATCCAGAAACATACAAATGTTAAAAACCGTCATTCCCTATATGGACGGCCCCCGCCAGAGAAACTTTGCCATGATAGTAAAATTTTTAGAGCTGAGAAATGTCGCTTCCCTCTTTCACGAAGCGCCCGTCTCTTTGAGCATGTGCTCTACGGACGACCCATCTGAAAAACGAATCCAAATGCTAAATGACATTAAAAAATTTTGTACGCCTGCCGAACAGGATTCTATCGACATGATGATGACTGCGTTTCAGATGTTTTCATCTTATGACACCATTTTCCATACGCCAACCCCTGAATAGAAAGGATTAACTGTTATGAATATGAATTTTTTCCAAAACAATGAAAACTTCAAAAATATTTCTCCTGAAAAACTGGATTTTTTGATGAAGTTCGCCTCCCAGAATAAATCCGGCAATGCGCAGGAAATGTCTAATATGATACTCGGCGCAGTAAACAGCGCCCAAAAAGAAGGAATCCAATTCACGCCAAATGAAACGGATTTAATCGTTCAAATTCTAAAACAAAATATGTCGCCCGAAGAACAGCGGAAAGCAGATCAAATTATGATGTTAATGCGGAGCATGAAACGCTGAAATAAAAAAAGTCCGTCAGATACTTCAACCTGTATCCGACGGACTTTTCCATCTCTTTTCTACTTATTCAAACCAGAAAATATTTGCTTTTTTAGCTCTATCTTTCCTATTTCTTCTTTGCCAGTTTCACGGATTTGGCTTTCGACCAGCCAGATTCAATTTCCTGTACGTTCCCGTTGCTTTTCACTGTCTTATATACACAAATGCGGATATAATATTTCTTACCGGATTTCAATTTGGAAATTGTTTTTGACTCTGCATTTGGCTTGCCAATTTTTATTACTTTCGTCGTTTTTCCTTTAAATTTTTTGTTTGTGGAATACTGAATCCTATATCCTGAAGCTTGCTTCTTCTGCTTTTTCCATTTTAACGCAATTTTATTTGATTTCGCCTTTACCTTTGAAAAATTAATTGATTTTGGCGCGATTGTAAATGTTTCCGTTAAAACTCCACTGTAACAGTCTTTAAATGTTAAAACAACTGAAGCAATGCCAGAATTTTGATTGTTTTGATAAGAAACCGTATAATACTTGCCATCTATCATTTTTCCAGCGCTGTCTTTTACTGTAACGGCAGGTCTATTCTCCTTGCCGCTGTATGTATAACTCTCTGAAGAAAGTGAAACTGTTTTGGGACTATAGATGATATTTTGCTGTAACACTGTTCCACATTGCATACATTTTGTTACATTAGCCCCATTTTTGCTTAAAGTGGCTTTTGTCACTTTTTTCTGATAATGATGTAACGTCACTGGGATAGAAATTTGCGGCTGGATCACTTTTTTACAAATACTGCAATGGCTGCCTTCGGTCTTGCCTTCTTTTGTACAAGTTGCTTTCTGCGCCGGATCTTTCACGACCGTGTGATCTGTTTTGGAGATTTCCTCAGTTTCTTCCGCTTGGCACTCCCTGCATGTTTTCGTCTTTATTCCCGTTTCTTGGCACGTCGCGGGTTTCGTGACCGCTTCTTC
>CAJUST010000016.1:2834-65098 GCA_910589105.1 uncultured Lachnospiraceae bacterium
CGCTGCAATGGCTGCCTTCCGTCTTGCCTGCCTGCGTACAGCTTGCCGCTACTGCCGGATCTATTTCTTCCGTATGCGGGATTTTTGCGATTTCCTCGGTTTCTTCCGCTTGGCACTCCCTGCACGTTTTCGTCTTTACTCCCGTTTCTTGGCACGTTGCGGGTTTCGTGACCCTTTCTTCGTAGCTGTGCGGAATTTTTGGGATTTCTTCCGTTTCTTCCGTCTGGCACTCCCTGCATATTTTCGTCTTTATTCCCGTTTCTTGGCACGTCGCGGGTTTCGTGACCGCTTCTTCATAGTTATGCGGCGTTTTTGGAATTTCTTCCTGCGCCCGTATCACTTCCCCGCATTCGCTGCAATGGCTGCCTTCCGTCTTGCCTGCCTGCGTACAGCTTGCCGCTACTGCCGGATCTATTTCTTCCGTATGCGGGATTTTTGCGATTTCCTCGGTTTCTTCCGCTTGGCACTCCCTGCACGTTTTCGTCTTTACTCCCGTTTCTTGGCACGTTGCGGGTTTCGTGACCCTTTCTTCGTAGCTGTGCGGAATTTTTGGGATTTCTTCCGTTTCTTCCGTCTGGCACTCCCTGCATATTTTCGTCTTTATTCCCGTTTCTTGGCACGTCGCGGGTTTCGTGACCGCTTCTTCATAGTTATGCGGCGTTTTTGGAATTTCTTCCTGCGCCCGTATCACTTCCCCGCATTCGCTGCAATGGCTGCCTTCCGTCTTGCCTGCCTGCGTACAGCTTGCCGCTACTGCTGGATCTATTTCTTCCGTATGCGGGATTTTTGCGATTTCCCCGGTTTCTTCCGCTTGGCACTCCCTGCACGTTTTCGTCTTTATTCCCGTTTCTTGGCACGTCGCGGGTTTTGTCACCCTTTCTTCATAGTTATGCGGCGTTTTCGGAATTTCTTCCTGCGCGCATATCACTTCCCCGCATTCACTGCAATGGCTGCCTTCGGTCTTGCCTGTCTGCGTACAGCTCGCAGAGACTGCCGCATCAACTACTTCTGTATGTCCTTTTTTTGCGATCTCCTCTGTATAACTGTCTCCACAGCCGGAACATGTGTACGTTTTAAGTCCCGTCTTATTACATGTCGCTTCTTCCGTTACCTGACTTGTATAGGAATGTTGATGGACAGGCGGCGTTTCACCTGCCGCAGAATCATAAAATACAATAGAAAATCTTGCCATAGCCAAATCCTGCAATGCTTTCACCTCAGCGGCAGTTGTCGTATCATCTGTGTCTACAGGTTCAGAAAACATCAAAAATGTGTAATCTCCCGATTTTGCGCCTTCCGATGCATGCAGATAATATCTCCCCGGATTCTCCTCTGACGTCACAAACCAAATCCAATTCCCCCAATCCGTCCTGTTTAACACATCGGGATCGTCACTATTAAGACAATCTGTTTGAATCAGAACCATATATCCAAAATCATAATAACCATATTCTTCCACTACACCACTGTCAATCGGATTCCCCTGTAAATCCCTCCAAAGTAATTCACAAAATACAGATTCGTCTGGAACCGTAAAATCATCTGTTCCAAGAATCGCGCTAATGTCTGCCGTTGACGGCTTAGAAGCCACTTCTATGCCGCCTATCTGTACATCTTCATGCCCAAAATCCGGCGCATGGACTGTCCATGCCCCTTCTTCGTACTCCAATGTATATCCATTTTCTGTCATTTTCTCAGCTAACAAAAAATTCGCTTCTGATGGATTCTCGCAGTTTGCCGTAATATATGCCCATTTATCGTAAAGCGCCCCTGACACAGCTTTACTGCCAGTGTGAAAACGCGTCACTCCCGTCACGGCTCCGTCTATCCGTAAACGGCCGTCGCTCTTTAATACAAGCATTCCCATTTGACCGGATAATGACGCTTCCTGTCCGGCAAAATCCCCAGTGATCACTGTATCATTTACTTTACTCAAATCGAGACACGCATTCTCCTTTACGGAAACGTTCTGTAAATTCCCTGACTTTAACTCTATATGCCCTCCGTCCGCTAAAACAACGGAACCTACATTTTCCAAAACCGCCTCCATAATGGCGCACTTTGTTACATTCAATTCTGTCTGTCCATTTCCATAAAACTGAATGGCATTTGCATAACGTCCGGCTTTAGGATCCGATACCCGAATATCCGCCCGGCTGTTTAAATCTGTAAAAACCCCGTCCCTGACAACTGCCGGAGCGTCCAACTGCAAATCAGCCTCTCCATAGTAAGGCTCTTTATTATCAGCCCCTGCGCCATGGCTCATATAAATCCCCTGAAACATCGTAGTCGAAATCGAATTTCGCACTGTAAGGGATGCGTTTGCGCCAACCGCGGAATTTCTAAATCCTCCTGCATATACCGTCGGAAGAAGTTCCTTTTCTGAACCTCCCAATCCGCCTAAAGAACCTCCGCTTCCTTCCAAATAGGTATCCACATGATCTAACGTCAGACTATGCCCCGCCAAAAAAATCTCACGATGCGGAACGCTGTTCAGCGCATCGCTGGATTCAAAAACCATCTTAATCTGTTCAAATACAACGCCGTCTCCCCCTAATTGAAGCGGACAACGGAAGTTCAACTCGCTGGTTTCATTGTTCCCGCGGATCACTGTCCCAGCCGGAATTGTAACCGGAATCATTCTACCGTCGGCGGCGGCGCCATTTTGAACGGTGATCAGGTTATTCACAACAATCGGGCTCTGCTGTTTTTCAAGAGCAGCCATAAAATCATCTAACGTAAATACAATAACTTCGCCTTCCTTACCCAAGGAAGCCTCTCCTGCCAAAACCGGCTCAAAGCCTGTTCCAAACAGCAGGGCGGCAATCAGAATCCATGCAACATATTTTTTTCGTTTTTTTTGCATTTCCCCCCCCCCCCCTTTCTTTTTTAGGGTTCCCTCATCTGCACATCTATTTTCTGATAGGGAATTTCAATCTGATTTTCATCGAATGCAAGTTTAATCTGTTCCATCAGGCGCCACCTTGCCGTCCAGTAATCTTCCGTCTTTACCCAAAGGCGGAGCCCTAATTTCACTTCACTCGCCCCAAGCTCAGACACAAAGACAATGACTTCTTCTTTTGGCAGCCGGCAAGGCTCCGCTTCCGCCTGTTTTTGCAAAATCGCTTTTGCCAGTCTCAAATCCGCCTCATAGGCAATCCCAATCTCTAAATCCACCCTTCTGCTGTCACAAAACGTAGCATTTGTCAGACTGCTGTTTGCCAAAACGCCATTTGGAATGACGATCGTTTTTTTATCCGCTGTTAAAAGCCTTGTATAAAAAATAGAAATTTCATCGACGATTCCTTCATTTCCATTTGTGTCTTCCTTGATAAAATCTCCCACTTTAAACGGTTTTAACAGAAGAATCAAGACCCCTCCGGCAAAGTTTGACAAACTTCCCTGTACCGCAAGCCCAAGCGCAAGGCCCGCAGAGCCAATCACTGCAACCACGGAAGCTGCCGTCACGCCAAATAACGTTAAAATCAGCACTACCAAAACAAAATACAAAAAATATTTCAACAGCGCATCTAAAAACTGTTTGACGCCAACGTCCGCATCCGCTTTTTCCAGCCAGCGCCGGAGGAATTTTCTTGCCAGACGGATCACCCTGCTGCCAATGACATAAAGGACTACCGCAAACAAAATCTGAAGCGCAAATCCCAAAACCTCCGGAACCAGCCCTTTGAGCCACTCCCGAATCATGCCGGAATCCGTTTCTTTCAATGCCTCTGCCGCTTGCTCTAATGTTTCTAACGTCCTGGTTTCCGTCGTAATCTCAAGGGTATCCATCTTCTTTCTCCCCATTCTAATTGATTTGTTCCTAAAAATCAATCCTAGTTCCCAATAAATTTCCAAAGATCTTCACTGCAAAAAATGTCTGTCCTACTCCAACGAATGTATAAACAACCCGCTCCGCAATTTCGGCTCAAACCAAGTCGACTTCGGCGGCATAAGCATATCTGCGTCCGCCACGGCAAACAACTCTTGGATAGATGTCGGATACATCGCAAACGCCACGGCGCAGTCTTCATTTACTCTCCGCTCTAACTCTTTTAATCCGCGAATCCCACCCACGAAATCAATCCTTTCATCTGTCTTTGGATCTAAAATCCCAAGCTCCGGATTTAACAAAAGCTCCTGTAAAAGCGATACGTCAAGCCCCTTGACCGGATCGTCGCTTCTGTCTTTTTCTTTCACGCAAAGCCTATGCCATTTTCCGGCAAGATACATGGAAATCTGTCCTTTTTCCTGTGGCTTTTCCGCGCCGTTAAGCTCCGTCACGTCAAAAATCCGCTTTACTTTTTCCAAAAAGCTTTCCGCCGTATCTTCCCCTAAATCTTTCACGACGCGGTTATAGTCCATAATCATCAATTCCTCATCGGGAAACAACACCGACAGAAAATAATTAAATTCTTCCCTGCCTGTATAAGTTGGATTTTGCTCTCTCCGTAAAAAACCGACTTTAACTGCGGAAGCCGCCCTGTGATGCCCGTCCGCTATGTAAATTTCCCCAATCGTCCCAAAGGCCTCACCGATCTTTGCAATTTCCTCATCGCCACTTAGGCAAAACACTCTGTGCCGGATTTTGTCTTCCGACACAAAATCATAAAGCGGAGTTTCTTCTTTTGCGGCGCAGACCGCTTCGCGAATGACTGCATTGGCGCGATAGGCAAGGAAAATCGGCCCTGTCTGGGCATTGCAGGAATCTACATGCCGGATTCTGTCCGCTTCTTTTTCCGCCCTCGTGTTCTCGTGTTTTTTTATTACGCCATTTGCATAGTCATCAATCGACGCGCATGCCACAATTCCCGTCTGCGACCGTCCTTCCATTGTCAATTCATATACATAATAGCATCTTTTTTCTTCCTGAATAAATTCTCCCTTCGCAAGCATATCCCAAAGTATGTCATGCGCTTTTTGGTACACGCAGTCTGCGTAAGTGTCGACGGAATCTTCAAACTGCGTTTCCGCCCGATCTATTTTTAAAAAGGAATCCGGATTTTTTGTCACTTCTTCTTTTGCTTCTTTTCTGTTATAAACGTCATAAGGTAAAGCAGCAATGTCTGCCGCTTTACCTTCTGCCGGACGGATACACAGAAATGGTTTTATGTCTGCCATTTTGTCTCCTTTGTCAAATGTGATTTGTTTATTTTACAATGCGTACTTTTAACACGCCTTCAATGCCCTCTAACTGCGACACAACTTCCGCCGTAACCGGAGTGCCAATATCCAATAAGGTATACGCGTAATCGCCCTTAGATTTGTTTGTCATATCTTCGATATTAATGTCGGCATTGCCAAAAACCGTAGAGAATTTCCCAATCATGCCTTTGATGTTTTTATGCAGGATTGCAATACGTCCCGCTTTATCACAGCCGCCCATATTGCAGTCTGGGAAATTGACGGAATGGACGATATTGCCGTTTTCCAGATAATCACGGATTTCCCTGACTGCCATCATTGCGCAGTTATCTTCGGATTCTTCCGTTGACGCCCCTAAATGCGGCGTTAAAATCACGCCGTCTTTTCCGGCTGTCACCGGATTTGCGAAATCCGTCACATATTTTTTCACTTTGCCTTCGGCAACTGCCTGTATCACAGCTTCCTCATCGACCAGCAAATCCCTTGCAAAGTTTAATATTACAACGCCGGATTTCATATTTGCAATCGCATCCGCATTGATCATGCCCTTTGTGGAATCAAGCAGAGGGACGTGGATTGTAATAAAATCACACTCTTTATAAATTTCTTCCACGTTGCTGATATGTTTGACATTGCGTGACAGGCTCCATGCGGCATTGACGGAAATATACGGATCATATCCCAATACTTCCATGCCAAGGTGCGTCGCGGCATTCGCCACAAGAACGCCGATGGCGCCAAGCCCGATTACGCCTAACTTTTTGCCGGAAATTTCACAGCCTGCAAAATTTTTCTTCTGCTTCTCGGAAAGTTTTGCAATATCCGCTTCGTCCTTATTGGCTTTTACCCATTCAATCCCGCCTGTAATGTCACGGGAAGCGAGCAGCATTCCCGCAATTACCAATTCTTTAACGCCATTTGCGTTTGCGCCCGGCGTATTAAATACGACAATCCCTTTTTCGGCGCATTTCTCTAACGGAATATTATTGACGCCGGCTCCTGCCCTTGCCACTGCTTCTAAGCCTTCCGGCAATTCCAAATCGCGCATAGCCGCGCTTCTTACCAAAACCGCCTGCGCATCTTTTAACTCCTCTGTTTTTTGATAGTTTTCCGAAAATAAGTCCAATCCCACATTTGCAATCGGATTTAAACAAGTGTATGAAAACATAAAATTCCTCCCTGACTACTGATTCTTCTTTTCAAATTCACGCATAAACGCAACTAATTTCTCTACGCCTTCTTTTGGCATTGCATTATAGATGGAAGCCCTCATGCCGCCAACGGAACGATGCCCTTTTAAGTTTTCAAATCCCGCCGCTTTCGCCTCTGCGACGAATTTCGCATCCAATTCCTCATTTCCAGTCACAAACGGAACATTCATAAGTGAACGGTCTTCTTTTACAACAGTCCCTTTAAATAATTTGCTTTCGTCAAGGAAATCATATAAAATCTTTGCTTTTTCTTCGTTCCGCGTTTTAATGGCAGAAAGCCCGCCCTGCTTTTTCAGCCATTTGAATACTTTTCCGCAAATATAAATCCCGTATGCAGGCGGCGTATTATACAAAGAATCCGCATCTGCATGCGTCTTATATTTTAACATCGTCGGCGTGTTGGGCAAAACGTCTTCTGTAATCAAATCTTCACGGATAATCACAATCACCACTCCGGCAGGCCCGATATTTTTCTGGACGCCGCCATAAATGACGCCGTACTTTTTCACATCTACAGGTTCCGACAAAAAGCAGGAAGATACGTCGGCGACAAGCGTATGCCCTTTTGTGTTCGGAAGCTTATGGAATTTTGTGCCATAAATTGTATTATTTTCGCAAATATAAACGTAATCCGCATCTTCTGGAATGTCTAAATCGGAACAATCCGGAATATAAGAAAATGTCTTATCTTCCGAAGATGCGGCTGCAACTGCTTCTCCGTATATCTGCGCTTCTTTATAGGCTTTTTTTGCCCATTGCCCGGTTACGATATAAGCAGCCTTTTTATTTTTCATTAAATTCATCGGAATCATTGCAAACTGCTGTGATGCCCCGCCTTGCAGGAATAATACTTTGTAGTTGTCCGGAATGTCCATCAATTCACGCAAATCCGCTTCCGCTTCTTTGATAATCGTATCGTATGTTTTGGAACGATGGCTCATCTCCATAACAGACATTCCGCTTCCCTTGTAATCCATCATTTCATCTGCTGCTTCCCTCAATACCTCTTCCGGCAAAACCGCCGGTCCGGCAGAAAAATTATAAACTCTGCTCATTCTTCATAACCTCCTAAAATCTGTTCATTCGTATTCTATGTCTACTAAGTCCAAGAATACTGTAAACTTTTTCGGAAAAACTGTCAATCTTTTTCAGAGACTTTCCTCTCACTTTCCGCTTCTTGTTTCTTTTCACGCTTTCCTTTAAATGCGGATTTTCCAAGCTTTTCTTTCTGGTTTCACTGCCTTATCCTTTGGAATCCTTCTTGTCAGCGGCAGAGCCGAATCCATATTCCTGTGAAAACCATTAGGCGCCTGCCGCCTAACCGGTCATTTCATGTCATAGGGGCATTCCTAAAGCAACGCCAAAACCGTGTCTCCATGAAATATGGTTTTCAGCTCTGCCGCTGACGCAAAGTCTCTCTGTTATAGGTCTTCTTCCGCAAACGCCTCGCTAATTGCCGCCCCCGGCGCCACCATCGGCCAGACTTTATCGTCTGAATCAATAATGCAGTCAATCACTGCCGGAATTTCATCTTTGAGCGCCTGTTTCAATGCATCCTCAAATTCCTCTCTGGTTTTTGCCCGGTATCCTTTCGCCCCCATTGCCTCAGCAAGTTTCACATAATCCATTCCATCATCTAAAACCGTCGCCGAATACCGCTTCCCATAAAACAAGTTCTGCCACTGCCTTACCATTCCAAGTGCATGATTATTGACAATAATTTCTATCAGCGGAAGCTTCTCCCGCGCCGCCGTCGCAAGTTCATTCATATTCATGCGGAAACATCCGTCTCCCGCGATATTTATTACAATATTATCCGGATTCGCCACCTGAGCGCCAATCGCTGCCCCAAGCCCGTATCCCATTGTGCCAAGCCCGCCGGACGTAATCAGTCTGCGTGGCTTAGCGTATTTATAAAACTGCGCCGCCCACATTTGATGCTGCCCGACTTCCGTCGTGATAATCGCTTCCCCTTTTGTCAGCCGGTACACAGCGTCCATCAGGTACGGCCCGTTTAATCCTTCATCTGCATACTTAAGCGGATATTTTTCCATATATCCTTTTATATGCGTAAGCCATTCTGTATGTTCCTGCTGCCCGATACGGCTGTTTAGTTCCGCTAACACATCTTTTGCATCCCCTATTATGCTAAAATCCGCATATATGTTTTTATTAATTTCCGCCGGATCGATGTCGATTTGCAAAATCTTCGCCTTATGCGCAAACTTACTTACGTTTCCGGTTACGCGATCGGAAAAACGCGCGCCGACTGCAATCAGAAGATCACATTCACTCACGCCATAATTAGAAGTTTTCGTTCCATGCATCCCTAACATTCCCGTATACTTTTGATCCGTTCCGTCGAATGCGCCTTTTCCCATTAGAGAATCACAGACAGGCGCCTGAATTAATTCCACAAATTCCTTTAACTCTTGGCTTGCGCCGGAAATCACCACGCCTCCGCCGGCAAAAATATACGGCCGCTTTGCCGCCAGAATCATTTGAATTGCCTGCCGCAATTCTTCTTCTGCAGCTTTTCCTTTAAATCTAAGCGGCTTTTTCTGTTCCGTAAAAACAAACTCACACTTTTGCGCCGTTACGTCTTTTGGAATGTCAAGAAGCACCGGACCCGGCCTGCCTTTTAACGCAATCTGAAATGCCCTTCGCATTGTGTCCGCAAGTTTTTCTATATCTTTTACAATAAAATTATGCTTTGTAATCGGGGTTGTAATCCCTGCAATGTCCACTTCCTGAAAGCTGTCTTTCCCTAACAGCGGAACGCCGACGTTACAGGTAATCGCCACTAACGGCACAGAATCCATATAGGCAGTCGCAATCCCCGTCACAAGATTGGTAGCCCCCGGCCCGCTTGTCGCAAGGCATACGCCAACCTTTCCCGCGCTTCTCGCATATCCGTCCGCCGCATGGCTTGCCCCCTGTTCATGGGAAGTTAAGATATGCCTGATTTCATGTCTATGCTTATACAGCTCGTCATATACATTTAAAATCTGCCCGCCCGGATACCCAAATACAGTGTCCACGCCTTGCTCTTTTAAACATTCGATTATTATTTCCGCGCCTGTCATCTGCATAAAATATTTCCCTCTTTTCCGTGTAGTCAAAGCTATTTTCCTGCCGCCCGTCCGGCAGGAAGCCAGCCGGTAAAACTTCTCTTATTTTAGTTATGCTCTAAGATTGCGCCGCGGTTTCCTGAAGTCACCATGGTGACATACCGCCCCAAATAGCCGCTGGCGTTTTGCTCTTTTGGCTGCCAGCGTTCTCTGCGCCTTTCAAGCTCCTCTTGTGTCAAATCTACGTCCAGCTTCATTTCCGGTATATTAATCTTTATCCGATCGCCTTCTTCAATCAACGCAATCGGCCCGCCTACAGCCGCTTCCGGTGAAACGTGCCCGATCGATGCGCCGCGGCTTGCGCCAGAAAAACGCCCGTCCGTGATCAATGCGACAGATGCGCCAAGCCCCATGCCCGCGATTGCAGAAGTCGGATTTAGCATCTCCCTCATTCCCGGCCCGCCTTTCGGCCCTTCGTAACGGATTACCACTACATCGCCCGCTTTGATTTTGCCGCCTTTAATCGCCGCAATCGCATCTTCTTCACATTCAAACACACGCGCTGGCCCTTCATGCACAAGCATTTCTTCTGCAACGGCAGAACGTTTCACAACGCTTCCATCTGGAGCCAGATTGCCGCTTAATACGGCAAGCCCGCCCGTCTTTGTATAGGGATTGTCCAAAGGACGGATCACTTCCGGATTTCTGTTTACCGCATTTTTAATATTTTCCCCAACTGTCTTTCCCGTTACCGTCATACAGTCTAATTTCAGCAAGCCTGCATCGGCAAGCTCTTTCATTACCGCATACACGCCTCCGGCTTCATTTAAATCTTCCATATAGGTTGGCCCGGCCGGAGCAAGATGGCAGAGATTTGGGGTTTTTTCACTAATCGGATTGGCAAATTTTATATCAAAATCAAAACCAATTTCATGCGCAATCGCCGGAAGGTGAAGCATACTGTTCGTCGAACAGCCAAGCGCCATATCAACTGTGAGAGCGTTTAAAACCGCGTCTTTTGTCATAATGTCCCTTGGACGGATATTTTTCTCATACAGATCCATAACCGCCATGCCCGCATGTTTAGCAAGCTTAATGCGCTCAGAATACACAGCCGGAATTGTGCCGTTGCCGCGAAGCCCCATGCCAAGCGCTTCCGTTAAGCAATTCATGGAATTTGCCGTATACATGCCAGAACAGGAACCGCACGTCGGACATGCTTTTTCTTCATATTCCCGCACTTCTTCTTCCGTCATTTGTCCTGCCGCATAAGAGCCCACTGCTTCAAACATGGAAGACAGGCTCGTCTTTTTCCCTTGGACGCGTCCGGCAAGCATTGGGCCGCCCGAAACAAATACTGTCGGCACATTGATTCTTGCCGCCGCCATCAAAAGCCCCGGCACATTTTTGTCACAGTTTGGAACCATCACCAACGCATCAAACTGATGCGCAAGCGCCATGCACTCCGTAGAATCCGCAATCAAATCTCTTGTCACAAGCGAGTATTTCATGCCAATATGTCCCATTGCAATTCCATCACATACCGCGATTGCCGGAAAAACCACCGGAACGCCGCCCGCTTCCGCTACGCCCAACTTTACAGCGTTTACAATTTTATCCAAATTCATATGTCCCGGCACGATTTCATTATAAGAGCTGACGATGCCGACCATCGGTTTTTTCATTTCTTCCTCTGTAAATCCCAATGCGTGAAATAAACTCCTGTGCGGTGCCTGCTGCATGCCCGTTCTTACATTATCACTTTTCATAGTTCCTTATCCTTTCCGCGATTACGTCGCCCATTTCTTCCGTCCCAACCTGTTTCACTAATAACTTTTTCGCTTCTTCCTGAGGCATAATGTCTATCGTGCGGTAATTGTCCTTTAACGCCTGTTTTACTGCCGCTTCCACTGCATCCGCTTCCCGATCCAAATCAAACGAATACCGAAGCATCATTGCGGCGCTTAATATCGTTGCAATCGGGTTCGCAATGCCTTTTCCCGCAATATCCGGCGCCGAGCCGCCGCTTGGCTCATAAAGCCCGAATTTCGTATCATTTAAACTTGCTGAGGACAGCATTCCAATGGAGCCTGTCACCATGCTCGCTTCGTCCGATAAAATATCCCCAAACATGTTTTCCGTCAAAATCACGTCAAACTGCTTTGGATCTTTTACCAACTGCATCGCGCAATTATCCACAAGCATATGCTCATAAGACACGTCCGGATACTCTGCTGCAACTTCCTCCACCACTTTCCGCCAAAGCCTTGACGAATCCAATACATTCGCCTTATCGACGCTTGTCACTTTCTTTCGGCGTTTCATGGCAATTTCAAATCCCCGCTTTGCGATCCGCCTGATTTCATCTTCATTATAAGTCAGCGTGTCAACTGCCGTTAAAACGCCTCCGACTTCCTCCGTCTTACGCTCCCCGAAGTAAAGCCCGCCTGTCAGTTCCCGCATAATCATCATGTCAAACCCGTCTCCGATGATGTCCGGGCGAAGCGGACAGGCTTCCTTCAATTCTTCATACAGATAAGCCGGACGCAAGTTTGCAAATAAATTTAAGGACTTCCGAAGCTTCAAAAGCCCCGCTTCCGGCCTCAGATGCGGCTCCAGACGGTACCATGGGGAAGTCGCCGTATTGCCGCCAATCGACCCCATCAACACTGCGTCGCATTCCTTCGCCTTTTCCACCGCTTCTTCCGTCAGCGGAACTCCTACGGCATCTATGGAACAGCCGCCCATTAAAATTTCTTCATATGTAAAGTCATGTCCAAACGTTTCCCCAATACAGTCTAACGCTTTTCTTGCTTCCGCCACAATTTCCGGTCCAATCCCATCGCCGGAAATCACTCCTATCCGATATTTCATTTCCCTCTGTCCTCTCTGTCAATATTTTAAAAACAGGAAACGCATAGGCGTTTCCCACTTTACAATTCATCAGAATTATTCCGCATCCGGTTTTTCCACTGCTGCAATCGCATCTTTTTGCATTGGAATACGGCAGTTTTTATTGCTGCCAAACTCTACAATTACAGTGTCGTCCGTAATATCAATCAATACGCCGTAAAATCCGCTTGTCGTCAATACAGTGTCACCTACCGCCAAACCTGCCATCATTGCAGTTTTCCTTTTTGTCTCTTTCTGCTGCGGACGGATCATAAAAAAATATAAAACGATAAACATAACCCCCAATGACAAAAACATTGGAAGCGAACTGACATTTCCTGCCGCCTGATTCAATAAAATAGACATTCTTTTTCCTCCTCATTTCAAATGTGCTATATGACATTGTACACAATGTTTTAAAAATCAGCAAGCTATTTTAAAGATTTCCTGAATTTTTTCGATAAAACTTTCCGAAAAATGCCATTATTTCCACTTTTACTTATCTATGCTTTCCGCTAATTCCCCATTGCATCTAGTTTATCTAACATACGCTTTTGTTTTTCACTGCACCGGCATAAAAAAAGAGACTTCCGCCCATTGGCAAAAGTCTCTTTTTATTTCATTCCCTATGCTTCCCCTTTTTGGAACGAGCCTATTTCAACCAAGTTCCCTTCAGGGTCTGCGATATAGCATGTCCTCTGTCCCCAAGGCATTGTGGAAGGGGCAAGAATCTCCTTTCCTCCGGCGGCCACAATTTCTTCAAATGCCCGATCCACCGCCGCATAGTCAGCGGCTGAAAGCGCAATTTCATAATGGCCGTTTGTCCCTTTGGCGTAAGACAAAGATTTCCCCGTCATTTTTTCAAAGTCCGCCCTCCGGCATAACATAAATAACGTTCCGTCTTTTTCCAAAAACACATGCTCTGCATCTTCCGTTTCTTTGATTTCAAACCCTAGGACGTCTCTGTAAAAGCGGATCATTCCCGCCATGTCCTCCACTAAAATTCCAAATCCGTCTAATTTCATCTGCTTTTTTCCTTTCTGTTTTCCGGCATTGGCAATATCTGAATTTCCCACTGCAATTCTCTTTCCGCCGGTTCAAACAAACACAGGATAACACATAAAACGCGACAACTGTATGTCATATTTTGATGGAAAATATAGGAATGAATAATTATTTTGCTTTATCCTTTTTTGGCGCGTCTTTCATTGAAAAACTTATTCTGCCCATCTTATCTTTTCCAAGGCAGACCACCGTCACTTTATCCCCAAGCGTTAAAACATCTTCCACTCGGTTAATCCTCTCTTTGGAGATTTTGGAAATATGGATCATTCCTTCTTTCCCCGGCGCAAATTCCACAAACGCGCCAAACTCTTTAATGCTAATTACGGTTCCCTCAAAAATCTGTCCCGCCTCAAAATCCGTCGTAATAAGCTGAACCATTTCAACCGCCTGATTCATTGCGTTTTGATCCGTCCCGCAAATGGAAACCGCTCCATCGTCTGTAATGTCAATTTTTACGCCTGTCCGCTCAATAATCTCATTAATCGTCTTGCCTCTCTGCCCGACTACATCGCCGATTTTTGCCGGATCAATCTGAATGCGGACAATCTTTGGAGCATAAGGGCTAAGCTCCTTACGCGGCTTTTCGATTGCCTTCGACATACATTCGTCCATAATAAAAAGCCTTGCTTCCCTTGTCCGCGCAATCGCTTCTTCAACAATCGGACGCGTCAGCCCATGGATTTTAATATCCATCTGAATTGCCGTTATGCCGTCTTTTGTCCCAGTCACTTTAAAATCCATGTCCCCAAAGAAATCTTCAAGTCCCTGAATATCCGTTAAAACCAAATAATCCTCATCGGTATCTCCCGTCACAAGCCCACAGGAAATGCCTGCCACCATCTTTTTAATCGGCACGCCTGCCGCCATCAGCGCCATACAGGATGCGCAAGTGGACGCCATAGACGTCGATCCGTTTGATTCAAATGTCTCCGACACTGCGCGGATCGCATATGGGAACTCCTCCGTAGACGGAAGCATCGGAATTAATGCGCGCTCCGCTAAAGCCCCATGTCCGATTTCCCTTCTGCCCGGCCCTCTTGAAGGCTTTGTCTCGCCTACGGAATAAGACGGGAAATTGTAATGATGCATATACCGTTTTTCTGTAATATTCTCGTCAATCCCATCTACTTTCTGCACTTCCGAAAGAGGCGCCAGCGTCACAATATCGCATATCTGCGTTTGTCCTCTGGTAAACATCGCAGAGCCATGCACTCTTGGAATCAAGTCCACTTCCGCCGAAAGCGTCCGGATCTCATTGATTTTTCTGCCGTCAGGACGCTTATGGTCTTTTAAAATCATCTTACGGACGGTCTTTTTCTGGTACTGGTAGACAGCTTCGTCTAATACGGCAAGCCACTCCTCATTTTCCGCAAAACTTTCTGTAAACTTGTCCGTAATGCTTCTGATATTTTCTTCGCGCGCTTGCTTTTGATCTGTAAATACCGCTTTTTCCATTTCTTCCGGAGTGACAATCCGCTTCATCTCGTCAAACATTGCTTCCGGAATGGCGCAGCTTGTATATTCATGTTTGGGCTTTCCAACTTCTGCAACGATTTGATTGATAAACTCTATAATCGTCTGATTGACGTCATGCGCCATATAAATCGCTTCTAACATCTTATCTTCCGGAATTTCATTTGCCCCTGCTTCAATCATAATGACTTTTTCTGATGTGGAAGCAACCGTCAGCATCAAATCCCCATTGTCCCACTGCTCTTGGGAAGGATTGACAATAAATTCGCCATTTACCATTCCTACCTGCGTCATCGCGCATGGCCCGTCAAACGGAATGTCAGAAATGCAAGTGGAAATTGCAGCGCCAAGCATTGCCACCAACTCCGGCCGGCAGGCTGTGTCCACGCTCATCACCATATTGTTTAACGTCACGTCATTTCTGTAATCCTTTGGGAAAAGCGGACGCATTGGACGGTCGATCACCCTTGCCGTTAAAACTGCGTTCTCCGACGCTTTTCCCTCTCTTTTATTAAATCCTCCCGGTATTTTGCCAACAGAATACATTTTCTCCTCAAACTCCACGCTTAACGGGAAAAAATCAATCCCGTCTCTCGGCTTATCCGAAGCCGTCGCAGTCGACAACACAGTCGTCTCCCCATAGCGCATAAACGCGCATCCATTTGCCTGCTTGCCAACCTTACCCACATCGACTGTAAGCGTCCTTCCGGCAAGATCCATTGAAAAACTCTTGTACATATCTTTTCTCCTTAATTTTTGTATGTCTGATTTGTTCCTTGGGCTAAAGGCTCCGAAACTACTGATCTATACATTTCTTAAATGCACAAATCAGTGGTCTCGGCCGCCCCTTTTGCCTGTTTTTGCTCCATAATGAGTAAAAATAGAGCGGAAAACCCTCCGCTCTATTTTATAGCCCACTACTTTCTGATTCCTAAACGCTCAATTAAAGAACGGTATCTTTCAATATCCGTTTTCTTTAAATAAGCCAGTAAACCGCGTCTCTGTCCTACCATTTTCAAAAGACCCCTTCTGGAATGGTGATCTTTCGGATTCACTTTTAAATGCTCTGTCAGCTCCTGAATTCTAGCGGTCAGAATTGCGATCTGCACTTCCGGCGATCCGGTGTCTCCCGGCGTCCTGCCGTACTCAGCGATGATTGCCTGTTTCTTTTCTTTTGCGATCATAAGAAATCCTCCTAAATTTTTAATCGCCCAATTCCACATGATACTCAGCAAAAGGTCGGAGTGTCCATCTGCCGAATATGGGCTAAACTCATGCTTTTACAGTCTATCATATACAGGGAAGTTTGTAAACCGTTTTATTCAACTTTCCATCGCCCGCCCTATGTCATTTCAAGCCTAAGCCCGTCTGCCGCGTCCCCTCCTTCTCTCCTTTTTGACATTATCTGACGGTACACCGCTTCTATTTCCGGACGCGTTGCCATAAAATCTGAAAAAGCGCTCGCGCTCCCGGCGGAAAGCGCCCTGTCAAACGCATATTGGTAATCCTTTTTTTCAAGCCAGCCCGCCAAAAAACCAGCCACCATGGAATCCCCCGCCCCAACGCTGTTTTTTAACTTTCCCTCCGGCGCAGGGGCGCTAAAAACCCTCCCGTCTTCCGCCGCAAGAACCGCGCCTTCTCCCGCCATGGAAACCAAAACATTCCGCGCCCCCATTTCCTTTAATTTTACTGCATATGGCTTTACTTCTTCCCTCGTCTGAAACGCAACCCCAAAAATCTCTCCCAGCTCATGATGGTTTGGCTTTACGAAAAACGGCCGGCGCAAAAGCGTCTTTAAAAGTAACTCCTTCGCGGCGTCCACTGCCGTTAAAACCCCCTTCCCCTTTAACCGTTCCAAAATCCTGCCATACATATCGTCCGGCATAGATGAAGGAATGCTCCCTGCAAGCGCCAAAACATCTCCCTCTCCTAAAGCATCAAGCTTTCCCATAAGTTTCTCTACGTCACTTTCTTTAATCTTTGGCCCGCTTCCATTAATTTCCGTCCCTTCCACAGTTTTCAATTTCACATTAATTCTCGAAACCCCTTCCCGCACAAAAATAAAATCCGTCCAAACGCCCAGCTCTTTTGCCCGCCGGACAATTTCCTCTCCCGTAAATCCTGCGGCAAATCCAAGGGCAACGCTTGCAATCCCTAAATTCCCAAGCGCCATAGAAACATTTAAGCCCTTCCCTCCCGGAAGCAGCATCTCAGAAACCGTCCGGTTCGTAACGCCCAGACGGAACTTGTCCACTGAAACAATATAATCCAAAGACGGATTAAAGGTAACCGTATAAATCATTCCATATCCCCCATTTCCTATATATAGATCCATTCTACGCCTTAAGCCATTCATATTCAACCGGACTATTCCATAAAAATCCACAAATAAACGCCTTTCACGCATTTCTGCATGAAAGACGCCTTTTCTAATCCAGTTTGAATTTACGCCTGAATAAAAGATGTTTCAATCTTCATCTACAAATTCCTCATATTCAAAATGCTCTGGTAAACATCAAGCCTGCCGTACCCTTCTTCCCGATTCGGAAAAAGCTGGTTCGACATACGGCGAGCGCCATTAATAATCTGGTTGCGAAGCTCAATGGAATTGACAGCGCGGTTATCCATATGGGTAATATTCCATTCCAGCAAAAGCGCGCAGGCTCCGGATGCGATGGCGACAGCCGCGCACGTCCCAGTCATGGCTTCATACCGCCCATACCGGTTTTGGGCAAAAACATTGACGGCAGGCGCCGCAAAGTCCGGTTTAATCGTCCCGTCCATAGTATATCCGCGTCCCGATTCAATATAAATGCCGTCCGTTATGGAATTATAGCCGCCAACTCCCATTGGATACCTAGCTCCGGAAGGAACGGTAAGGGTCATATCCGGATTGGAACGCACAAAGTAGAGTTCCTGTTCCAAAAAACTGGAAATCGGAAGGTAAAGATTAAAAATCCCATCTGAAATGCGGTATGGAAACACTTCTATCTGCCACAGCCCTCTGACCGGATTGGAAAAATCCATATAAATTAACTGCTCGCGGCTTCTTTCACAGCCAAGCTGGTAATCCACTGTCACCTGCGTGTTTTCCAATAAAAACCGCTGTTTCTGCTGCTGCCCGTTCCAGACGGAAACCTTTGGCATTACCTCCCCTGTCGGGGAAGTGATGGAGACGGCAAACAATTCAGACGAATGTCCCCACAATTCCACGATAAACCCACGCATATCCTCCGTCACATTGATTTCCACTTTGTCTGAAGTATTCTGCCCCACTACGCCATAGTAATGATGCCTTGCCGTCGCCTCATCTCCCACAGCAATGCAGACCGCCCTGCGGAACATAACCGCAATATCGTCCAGCACAGACGCAAGCCTTCCGCCGCATCCTCTATGCCCCTGATTTGCGCCAAGCCCAATGCAAAGGACAAGCGGCTCCCCGCGTTTCTCCGCCAGTTTATTGAGATAATCCACTGCCGTAAAAATGTCGTTTTCCTGATAAGCGACCGCCCCGTCTTTAATATAATAAAAATCCCGCAGATTTTGTTTGGCAGGCTTTAGCTTGACGACTGCAATGTCTGCATGGGGAGCCGCCCCGATAAAGTCATTTTCTATGTCCTCACTGCCCGCCGCAATAGAAGCTAACATGGTTCCATGTCCGACATCGTCCGTCTGAGGCACATAGTCCCTTGGATTTTCCTGCTTTAAGGCATAGTCAATCTGCTCTTTTGTATACTCCGTCCCATAAATAAACCCTTCGGGCGAAGGCCCCGTCTTATCGGTCTGATCCCAAATCGCTGTAATGCGGGTGCTTCCGTCTGTATGGCTCGGCGCAAACAGAAGTTTCACTGCCACGTTTCCGTATTGCCAGAAAGGATTTTTTTTCATCTGAAACTTTTAAATATACATTTAACTTCACAGTATTTTTTTTCTCCGTTTTCTCAACTTCTATCCGGCCAAGAATGGCATCTGCCATTCCATCACTGATCCCTTCTTCAAAATCAAGCTCGTTAAAAATCAATTCCCGAAATGAATTTATTGTATCGGCTATGTTCCTATTCTTCTCCTTGTCCTCCTCTAACTGTTTTATTTTTTCCTTTGCCTGTTCAATCTGGACATTGAATAAATTGTTTCTGTTTTCAAATTCATCATCAGAAACTCTATCCATTATACTTAAATCTAACAATTTATCCTTCTTTTTTTGCAAATCATTTATTTCTAATTTATATTTTGCTATATCACGCTCTACGGTGGATTTCCCTGCGGCATCCGTATATATTTTTATCAGATCATGTATGATATTTGATTTATCTACAAGAAACTTTCTGCAAATCTGTTTCATCACTTCATCAAGCTCTGTTGTATAGATGGTTGGCGAATCACAAGCTCTTTTTCCCTTTTCCGAATAAACCTTGCATTGCCAAGCTTCTTTGACGCCGCTTTTGTACCTATATATTTTATGGTGATAAGAAGTTCCATGATCCATACATATAATTTTACCACTGTATTTGTATCTGTTAGTATATGATCCTGTGGCGGCAGATTCTTTTATGGCAGTCCCTCTTTTGTGAAGAATCCTATTTGCCCTGTCCCACAATTCTTCTGACACAATCGGCGGAACATTCTCTTTATCTTCATATACAACCCAATCTTCGGGAGCAAGGTATTTTCTGGCATTATGCCTGTAATCATATTTCTGTGTTTTATTTCCGCAATAATAACCTTTATACTTTGGATTTGCGATTATATTTCGAATGGTACTGGCCGCGAAATCATTATTCTTAGAATTTTTAACGCCGCGCTCTCCTAACATCCTTGATATGACACGCATACCGAATTGTTTGTTTACATACATATCAAAGATTTCCCTGATAATTTCTGCTTCTTCTTCCACAATCACAAGCTTTCCATTATCTTTTTTATATCCCCATATCTTATTATTTCCTAATACCGATCCTTTTTCTACTGCGCGTTTAAAGCCAAAACGCACCCTCTCAGAAATTTTGCGCACTTCGTCCTGCGCGATACTGCTCATAATTGTCAATCGCAGCTCACTGTCCGGCAGAAGCGTGTTGATATTATCTGATTGAAACAACACGCCAACGCCAAATGCCAGTAACTGCTGTGTATATTGAATGCTGTCTACAGTATTTCTTGAAAAACGAGAAATTTCTTTTGTAATGATAAAGTCAAATTTTCCTAACCTTGCATCTTCAATCATAGTAAGGAAACTCTCTCTTTTTTTTACGCTTGTTGCGCTTAAACCCTCGTCTATGTATCCTTCTACAAATTCCCAATGCGAATTACTATTTATCAAATCAGAATAGTATTTTATCTGCGCCGATAAGGAATGTAACTGTTCATCTTTTTCCGTAGACACTCTTGCATAGTAAGTAACTCTCATTGGAATATCATAAATTGATTTTCCAATGTTTAGTTCTTTTCTTATATTATACAAATCCATATACTCTACTGCTCCTTTATATACTATATGCATCTTTTTACAGCTGATCAATCTATATTTCGCGCGCTTTTTCTTCAACGTTTTTTAGAATCATTTTCTTTGCCTTATCATACAATTCTTTTGAGATAACGCCTTTGCTGAATAGCCGTTCATTCATATAAAGTTTCACCTGAATTTCATATTCATCCATGATATTTTTAAGTCTAACCGGCACTCCTTCTTACCGCCTCTTTTTATTTTTTACATTTTATTCGGCTTCTCCAGATAAATTCTATATTGAAACATCTAATCTGCTATTGATAATGTAAAATTTTTTACAAGGTTTTCATTAGCAGACCAATATGATTCAAATACATATGGGGAAAGCCCATGACGATAACTCCGAAATCATGGAAAACTAAGATACAGCCTTTGTAATCTGAACTTAACAATATCGGCAAGGAACCAATCAAGACTGACGCATAACAGACCACAAAGCAGAACCAAGAGAGGGGAAAGACGAAAAAGAAGTTGCGCAGTTAGGAGAACGGAAAAAATAATTTCCAAAACAAAAACACCAGAGAAGCCATAAGCTCCTCCGGTGTTTCTAATTCTTTTATTGCATCATTGGTTGGCTTCCCTGTCATTTCATGACCCTTAGTTTACTGTAACCGTGAATTTCAGTTTCTTGTTCGCGCCGTCCATTGACACTGCGGTAATGACAGCCTTCTGCCCTTTCTTTGCGTCATTTGAAACCTTGACTTTCGCATTCGCCGCCAGCTTGCCACTGCCCTTTACTGTCGCGATCTCTGGGTTTAAAGAGGTCCACTTCAAAGCCTTGTTGACAGGCTTTCCGCCCGTCGTCTTTACGTTCGTCTTAAGCGTGACGGACTTGCCCGCTTTCGCCTTGACCTTCTTCGCGCCTTTCGCCGTAATCTTCGAAACGCGTCCCTTCATCACCTTGACGGTCGCCTTTGCCGAGACTGTTCCGTCCTCCGTCATTACCGTTACGGTAACCGATTTCTTAATGCCCTTCTTTAACGCCTTGACAATGCCCGTACTGCTGTTTAGATTCGCAAACTTCGCATTCGATATTTTCCAGACAAGCTTCTGATTAGCGGCGCTTTCCGGCAAAATTGTAAGCTCCTTTTTCAAGTTCACAGACTTGCCATTTGCAATCTGATACGTCTTTGCGGCAAACTGTAAACTGGAAATTTTTACATTCTCTTTACTCAGTTTTGCCTGCGCCTTTGTCAGATCATTTGCAAGTTTGTTCAAATTGTCCGCCGTCATCTTGTCTTTCTGCGCTTCTGTAAGGTTCTTCACTGCATTATAGGCAGATAAAAACGCATTCCAGCTTTTTACTGTGTAATTTCCCCTGCCAGCCTTTATAAACGCATCTGCTTTTTTCTTTGCATCTGATACTGCCTTCTTTGCCGTTTCTTTCTTCTTCCGCTCCGCGGCATTCTTGTCATTGCCGCCGGAATTGACTGTTTCTTTTTTCTTCCATCCGGCGTAAAGCGTCAGGGGTTCCGTAACGGGAACTTTGCCAAACGCATACTCCTTTGAACATTTCGCATCCAGATACCATTTTCCGGTAAACGTATAACCGTCCCGTTTCGGAGCGTCTTTTGGAGCTGTCGCATAACCTCCGTCCGGCACGCGATCCGTCTTAGTTCCTCCCTGAGCGAAATTCCAATGATACGTTACCTCATGTTCTTGAACTGTTCCTTCCGGAGGCTTTAATCCCATAACCGCGCTTTCAAGCAGGTCAAGAGCAGACTGGATTTCTTCGAGAGTGGCGGACGCGCCTTTTTTCATGACCCTTTCCGCTTCTTCTAACGCTTCTTCCAGAGCCGCCCAGCTTTCCGGCGTATAGTCTGCTTCGTCATACTCCTCCCCACACGCTTCATAGCGGTTATTGAGCTGATCCTTTTTCTGCTGCGTCTCCTCCGTTTTCGTATAAGCGATTGCCGCTTCCAGCTTTTTCTTCGCCTCTGTGACCACTTTGGCATTGTCAGATTCTAAAGCGTTGCGGGCTTCCCAAACGGCCCCATACAGCATCTTCCAGCCTTCCTGCGAATAATCCGCATAAGAAAGATCCGATATTTGCGCAAGAACCGCTTCCAGTTCTTTTTTCGCCTGCGTCAGGCCGGGAACTGTTTCTTCATCTTTTTGCCATTCCGCATACAAATCGCGGTCTCTGGTAATCGGCGTTTCACTGCATATAAATTCTGTTTCGCACTCCGGCTCTAAATACCATTTTCCGGTAAATATCCAGCCATCGCGTTCCGGCGCCTGCGCCGGCGGCTCTGCGTATTCTCCGTCCGGCACACGCTCCATCTTAGTTCCTCCCTGATCGAAATTCCAATGATACGTTACCTCATGCTCTTGGGCCGTTCCTCCCGGAGCCTTTAATCCGGTTATTGCGTTTTCAAGCAATTCACAAGCAGACTGGATTTCCTCGAGAGTGGCGGACGCGCCTTTTTTCATGACCCTCTCCGCTTCTTCTAACGCTTCTTCCAGAGCCGCCCAGCTTTCTTCCGTATAATTTTCCTGTTCCAGTTTAGAAGCGGCTTCCATCTGCTCAAAAAGCGGTTTTTTCGCTTCGGGCAGTTTCACGCTAAGCTCTATGCTCTGCCCAATGTTGGCGTTCTTTGCAGAACAAACCGTAATCGTCGCTTTTCCTTCCTTTTTCATGGTCACCTGCCCGTTTCTATCCACGGAAGCCGCCGCCTCGTTGCTGCTGCTCCACTGGATAGAACCTGCCGCTGACGCCGGCTGCGCCACAGCCTGAAGCTGTATCACTTCGCCCGACTCAAATTCCGTTCTTTCCGGCTTTGCCAATTCTATCTGCTGAACACGGTCTGGATATTCCTCTGTAATAAAATCCTTTGTGAGATCATAAATCCCCTGTTTAACTGCTTCCATATCTGATAGCATTGAATTTTTTCCGCTTTCGGTCAGCCATTTGGCATCCCGTCCCCAGTTATCCGTTTTTGGCATTATACTATATTCATAATCTTCTATTCTGTCGCCTTTCACATGGCTTAAAATATCTGCCACACCGTCCGCCATCTCCTGTGAACCTTCCCGCATGATATAAAGCTTATTGACGTCGCGGACGCCCTCATCTAGTTTTGCCAGACGCAGGGAGAATTTGCTTTCTTTTACTTCATCTTCTTGTTCAGACGGGTATACTAAGAAGCAGTCGCCAGCCGGAAATGATGAATGTGTGGACTCCTCCAGCGGATCTGCCACCCATGCGTCATATGCCCATCTCAAAAATCCTGTCGTATTTAACGAGCCGGCATATAAAATCGTCCAATAGCTTTCCACCGGATTCGATTTTGTAAAGCTGTTCGGCACATGTTCTGTCGCCGTATACATTGTAAGATCCTGATTGTTTTCCCTTCTCGTTACAATCTGCTGCTTAAATGGCGTCAGGTTCTCACGAATCTGCTGAAGCCCAACAGAAGCATAATTAAGCCTGTTGAAGATAGCCTGATTGTGTGAAAAGTCATTGAATGCAGCCGATTTTTTCAATGCTTTCCCATCTCTATTTGTTACAGAATCGATCAAATCAAATGCCGTCCCCATATTTGACCGTTCGTCAAAGCCTATGTAAGTCTGGCCAAACCAGCCTTTTTCATCAAGATGCGCGACAAAATCTTCTAGGAATGGCTGCCATACCTGACTGTACTGCGTGGAATTTGCCGGATTGGCCGTCATGGATTTGACCGTATTTGTAGCCATGTCTTTATATTTCACAATGCCGTCCCACGGCATCATGCTGTAACAGATAATCTTGTCCGCGATTCCGATTTCCTTGTTTAAGGCAACCCATTTATCGAAATCCGTATAATCAAATTCCCATGTCCCGTCCGTATTTTTAATCCATTTAATCATAGATGGATAATGGATGCTATTTCCACCGCCGTACGTCTGTCCGCCCCACGCTTCCTCTACAATGCTTGCCGTGATCGCATGGCCGCCAAGGCTTTTATAGAGTTCCATATGCTGTCTTAAAAGCTCCAGATGTTCCTCTGAAAACGGCTCTACGTTATAATAGTAAGCCACATTATATGGATGGCTCCAATACTCGACGTCAAAGTCATAATCCTGCGGGTCTGGCTGCGCCACGTCTAAAACTTCAAGCGTATAGTCCAGTGAAATTGTTTCATCGGTGTTTCCAGCCGAAACGGTAATCGTTCCTTTATAAATGCCCGCAAGCGCATCTTCCGGAACGGAAGCCTCTACCCATACCAGCTGTAATCTCTCGCGATCCATAGAAACCGGATCGCCGGAATAAATGACCTCTGGGAAATATTCCCTTGGCCCAGACGGCATTGTCCCCGCTGTATTATACGCGTACCATCCGGCATGGCCGGTATACGCCTTTACTTCCCTGACAAAAGAAAGCTTTACCGAAGAAGCGGGAATGACCGCGCCAAACCCCTCTAAATCTGTTATGCCCACCGAGACGCTTTCCAATGCTTTCTGTTTGCTCATTATTGCAATTTCCGCAACTGCTTTGTCGTTTTTCCATGCCCAGGCCCGTTCGCCCAGCTTCCTGTTTCCGGCTAAAAGAGTTTCGTACGCCTTCTGCTGGTACTGATCCCCGCTGTCCACATATGTCGCGTCAATGTCTTCTTTCCGTTCTAATACCGTTACTTCAATGCTCTTTGAAAATCCAACGCTCTCTGAAGAAGCCGTAATGCGCGCTGCGCCGACTTTCTTTGCTGTAATCCTTCCGGAAGAATCCACAGACGCCACAGATGTATCGTCGGATGCAAACTGCAAATCCTCCGGCGCATATGAATTATCCGGCGCAAGGCGATAGGAAAGATTCTTTGACTCGCCCACCCGTATCGTACAGGTTTCTTCCGTAAAGAAGAAATCCGTTGCAGGAACCTTCTCAATCGGAACGGTTACAACTGCTTTCGTCACTTCTATAAAACTATTATCCGCCGAAGCGTTTTTGCCTCCGGTTGCCATGACTTTTAGCGTATGATCCCCATTATCCAGCGCTTCGATATTCATGAGAATGACGTCGCTGGAGCTTCTATTTTGCGCATAACTGTCAAACTCTCCTCTTTCCGTCCCGTCCACAAAAACCTTTACTGTTGCCCCATGCCCCGGAGCCTTGTATCCATACAGCGCAATTCCCGTTCCGGAAAATTTAACCGTATAATAAATATCCGATGCGTTTGCGCCGTTAGATACCTGCGACTCTACGGAGCCGTTTGTAAAATATTCGTCTATCTGCTGCCCCCTGCTCCAGCCTGATGACGGATAGTAGGAAAATATATCCCGTTCCCCTGTCGTATCTGTACTCAGAATCGTATACTCCCTTGTATCTGCCGCATTCACCTTTTGTTCCGGAAATGATACTGCGCCAACGATCATTATGAATGTAAGAAACAGACACAAAACCTTTTTGAAAACTCTTTTGCCACGAACCATATTACCCCTCCTCCTTATTATAATTGACCTTCTTATTTCTGTCAGTATACTATATTTTCGTGACAAATTCAACCTTTCTTTATGCTCCCGTCTCCTTAAAAGCCCGCCTCAATCCTACAGAATATGCCGATTGCCGTTCCTTTCGAATGTATGGCAACAAAAAAAGCAACGAATCCGTAATCTTCTACAAATCCATTGCTTTTTTGCAACGTCATAATCTTTTGCCGGTTTATGGCATCTGCCCCTCTCGCAAAATCTAAATTTCCTTTTGTGACGTTCCATATGTATTGCGGAACGCATTGTTTTCATAGGCTATGCCCGTATCCAGAAAACCTATCATTATGCCGTCTCCGGTAAGCTCTAAATTCCGCTGCGTCTGAACCCGCGTGATGCCGCTGGCGTCTAAGGCATTTTGATCAAGGATCGTAAAACATTTCGGAATATTGATATATTTATAGGTTCCGACCGACAACGGCGGAACCTCCGCCCGGTTTAAATAGTAAATCGTGTAACGGCCTCCCGCCTGCTGAGAGCAGACGTTTCCCAATCCTGTGTCCAAAACGGAGGAATTGGCGATAATATCATAATAATCGTTTGAATACACTGCTTCCTGACAATCCATTTTTTGCCCATTTCTCTTTTTTCCTAAATATATGAACCAATGGATTGCGATATTCCCGCAAGGATTACATCACGCCCTGACGCATAGTAATCATCGGGCCGCCGTTTCCTTCGATATACGCTTTCGTAATCGTCACCACGCCGATTGCCTCATCTTTTGGGATTTCATACATAATATCCAACATAAATTCTTCTAAAACTGCGCGCAGCGCCCTTGCGCCCGCTTTCTTTTCTTTCGCCTTAACCGCAATCGAATGAAGCGCTTCTTCTTCAAATTCCAACTTCACCTCGTCCATGGCAAGTAACTTCTGGTACTGTTTGATAATTGCGTTTTTCGGCTCTGCCAACACACGAACAAGCATATCTTCCGTCAGCGCTTCTAACGCAAATAAAACCGGCATACGTCCTAAAAATTCCGGTATCATGCCATATTTACGCACGTCTTCCACTAAAACCTGCATAAAAAGATTTTCCTCTTTGTCATATTTGTCTTTCAAATCCGCTTTAAACCCTATCGAAGATGCCTGATTGAGACGCTCTTTGATAATGTCTTCGAGATCTGGAAACGCCCCGCCGCAGATAAACAGGATATTTCTGGTATTGACAGTGACAACGGGAACCATGGCGTTTTTACTGCTTGCCCCGACAGGGACTTCCACTTCTGCGCCTTCTAACAGTTTCAATAAGCCCTGCTGGACGGATTCCCCGCTTACGTCTCTTTGGTTCGTGTTCCTTTTTTTCGCGATTTTATCAATTTCGTCAATAAAAATAATGCCTTGTTCCGCGCGGTCTACGTCATTGTCTGCCGCCGCCAAAAGCTTACTGACAACGCTTTCAATATCATCGCCGATATAGCCCGCTTCCGTCAAAGAAGTCGCATCCGTAATGGCAAGCGGCACGTCTAAGAGCTTCGCCAGTGTCTTAACAAGATACGTTTTGCCGGAGCCTGTCGGCCCTATCATTAACATATTTGATTTTTCAATTTCCACGCCGTCTTCTATCTTTGCCGCCACCCGCTTATAATGGTTATAGACTGCGACGGACACTACCTTTTTCGCTTTTTCCTGCCCGACAATATATTCATCAAGGCTGGCTTTAATTTTATGGGGCGCCGGTATGCTGTTTAAATCAAATGCCGGCTTTTGCTGTTCCTCTTTCTTTTTCTTCTTAATCTTTTTTTGGAATGGCATAGCGTCTTGAAATCCGGTCAGGTCAATCATGCTGACATTTGGCATTTTTCCCATAAACCCGTCCATCGGAAATGCGGAATTTCCCATTGTGTCAAAGGTTTTCTGCATACAATCCTGACAAATATGGATAGAACCCGGAATTTTTATCATTTTCCCCGCGATTCTTTCCGGCCTGTGGCAAAGATAGCAGATCTGCTCAAATTCTTCTTCATTCGTTTCCTCTGAGCCGCCTGCATTTGTTCTGGTTGGTTCCACTTCGTAAAAATCTTGTTCTGACATTCTAATCTCCTTCTCTAATCCTGTCTATGATAACTTAAGTAAACTCTCCTCTAACAATTCCCTAGTCCGCGCAGGCTCCGCCCTTCCCTGCGTCGCTTTCATCGTCTGCCCGACGAGAAAACCTATGGCTTTTTTCTTGCCGCCTAAATAATCCTGAACCGATTTCGGGTTTTGCTCCAAAACACGTTTGATGATTTTTTGCAGTTCTTGTGTATCGTCTACGGTTTTTAAGCCATTTTCTTCTACATAACTGCTTGGGCTTACATCATTTGCAAACACCATTTCAAAGACTTCTTTTGCAAGTGAATTGCTGATTACGCCCGATTCCGTTAAATCAATCAGCTCCGCAAGATGTTTGGGTGAAAATGAAAGCTGATCCGGTTCCATTGCCCGTTCGTTTAACAGACGCATCGTTTCTCCCATCAGCCAGTTAGAAACTTTTTTAGGTTTCCCGCAAATGGCTGTGGCGGCTTCAAAAAAATCAGCCAGTTTTTTGTGTTCCGTCAAAACAGCGGCGTCATATTCCGGAAGATGGTATTCCTTTTGGTAGCGTATCATTTTTTCTGTACGAAACTCCGGCTGTTTTTGTTTGATGCGAAAGATCCATTCATCGGAAATCTCAACAGACGGCAAATCAGGCTCCGGAAAATAACGGTAATCCTTCGCTTCTTCTTTCGACCGCATAGAATACGAACAGCCTTTGGCGTCGTCCCAGCGCCTTGTCTCCTGAGCCACTGTTTTTCCCGCTTCTAAAAGAGATATCTGTCGGTTTGTTTCATGCCTGACCGCGCGTAAAACCGCTTTCATCGAACTTAGGTTTTTCATTTCCGTCCGGACGCCGTATGACGTTTCCCCTTTTTTTCTGACGGAAAGATTTACGTCCGCCCGCATAGAGCCTTCCTGAAGCTTGCAGTCTGATACGCCAAGATACTGTATCATCAAACGAAGTTTTTTCAAATACTCCACAGCCTGCTCCCCGGAACGCATATCCGGCATTGACACAATTTCAATTAATGGCGCGCCGGAACGGTTATAATCAATAAGGGAAACGTTTCCTCTTTCGTCATGCCTTAACTTTCCCGCGTCATCTTCCATATGTATTTCATGGATGCGCACCCATTTCGTTTCGCCGCTTTCCGTTTCAATTTCTATTTTTCCATTGCGGCATATTGGAAAATAAAGCTGGGAAATCTGGTAATTTTGCGGGTTGTCCGGATAAAAATAATTTTTCCGGTCAAATCTTGTCTGCTTTGTAATTTCACATCCTGCCGCAATGCCGACGGCAAGCGCATATTCTACCGCTTTTTGGTTTAACGACGGAAGCGCGCCGGGAAGCCCAAGGCACACCGGACAGGTATGGGCATTTTTAGCCCCGCCAAATGCAGTGGAACATCCGCAGAAAATCTTCGTCTTTGTCGCAAGCTCCACATGGACTTCTAAGCCTATGACTGTTTCGTATCTGTTTTGCATTGCTTTTGTTCCTTTCGAATCTGTTCAAACGCATATGCTGCGCGAAGTATCTTTTTTTCCATAAACAAATCTCCTGTAAGCTGCATTCCAATGGGACGCCCGTCTTTCGTCTTTCCACAGGGCAGGCAAAGCGCCGGAAGCCCTGCAAGATTTGCAGAAACGGTATACGCATCCGACTGGTACATGCCGACCGGATTCTTTAAACTTTCGCCAATTTTTGGCGCGGCGGTAAATGCCGCCGGAGACAGCAATACGTCAAATCGGGAAAATAATTCGTCAAATTCCCGTTTTATTAATGTTCTCGTTTTCAGCGCTTTGATATAATATGCGTCATAATAGCCTTCGCTGAGCGCAAATGCGCCAAGCAAAAGCCGTCGTTTTACTTCCTCCCCGAATCCTTCTGAACGGCTTTTTTCGTACATTTCATTAAGCCCGTCATACGTTTTGGCGCGGTATCCGTATTTTACCCCGTCAAAACGCGCAAGATTAGAACTGGCTTGGGCACAGGCAATGACATAATACGCCGCAACGGCATAGTCCATATATTGAAAATCAAACGCTTCTATCTGCGCGCCTTTTTGTTTCCATAAGCTTACGGCGGACAAAATAGCGTCTCTTACTTCTCTATCCAGCCCGCTTCCAAAACAATTCATGGGAATCCCGATTTTCATTCCCTCTACATTATCTACCAGCGCAGACGTAAAATCAAGGGCGCCGCGGCGGATGGAAGTGGAATCCTTTTTGTCAAAAAATGAAATGACTTCCAAAATTGCGGCGCAGTCCGATACGTCTTTCGCGATTGGGCCGATTTGATCCATCGAAGATGCATATGCAATCAGCCCGTAACGGGAAACCGTTCCATAAGTTGGCTTAATCCCCGTCACGCCGCAATATGCGCAGGGCTGCCGGATCGAGCCGCCCGTGTCAGTTCCTAACGCGTAAAAACATTCCCCTGCCGCCACCGCCGCGCAGGAACCGCCAGAAGATCCGCCGGAGACATACGCGGCATTGCGCGGGTTTTTTGTTGCGCCAAAGTATGACGTTTCTGTCGAGCTTCCCATGGCAAATTCGTCCATATTTGTTTTGCCAAGCAAAACGGCTCCTTGCTGCAAAAGAGCCCTGACAGCAGACGCAGTATACGGCGGCATAAAATGTTCCAGAATTTTTGAGCCGCAGGTTGCGTAGAACTGTTCTACGCAGAGATTGTCCTTGACTGCCATCGGCACGCCCGCAAGAGGCGAAGCAAGGACGCCCCTGTCTATATCTTTTTGCGCCTCACTGGCGCGTTTTTTTGCCTGTGATTCATCAAATGCAATAAAACAATTTAACTCATGCTCTTTTTGCTGTATGGCGTCTAGGGAAGCCGTAACGGCTTCCCAAACGGAAATTTCTTTGGATTGAATTTTTTTCCCTAATTCTAATGCAGTCAGATTAGACAGATTCATTATATCTCCTCCCGTCCAATCGTTTTTGGCGCGACAAAGCTTTGTTCCCTTTGGCTTGGGGCGTTGCTTAACGCTTCCTTTGCAAAATCGCGGTTTGTAAGAATATCTTCGCGGAATACATTTACTGTTGGGTGGATTTGGTAAGTTGGCGGAATATGTTCTGTATCTAATTCGTTCAGTTTATCAATATAGCAAAGCATTTCTTCCAAGTCATTTCCGGCTTTTTTCTTTTCTTCGTCTGAAAGAGACAATTTCGCTAAACCGGCCAGACGCTCAACCATTTCATTTGAAATTTTGTTTGGCATGGAAAACCTCCTGCTTATCTTTGTTTCTTTTGTATTTTTGCAATTATAACACAAGCCGTTTCAAAAAAAAACTGTCAGTGAAGAAATATCATTTAATATTTCTTTTCCCTGACAGATAAAATGCGTTTTATAGCAGTCCGTATCTTTTTTTGATTCCATAACAAACACACAAAACAAATGAAAATAATGCCATAGCGTAAATAAACTTTATCATATAAATATAAAAATGACCTGCCTTTCCGGCGGAAAGCGACCGCCCAATCTGCTGTAAACACAACGTCGGGGAAGCCGTGGGACGCAGTAAAATCACGCCGCTGACGTCCCCCACATGAACCCCTTCATTTAAAAGGTCAATGCAAAACAGTAGTTTTAAATGTCCGCTCATGTCCGCCTTAAAAGAAGCGAACTCCTTTTCCCCATTCCGCCGCCCCACAGCGGTAAAACTCATCTAACACAATATAATCAGGCAAAAGTCCAGACAGCAAGCCGCTCTCCATTTTCATCAGTCCCGCATACGTCAAAAACACAATGTTCCCAAAATCAGATCCGCCCTCACGCTTTAAATTTTCAAGCTGCGTCTGAAAAATATAGGCGCTTGGGGAAGCCCAGCATACGCGGCTGTTTTTATGATCCTCCGCAAGTTTAAACGCAATCATGGATTTCCCCGTTCCGGTCGGTGAATCACCGCCGCCTTCCATTTTCCTCCAAAAGCCGCAACGCTTCTTTATATGCCCTTTGATTATGCAAAAACAACTCAATGCCATGCCATTCACCGCCAATCAAACTTTCTGTCCCCGCAAAATTTCGCAGATTAGCCAAATCTACGAACACTCTCCCACTAAAATGCCCTGTCTGCATCCCATACATTTTTACATCTCTCTTAAATGCCGGATCCCTTCAGCCATCTCTTTTTCCGACAATCCCCCATAACCCAAAAGCAGCGTATTTTCCACGCCTTTTTTATTTATAGCTTCCCGCGCCATATACTCCTCCAGCGCATACACCCGCACCCCTGCCCGTTTCATTTCCTCCACAATTTCAGACGCGTGTTTTTTCAGATTTATCTCCACTAATAAATGCATCCCCGCATAATCTCCTGAAATCTTCTTTACCCAGCGTTCCTTCTTAAGCATCGCCAAAAACGCATCGTGTTTCCCTTTATAAACGCCGCGCATTTTATTTAAGTACCGTTCAAAATACCCCTGCCTTAAAAAAGCCGTCAAGACCCTTTGCTGTTCCTTTGGGACTGTCGATGCATAAAACCCGCACTTTTCCTGATACGCCCCTAAAAGCCGTTTCGGCAATGCCATATAGCTTACGCGGATTGCCGGGCTAATGCTTTTAGAAAATGTCCCAAGATATATCACCGCCCCTTTTCGGTCATAACTTTGCAGGGAAGGCACCGGCTTTCCCTTATAACGAAATTCACTGTCATGGTCATCTTCAATAATGTATCGGCTCCTTTTTTGCGCCGCCCACTTAAGAAGCTCCATTCTCCGCTTCACCGGCATAACAATTCCAGTTGGAAACTGGTGGGAAGGCATGGTATAGACAAGATCCGGATCTGCCCATTCCACTTCATCTATACAAATCCCGTCTTTGTCCATATTTGCGAGACAAACTTTATAGTCCATATTTAAAAACGTCTGATACGCTTTCAAGTATGTCGGATTTTCCATTGCCACACGCTTTCCACTTCCAAGAATCTGCGTTAAAAGCATAAGCAGATATTCATTTCCCGCGCCAACTACAATCTGCTCCGCAAAGACATTCGCCCCTCTTGCATGATACAGATAATCACAAATTGCCGCCCGAAGCTCCCATTCCCCTGCCGCAGGGCCTGCGGAAAACAACGTAGGATCATTTTCAAATAGAACTTCCTTAGAAAGTTTCCGCCAGACATTATAAGGAAAATGCGCGTACTCATTTTCTTCTGGGGAAAAATCAATCCGAAATGCTTTCGGCTCTTTTGGAAAAACTGCCGTATGCCGTTTTTGCCGCTCCAAATACAATCCCGTCATGTCATTGGCAAAATATCCACAGCCCGGCTTTGATTCTAAATACCCTTCCGAAAGCAACTGCGCATATGCAAGCTCCACCGTACTCCGCGAAACCTGCAAATGCCTTGCCAAAAAACGAGTAGACGGTAATTTTTCCAGATAGGAAATCTTACCGTCTGCAATATGTAACCGTATATAATCGTAAATCTGTTCATACAGCGGTTTTTTTAAACTGCTGTCTATAGGTATCATTAATTCCTGCATAATCCTTATTTCGCGGTTTCCTTTCGAATCGCTTCTACGATTGTCGTCTTTAAATCTAACGCTTTATCCTTAATCCTTCTGTCTGCAACCTGCGACGAAAGAATATTGCTGACTGCTTTTGACGCATAGGAATAATCTTTAAAATGAGTTGCCAGACAAGCCAGAAGATAATCCATAGTAAATGAATCCATGCCACAGATTGGAAAATCTTCTTCTGTAAGGGCTTTTTGGAAGCCGTCATACGCTTCTCTGTAATATTGCGCCTGAGTCTGGCGGATTTTTGCCTTTTCCGTCATTTCCGTCTCGGTTGTCTCCGGCATTTCATCTGCCTGTGAACGGTACAGCCATGATAATTTTAACATTGTATAGGCAAGTTCGCTGATTTTTGCGCGTTTCACTTTTGCGCAGGCAAGCGCGCGTTCATAACGTGAGATCGCCGTTTTATAATCATAAATTTCCGGCTCTCCGCCTGCGGACGCCATAAAGTTGACGCAGATATTGTCTTTTACCAACTGAATCTGCCCTTTCGTCAAATGATCAAACGAGCGGCTGATGGCGGCATACCCACACATCGGGCACGCGTAAACGTCATATTTCAAGGTATCTATATTCTCAAAACGTGGACGTAAATCAAAATCCGGCTGCATACGCCTTGCTTTAGAGCTTTTTACCATTTTCGTTTCAAACACATTGTCGCAAACAGTACAGCGGATTTTTTTAGGGAACAGAAATTCTGCTTCCGATGGCTGCTTTACTTCTTTTTTTTCTGTGTGATCCATTCTTTCCTCCTTGGATACTAAGACTGTTTTGGTAATTTATAGGAACTTTTCAAGGAAACAATCCGGTTAAACACCAGATGCTCCGGAGTGGAGCATTTTGCATCCACGCAGAAATATCCCTGTCTTACAAACTGAAAACTATCATACGCTTTTGCGTCTGCCGCGTATGGCTCAATATAGCAGTTTGAAAGCGTCGTTAAAGAATTGGGGTTTAAATTCAAACTTCCATCTTCATTGTAAACTCCGGCTTCCTCGTCCACGATATTTTCATAAAGACGGACTTCAGCCTTCTTTGCATAAGGCGCAGGAACCCAATGAATCGTCCCTTTGACTTTTCTGCCGTCCGGACTGTTGCCGCCTTTGCTGTCTGGATCATAAGTACAGTGAATCTCAGTCACTTTTCCAGTTTCATCTTTTATAAAACTGTTACAAGTCACAAAATAAGCCTGCATCAAACGCACTTCATTTCCGGGAAACATTCGGAAATATTTCTTTGGCGGCGTTTCCATAAAATCCTCCCGATCAATATACAATTCCCGGCAGAACGGAATGGTATGCGCGCCAAGATCCTCGTTTTCCATATTATTCACGACAGTCAGTTCTTCCGTCTGGCCTTCGGGATAATTATCAATAATCACTTTTACCGGATCTAACACAGCCATTACACGGGCTTTTTTCAGTTTTAGATCTTCTCTGATACAGTATTCAAGCATCGCATAATCGGCAGAACTGTTGCTCTTTGACACACCGCAAAGCTCAATAAATTTCCGGATAGATTCCGGCGTAAATCCTCTCCTCCGAAGCGCAGCGATCGACACCAGACGCGGATCGTCCCAGCCGTCTACGATTTTCTCATCGACAAGACGTTTGATATAACGCTTTCCGGTCACAACATTTGTCAAATACAGTTTGGCAAACTCAATCTGCTTTGGCGGATATTCATATGCAAGCTCCCGCACAACCCAGTCATACAAAGGCCTGTGATCTTCAAATTCCAACGTACAGATAGAATGCGTAATGCCTTCAATCGCATCTTCAATCGGATGCGCAAAATCATACATTGGATAAATGCTCCATTCGTCTTTGGTGTTATGATGCGTCATATGCGCCACACGGTAAATCACAGGATCGCGCATATTCATATTTGGAGACGCCATATCTATCCTTGCCCGCAGAACTTTTTCGCCGTCTTTGTATTTTCCGGCTTTCATTTCTTCAAATAACGCAAGGTTTTCTTCGATGCTTCTGCCCGCAGACGGATCTTCTTTCCCTGCTTCCGTCAGCGTCCCGCGGTATGCGCGGATTTCTTCCGCGCTTAAATCTGATACATATGCCTTTCCCTTTTTAATTAATTTTACAGCCGCTTCATACATCTGCCCAAAATAGTCGGACGCGAAAAACAGGCGGTCTTCCCAGTCTGCGCCAAGCCATTTCACGTCTTCTTTAATGGATTCGACGTATTCCGTCCTCTCTTTTGTCGGATTCGTGTCATCAAACCGCAGATTAAATTTTCCGCCGTATTGTTTCGCAAGACCGGCATTCAGTAAAATCGACTTCGCATGTCCAATATGTAGGTAGCCGTTCGGCTCCGGAGGGAATCGCGTGCAAACCTCTTTACAGGTTCCTTCCGAAATATCCTTATCTATGATCTGTTCTATAAAATTTCTGGATTCCGCTTCATGTTCCATTGTATTTATCCTCACTATTTCATATATTTCTCTAACTGTCTCGTCACTTCCTGAATGTCAATCGGTTTTGCAATATGCGCATTCATGCCGGCTTCCATACATTTTTGGATATCTTCCGCAAACGCATCGGCTGTCATCGCAATAATCGGAATCTTCGCATCACTACGCCCCAGAGCGCGGATTTCTTCCGTCGCCTGATATCCGTTCATCACCGGCATACGGATATCCATCAAAATCGCATCATAAAACCCTTCCTGCGACTCTTTGAATTTATCCACACAGATCTTCCCGTTTTCCGCCCATTCCAGCTCAAGCCCAATGCTGGAAAGCAGCTCATAAGCAATCTCCCAGTTCAAATCGTTATCTTCCGCTAAAAGAATATGCTTTCCTTCAAAGTTCACGCTTTCTGTCTTTAATACTTTTACATCCACTCCATCTTCAGAAGATTCTCCCGCAAATGGCTTTAACCCGTAGAATAAGGTCGATTTAAACAGCGGTTTAGCAATAAATCCTGTAACTCCCGCATTTCTCGCTTCAACTTCAATTTCACTCCAGTCATACGCAGAAATAAGAAGAATCGGAATTTTATCCCCATAACGACGCCGGATTTCACGGGCAGCGCTAATGCCGTCCATGCCGGGCAGTTTCCAATCTAACAAGATTACATGGTAGTCGTCGTTGCGCTTATGGTGTTCCTCCACCATCTTTAACGCGCTCTCCGCATCCATACACCAATCCGGTTTTAAACCAATGGATTTTAGGGATTCCACAATGCTCTGGCATAACTGCTCATCATCGTCTACCACCATCATCTTCCATTCCGGAAGCACCATATCCACTTCCTGAATCTCGGCTTTCTCTAAATCCAGCGTAACATGAAACTCACTGCCTTCGCCCAATTTACTTCTTACATCAATCGAACCGCCCATGGCGTCCACAACGATATATTTTGTAATCGCCATCCCAAGGCCCGTACCTTCCGTTTTCTGCACTCTCGCATTGTCCTCACGGCTGAACGATTCAAAAATCTTCTTCTGGTACTCCTCCGACATTCCGATTCCATTATCCTTTACAAGGATATGCACGCGGACATACTCTCCCCCTCTTGGGGAATCCTCCTCATATAAAGAAACCTGAATCATGCCTTCTTCCGGCGTAAACTTCACCGCATTCCCCAACAGGTTAATTAACACTTGGTTTAAACGCACACTGTCACAGCAGACGTTTTCCGTCTCAATATCATGAATCGAAATATTAAACTGCTGATGCTTAGAACGCACCTGAGGCTGGATAATATTGACAATGCTCTCCATTACTTCCCTTAGGGAAACCTGATCCATATTCAGGCTAATCTTACCGCTTTCAATTTTCGACATATCTAACACGTCATTAATCAGCCCCAGCAAATGCTTGCTGGAAAGCATGATTTTACGCAGACAGTTTTTCACCTGATCTTTATTGTCTATATTGGCAGTTGCAATCGCCGTCATGCCGACAATGGCATTCATCGGCGTCCGGATATCATGGCTCATATTCGACAAAAACTCACTCTTAGCTTTATTTGCATTCTCCGCTTCCTGTCTCGCCCGCTCCGCTTCCACGCTGACTTTTTCTAACGTCATCATTTGTTTTTTCGACATTTTATAATATTGGAAAAACACGCCGCAAAGTGTGGAAAAAATTATGAATGCAGACAGATAAACCATGCTCATCCATTTACGGCCCATATTTGTAATTATGCCGTCTAATGAATCAAACGGAAGCACTGTCACTAAATGCCATTCACAATAGGGAAGCCTCGTACAATACAGATGGCGTTCTCCCGTCTCCGTCTTTAAAATGGCGGAATAATCTTCATTTGCTTCCATCGCCGCCGCAAGTTCTTTAATATATGTTTCCGCTTCCTCCTCGTCTGAGGGATCTAAAACGGAAGCAATATGCTCAAAATAACTATTTTCCGCCGCATCATTGCTCCGGATAATGTAACTGCCATCCTTGCGGATTATGTAAGAATAGACAAGCGACGTGCCGCTGTCAAGAAACAGCAAGTCTTTTAAGGAAGAAACCTGTATCCCCGCAACAAGCGCGCAGCTTTCCTGCCCATTTCCCATAGAAGAAACGCAAGGGATTCCAAGCAAAACCACGCCGTCCCCATCTGCCTCCGATGCGATAGCCACTTTCTGCTCCTGTTGCTGCATACTTTGGTAAAACGGCTCTGGATCGGCAAGTTCAACCGGATCTCCGTAAATCATCTCAAACTGCCCGTCATTCGAATAAAAGGCAAGATGGGAAAATCCCCTCGCATTTGCATTGTACTCTAAATTTACACATAATTCATTATAACTCTGTTGTTCAAAGTCTGTCGTTTCCACTATCGCCTGTAACATAGAAAGACGCATGGTAATCGTCGTCTCATAGTGCATACTAATCTGTTCGTTCATGCTCCCCATATAAATCGTACCGACTTTTTCAATCGTGTCCGTACTTTTCTTATTCATATAATTTGCTAAAAACATAAAGACACAGAAACAAAAAATTATGACACAGATAATGCTGATGCTAAGAAAACGAGTCAGCTTCATTCTTCTATTCATGTGGTTCATTTCTAACATCCTTTCGTTTGCAAAATTCTCTCATTAGGCAATATTATAACAAATTTTGTTCTATGCGACAAGTATAGTTTTTAATTTGTTCCGCCCGTTTCTGCCAACGCGTCTGGTAAGCCATAAGCCCGAAAAAAAGAAGTTCTAACCGGATCTGGCTAAAACTCCTCTCAAACGTTGCCCAAATTGCCCTAAGAGGAACACTCTTTTAACTTCTGTGGATATGCTGATGCGTAAACAAATGGTCTTGGCAATACTCATAATTCCCTTCGCATTTTGAGCAAAACCGAAATTCCAGCGACGGGTCGTCCTTCTCCGTCCTGCCGCAGATTGCGCATTTATGTTTTGTAATGCCGGAATTAGGAGAAGGCTTTCGCATCTGCGCTTTAAACGCCTGCCGCCTGTGGATTTCCTTCGGCGAAATGCTCTGGTAGTTTCTGGTCGACAGATAAAAAACCAGAAAATTTAAGACAGACGATAAAATAGCCACTCTCCCCGCCCAGTTTGTCTCAATCATCTGAAAAGCGATTAAAGCCGTATAAACGGCGGCAAGCCATTTCATCTTAATCGGGATCACAAAATACAACAACACCTGCATATTTGGATAACAAACGGCATAGGCAAGAAAAATTGTCATATTAATGTAGTTCGTCGAAAAGAACCCGCCCATTCCCGACGCCGGCATCCCGTACGCCAGATAGTACACCGCATACAACACAAACGCGCCTATAATTGTAAAGATAATTCCGCCAAAAATATAGACATTAAAACGGAATGTCCCCCATGTCCGTTCCAAAGACTGCCCTAACTGGTAATAAAACATAATCATAATCACCGCAAACAAAAGGTTCGTATCCGGCGGCATAAGAACCCATGTAAACAGACGCCAGACTTGGCCTCGCAAAATCAAGTAAGGCTCTAACGTCAGGTAATATAACAGGCTTGGAGACACATACATCACGGTAAAGCCGACGGCATACCCGATTAAAAGATAAATAATTAAATTCGGCACTGCGTACTTTCCAACTTTGCGCTCTAATTTATTTAGGAAATGATTCATCTAAGTCCCATCCTTTTTCTTCTTTTAAGAGCATTATAATTTTATATGGCTGCTTTGTCAATATAGAGCCGTTTTTTCAAAAGATAGAGAGTTCCAAAAGTCATGAAATTACAAAAGCGCTTTATTTATCCGATTTATAAAAAAATAGGGAACGGTTCTTACGCCGTTCCCTATTCCAAGGGCGTCCTCATCTTACTTTAATTTGGCGTTTCACGGAGCGAAACCGGTATACACAGCTCATCTCCTGTCTGTAGATTATAAATATCCACAAACGGATTCGAATACATAATCTCTAAAAGCGGCACATGATATTTTTTCCCAAGCAGGTAAAGGGTATCCCCTTCCCTGACTACATGAATAATTCCCCTGCATTCCATCATAAACTCCAATAACAGTTTTACCATAGTATATTCAATTTCCAACCACTGGTTCCCGTTTCCTGCAAAGGAATTTTAACACATAGTTTCTAAAAAATTTATTTGTCATTTGTCAGATACTGTCGTATAATACATTTTGTCTGAAAAAACAGAATAGATATTATCACATATATTTTAATAAGAAATAACAGGTGATTTCACATGAAACAGAACAACATACATAAATTAGGCATTGACATTGGCTCCACTACAGTCAAAGTGGCTGCGCTTGACGGGGAAAACAACCTTTTGTTTTCCGACTATAAACGCCACTTTGCAAATATCAGGGAAACGCTTTTCGGGCTTATTGCAAAAGCCCATGACGCATTGGGCGATCTTACGCTTTGCCCCGTGATTACGGGTTCCGGAGGTTTGACGCTTGCGAACCATTTAGGCATTCCTTTTGTCCAAGAAGTAATCGCAGTTTCCACCGCCCTGACAGACGCCGCTCCCCAGACGGACGTCGCTATCGAACTTGGCGGAGAAGACGCTAAAATCATCTATTTTGAAAATGGGAACGTAGAACAGCGCATGAACGGAATCTGCGCCGGAGGCACCGGCTCGTTTATCGACCAGATGGCGTCCTTAATCCAGACGGACGCATCCGGCCTAAATGAGTACGCCAAAAATTATCAGGAAATCTATCCTATCGCCGCCCGCTGCGGCGTATTTGCCAAAACGGACATTCAGCCTTTAATCAATGAAGGCGCCACAAAAGAAGACCTCTCCGCCTCTATTTTTCAGGCAGTCGTCAACCAGACGATCAGCGGTCTTGCCTGCGGAAAGCCAATCCGCGGACATGTCGCTTTTTTGGGAGGGCCGCTTCACTTTTTATCGGAATTAAAAGCGGCGTTTATCCGCACGCTCTGTTTAGACGAACGGCATACCATAGAGCCGGAACATTCCCATCTGTTTGCCGCCATTGGCTCCGCCTTAAATTACAAAGAGGAAATTTCCGTTTCCCTTACGCAGTTAAAAGAAACGCTTTCCCAAAACCTGAACTTGGAATTTGAAGTGGCAAGGCTTACGCCTTTATTTGAGGACAATGCAGAATATCAAGCGTTTTTGGAGCGCCATACACGCTGCCAGATTAAAAAAGCCTCCCTGACGGACTATGAGGGGAACTGTTATCTTGGCATTGACGCCGGATCAACGACAACAAAAATCGCCTTAATTGGCGACGACGGCTCCCTGTTGTATTCTTTTTACAGCAATAACAATGGAAGCCCCCTTTCCACTGCAATTAAATCTCTTAAGGAAATTTACTCCCTTCTGCCAAAGGGAGCTAAAATCGCGCGCTCTTGTTCGACCGGATATGGGGAAGCGCTGTTAAAAGCCGCGCTGTTGCTTGACGAAGGAGAAGTGGAAACTGTCGCGCATTATTATGCCGCCGCTTTTTTTAATCCTGACGTTGACTGCATTTTAGACATTGGCGGACAGGACATGAAGTGCATAAAAATCAAAGACCAGACCATAGACAGCGTCCAGCTAAATGAGGCCTGTTCATCGGGCTGTGGCTCATTTATTGAAACATTTGCCAAATCCTTAAACTATTCCGTACAGGATTTTGCCAAAGAAGCGCTTTTCGCAAAGCATCCGATCGATCTTGGCACGCGATGCACTGTTTTTATGAATTCCAAAGTAAAGCAGGCGCAAAAAGAAGGGGCTTCCGTCGCTGACATTTCCGCAGGCCTTGCCTATTCCGTAATTAAAAATGCGTTGTATAAAGTCATTAAGCTTTCCGATGCATCGGAACTTGGGCAGAATATTGTCGTACAGGGCGGGACTTTCTATAATGACGCCGTACTAAAAAGTTTTGAGCAGATCTCCGGCTGTCAGGTCTTACGGCCTGACATTTCCGGCATTATGGGCGCATTCGGAGCGGCGCTAATCGCCAAAGAACGGCATGAAAACGACATGGAAAGCTCCATGCTTCCGATTGAGGAGATTTGCGATCTGACGTTTGAAACGGAACTGACCCGCTGTGAAAAATGCGCCAACCACTGTCTTTTAACTGTCAGCCATTTTTCCGGCGGCAGAAATTATATCACGGGAAACCGCTGTGAGCGCGGTCTTGGAGAAGAAAAGAAAAAAGAGGATCTTCCAAATTTATTCGCCTATAAAAACCAGCGTATTTTTGCATATCCGCCTCTTTCGAAAGAAGAAGCCACACGCGGCTCCGCAGGGCTGCCCCGTGTTTTAAATATGTATGAAAATTATCCGTTCTGGGCGGTCTTTTTCCGTATGCTTAAGTTCCGCGCGCTGCTTTCCCCGCAGTCTTCGCGCCGCATTTATGAGCTTGGCATTGACTCCATTCCCAGTGAATCCGAATGCTATCCGGCAAAATTGGCGCATGGACATATCGTATGGCTGATAGAAAAGAAACCTGATTTTATTTTTTATCCGGGCATTCCCTATGAACGCAATGAATTTCCTGATTCGAACAACCATTTTAACTGCCCGATTGTCACTTCTTATTCTGAAAACATCAAAAACAACGTGGATGCCATTACGTCCGGCGAAATGCGGTTTTTAAGCCCGTTTTTAACGTTCGGCAATTATGCTGCGCTCGAATCGGAACTGACAAAGCTGTTCCAAACGGAGTTTCAGATTCCGGCAGAGGAAATCCAAGCCGCCGTGAAAGCCGGCTGGGAGGAATTAGCCGCTGTCCGAAAAGACATTCAAAGAAAAGGAGAAGAAACGCTTGCCTATTTAGAAAAGAATAACAAACGCGCCATTGTCCTTGCCGGACGGCCATACCACGTTGATCCGGAAATCAACCATGGCATACCGGAATTAATTACATCCTACGGCCTTGCCGTTTTAACGGAAGATTCCATTTCCCACTTAAAACAGCCGAAACGGCCGCTCATTGTCATGGATCAGTGGATGTATCATTCAAGGCTGTATGCGGCGGCTGAATATGTCAAAACCCAAAACAACCTTGATTTGATCCAGCTTAATTCATTCGGATGCGGGCTGGACGCCGTGACGACAGATTGCGTCAGTGACATTTTAAACAAATCCGGCAAAATTTACACCTGCTTAAAAATTGACGAAGTCAACAATTTAGGCGCGGCGCGAATCCGAATCCGCTCTCTGTTAGCGGCAATCCGCGTGCGTGAAAACAACCATACCGGCCAAAACAGGAAAATTATGCCTGCCAATTACCGCCGCGTCGTATTCACGGAGGAAATGCGTAAGGATTACACCATACTTTGCCCGCAAATGTCGCCGCTCCATTTTGACCTGCTTGAGCCTGCATTCCGGGCGGCTGGTTACCAAATGGCAGTTCTTGGCAGTGACAGCCATGCGGCGGTCGACGCCGGATTAAAATACGTCAATAACGACGCCTGCTATCCATCTTTGATTGTCGTCGGCCAAATTATGGACGCTGCGCTTTCCGGCAAATACGATATGTCCAAAACCGCCATTATTATTTCACAGACAGGCGGCGGATGCCGCGCTTCCAATTATATCGGCTTTATCCGCCGCGCGCTTGAAAAAGCAGGCTTTCCGGACGTTCCCGTGATTTCTATTAACTTAAGCGGCTTTGAAAAGAATCCCGGTTTTAAACTTTCCGTCCCTCTGCTTCAGCGTGGGCTGTACGCTTTGATTTTTGGAGATATTTTTATGCGCTGCCTGTACCGCACAAGACCTTACGAAGCTGTTTTTGGCTCCGCAAACGCCATGCATCAAAAATGGAAAGAACGCGTCATTGCCTTTATTTCGCAGAATAAAATGCTTTCCCACCGGAAATACAAAAACCTCTGCCGCGCCATTATCCGTGACTTCGACCACCTTCCGCTTACGAAAGAAACAAAACCAAAAGTCGGCGTTGTCGGGGAAATCTTAGTCAAATTCCTTCCGGCCGCCAATAACCACTTGGTGGAATTGTTAGAGGCGGAGGGCGCAGAAGCCGTCGTGCCTGATTTAACCGACTTTTTACTCTATACGTTTTATAACCAGAATTTTCAGACAGAACATTTGGGGAAACAGAAAAGCGCCGCCAGAATTGCAAACCTTGGCATCCGTTTTTTTGAATGGCTGCGTAAAACCGCGCGGGAGGAGTTTGAAAAAAGCAAACGCTTCCAGCCGCCTGAGCGAATCACAGAACTGGCAAATTACGCAAAAGAAATTGTGTCTTTGGGCAACCAGACTGGGGAAGGCTGGTTTTTAACAGGGGAAATGCTTGAGCTTATTTATTCCGGAACAAATAATATTGTCTGCATACAGCCCTTTGGCTGCCTGCCAAACCATGTTGTCGGAAAAGGCGTGATTAAGGAAATCCGTAAACAGCATCCTCTTGCAAATATCGTCGCTGTCGACTACGATCCCGGCGCAAGCGAGGTCAATCAGCTCAACCGGATTAAGCTTATGCTTTCCACAGCCCAAAAAAACCTGCGAAAAGAATAAAAACCCAAAAAAGACTGCCCAAACAGGACGGCTTTCCACAAGATACAGTTTTAAAATCTTGTAACAGAAACTCTATCTTGTGAAAACGTCCTCTTTACGGCAGCCTTTTTTGTTGCTTTACTTCTTTTCCCATGAAACTCTTGTTTCACTTATCCCTTTGCTTTTGCCTTTTTGTTGCTTTACTTTTTTCCCATGAAACTCTTTTTTTACTTACCCCTTTACTTTCGCTTGTAACCTTGCATATTTTTCTTCCGCATCTTTTTTCGCCCTCTCAAACAGCTCTCTCGCCCTGTTTGGATTGCTTCTGACAAGCGCGTTAAATCTGACTTCTCCATTCAAAAATTCAAAGAAATCCCCTTTCGGCTCCTTACTGTCCAAATGGAAGGTCGCTTCTTCCATTGCCCCAATCGCAGGCTGATACCGGAACAAATGGTAATATCCCGCCTGCACAGCCAGTTTTTCTTCTTCTTGGGCCATCTGCATCCCAGATTTGATCCCTTGGTTGATACAAGGCGCATACGCTAAAATCAGGGACGGCCCCGGATACGCTTCCGCTTCCGTAATTGCCCGCACGCACTGGTTATAATCCGCGCCCATTGCGATCTGCGCGACATAGACATACCCGTAGCTCATCGCCATAGAAGCCAAATCCTTTTTCCGGATCTCTTTTCCGCCTGCCGCAAACTGCGCTATGGCGCCAAGCGGCGTCGATTTTGAGGCCTGACCGCCGGTATTTGAGTAAACTTCCGTGTCAAATACAAAAACATTAATGTCCCTGCCGCTTGCCAGCACATGATCCAGCCCTCCAAAGCCAATGTCATACGCCCAGCCGTCTCCGCCAAAAATCCATTTCGATTTTTTTGAAAGAAATTCTTTTTTCTCTAAAATCTCTCCTGCAAGCTGGCAGTCACATTCCATCAGCGCGCCAATAAATCTCTCCGCCGCTTTCTGGTTTTCCCGCCCGTTTGCATACGTTTTGAGCCATTCTTGCGCCGCCTGCTTTACAGACTCCACGCCTGTCTGTTCTACAAGCTCTTGCGTCTTGCGTTTCAAACTGTTTCTGATGGATTCTTCACTAAGCAGCATTCCAAACCCAAATTCCGCCGCATCTTCAAACAAGGAGTTCGACCATGCCGGCCCTCTGCCTTTCGCATTTACGGTATACGGCGTGGACGGGGAGGAATTTCCCCAAATTGAAGAACAGCCTGTTGCATTTGCAATATACATTCTATCGCCATACAACTGTGTCAAAAGTTTTGCGTATGCCGTTTCGCCGCATCCTGCGCAGGCGCCATGGAACTCTAAGAGCGGCTGCTTAAACTGGCTCCCCTTTACGCTTGCCGGGCCAAATTTCTCCACTAACTCCTCTTTTTCTTTTACTTTCCTTCCATAATTAAAGTATTCCTGCATTTCATAATGTTCTTCCGTCGGCTCCATTACAAGCGCTTTTGTCTTTGCCGGACAGCAGGCGGCGCAGGTTCCACATCCCGTACAGTCTAAAACGGAAACCGTAATGGAAAATTGATATTCTTCCAGTTTCGGCATATCTTTACTTACCATTCCTGACGGAGCGTTCTTGCGTTCTTCCCTGTCCATGACAGCAGGGCGGATCACGGCATGGGGACAGACATAAGAACAAATATTGCACTGAATGCAGTTTTCCGGTATCCAGTTTGGCACACGCACTGCCACGTCCCGCTTTTCAAATTCTGCCGTGCCGGAAGGGATTGCCCCGCTTGCATAGTCCACAAAAGCGGAAACAGGAAGTTTATCTCCTTCAAACGCATTGACGGCGCGCTGAATCTGATTGACATAGTTTGTAACGGCCTCTGTCCTGCCTTCTGCCTCTTTGCCTAACAGGCATTCACTTTCACAGCGCTTCCAGTCCGGATCTGGCTCTACTTTCCGGACGCCCGACATTCCTGCGTCAATCGCCGCGCAGTTTTTCGCCACTACGTCGTCTCCTTTTCTCCCGTAGGTGCGTTCGACCGCCTCTTTTAGCAACGTGACAATTTCTTCTTCCGGCAAAATATTCGTCAGTTTAAAAAACGCCGCCTGCAAAATGGTATTAATCCTCGTCGGCCCCATACCGGTCTCCATACCGATTTTCACGCCATTAATCACATAAAACTGAATCTGGTTTTCCACTATATAACGTTTTAACTGCCCCGGCAAATGCTTTCCTGCTTCTTCCGGTTCCCATGGGCAGTTTAATAAAAACGTCCCGCCGGAAATTAAATCCTGCGCCATATTGTATTTCCAGACATAAGAGGGATTATGGCAGGCGACAAAGTTTGCTTTCTGAATTAAATATGTGGACTGGATAGGCTGTTTCCCGAAACGCAGATGGGATACCGTCAGTCCGCCGGATTTTTTGGAATCATAGTCAAAATACGCCTGCGCATACAAATCTGTATGGTCGCCGATAATTTTTATAGAGTTTTTATTTGCTCCTACAGTTCCGTCTGCCCCAAGCCCCCAAAATTTACAGCTATATACGTTTTCCGTAATTGTCTGCGGCATTTCCTTTGGCTCTAATGAAAGATTCGTCACGTCATCATGGATGCCAATCGTAAATTCCCGCTTTTCCTGATTTGCGTACACTGCTAAAATCTGGCCTGGCGTCGTGTCTTTCGAGCTTAATCCATACCGCCCGCGGAATACTTTTACGTCCGCAAATTTTGTATCCTTTAACACTGACACAACATCTAAATACAGCGGCTCGCCAGTCGCTCCCGGCTCCTTCGTCCGGTCTAGGACAGTCAGTTTTTTGACGGTATCCGGCAGCGCCTTTAAAAATGCCGCCGCCGAAAACGGGCGGTAAAGACGCACTTTGATAAGACCTGCTTTTTCCTGCTTTCCTGTCAGATACTGAATGGTTTCTTCGATTGTCTCACAGACAGAGCCCATTGCCACAATGACATGCTCTGCATCTTTTGCTCCATAGTAATCAAACAAGTGATAAGATGAACCGATTTTCTGGTTAATCTTCCCGAAATAGGTTTCCACCAAGTCCGGAATTTCCTCATAATGCTGATTTGCCGCTTCCCTAAACTGAAAAAATGTGTCCGGATTTTGCGCCTGCCCCCACTGGAATGGGCGTTCGGGATTTAGCGCATGTTGGCGGAACTTCCTAAGGGAATCCATCGGAAATAAATCTTTTAAATCTTCTTCGCTCCAGACGGATATTTTCTGGATTTCATGGGAAGTGCGGAATCCGTCAAAAAAGCTAATCACCGGAATCCTCCCTTCCACCGCCACGCCATGCGCCGCCGGAGATAAATCCATCACTTCCTGAACGCTTGAAGCGCACATAATCGCCGCGCCTGTCTGGCGGCAGGCATATATATCGGAGTGATCGCCAAAAATGCTAAGCGCATGAGTCGCAATGCTCCTCGCCGCCACATGAAACACGCCCGGAAGGCCTTCGCCCGCGATTTTGTATAGATTTGGGATCATTAAAAGAAGCCCTTGGGAAGCCGTAAATGTCGTAGATAGCGCGCCTGCCGCCAATGCGCCATGCACCGCTCCCGCCGCGCCTGCTTCTGACTGCATTTCAGAAATCTCAACCGGATTCCCGAATATATTTTTCTTGCCCTCAGACGCCCAGACTTCCGTCACCTCTGCCATAACGGAAGAAGGCGTAATCGGATAAATTGCCGCTACGTCCGTATACGCATATGCTACATGGGCAGCCGCATGGTTGCCGTCCATTGTTGCCTGTTTTCGTTCCATACTAAAACCCTCTTTTCTGTTTTTTTATAGGGTTTGCATTTTTTCTAAATTTATCCGCGTCAAAATAGAATTGCCTTCCCTTCCTTTATTTGTTTTTCCTATTGCAAAAAAATGCTTGCATTTTCTTGTTTCCTTTGCTATACTGAACGCACATTGAGAAAGAAAGGGGTGGAAAGATGTATCACGTTTCCTGCAGATAAGACAACCGATGCGGCGCAATGTCTTTATGGCATTGTTTCGCCTTATGCAGAAAAGTGATACATCTTCTCCATCTTATAACAGCTCTTTTTATTATGCATCCGGACAAATGCGCTTTTTGCTACTGGCAGGCTGTGGAATGATACTTTTCTGCGGCTTATTTTTTATGTAAAAGGAGGGCTTTTTATGTCAATGATACAAATCGAACATCTTACATTTTCCTATCCTGCAAGCTTTGACACAATATTTGACGATGTAACCATTCAATTTGACACGGATTGGAAGTTAGGCTTAACCGGAAGAAATGGCAGAGGGAAAACAACGCTTCTAAAACTTTTACAGGGATTGTATGAATACCGCGGAACGATCGCCAGTTCCGTAGAGTTTGACTATTTCCCATATCCCGTAACCGAGAAAGACAGACTGACCATCGAACTATTGCAGGAAATCTGCCCGTTTGCCGAAGAATGGGAATTTATGCGCGAACTGTCTTATCTGGACATGGACAGTGATGCGCTTTACAGACAATACCACACGCTATCAAATGGGGAACAGACAAAAGCCATGCTTGCGGCGCTTTTCTTAAAGGAGGATCACTTTCTTTTAATTGATGAACCGACCAATCATTTAGACGCCAATGCGAGAAAATTAGTGTCCGCTTACCTGAACCGGAAAAAAGGCTTTTTAATAGTCTCGCATGACCGCTGTTTTTTAGACGGATGCGTCGATCATATCCTTTCTTTAAACCGGACAAATATGGAGATGCAAAGCGGAAACTTTTCCTCTTATATGGAAAATTTCCAAATGCAGCAGGAATTTGAACTGGCGCAAAATGAACGTCTGAAAAAAGACATACGCCGTTTGGAACAGTCCGCGCGGCGGACTTGTGTATGGTCTGACCGTATCGAAGCCTCTAAAATTGGAGCTGCGGATAAAGGATTCGTCGGCCACAAAGCGGCGAAAATGATGAAACGCTCCAAATCAATCGAGGCAAGGCAAAAACACGCCATGGAAGAAAAGTCAAAGCTGCTAAAAAATGTAGAAACGGCTGAGAATTTAAAATTGACGCCGCTCTCCTACCATGCCGACACGCTTGCATCTTTTTCAGAAGTCTCTGTCCTTTATCAGAACCGCGCTGTTTGCCCGCCTGTTTCCTTTTCTATCTGTCAAAACGAACGCATTGCGCTCAATGGAAAAAACGGCTCCGGAAAAAGCAGCCTTTTAAAACTCCTTATGGGGGAAACGCTTACGCATTCCGGGACGCTTAAGATTGGCTCCGGCATTCAAATTTCCTATGTGCCACAAGATGCGTCTTTCCTGCAAGGCAGATTGTCCGATTTTACAAAACAATGGGGGATTGAAGAACGTCTGTTTTTTGCAATTTTAAGGAAATTGGATTTTGAACGGACTCAGTTCGAAAAAGACATGAAAGAATTTTCAGAGGGGCAGAAGAAAAAAGTTTTACTTGCGAAAAGCCTCTGTGAGCCGGCGCATCTATATGTATGGGACGAACCATTAAATTTTATCGACGTCTATTCCCGTATGCAGATTGAACAACTGATCCTTACCTATTCACCGGCTATGCTGTTTGTCGAACACGATGCCGCTTTTTTGAACCTGATTGCGACAAAAACCATAGAATTGCCATAACTGAAAACGCAAAGGCGGACGTTTGATAAAATAATGGCTGAAGTAAAATCCTGCTAATGAACAAAACTGCATGAGATTCCTGTTTCTTCATCTTTGCCGATAACGCCCTAAGCCATGTGTGTTCCGACTGATAAAGCTTCCCCGTTACGATTATCTGAACCGGAAAAGGAATCTTCCCCTCAATATAATATATGCCCTTATAGGGCTGCTTTATTAAATAGCCATGTTCCGTAAAATATAATAATAGCCTTTCCGGTTTCGTTTCACGAACCACAGACACCGTAATATCCTCTGCTTTCCGCCCATCAGCCGTCTGTCCATAAGACTTATACAGACACGCATATCCAATGGCTTTATCAAACGCATCTATATCCAAATGGTCTTCCGAAGATTTATATTCTAAAATATTATGCCTACGGAAAAACCTTCCTATTTCATTTTCAATCTTTGCTGACGGCTCTTATTTTATAATCAGCAAATCAATTTCCAGAGGCTTTGTATTTAAATTATATTCTTTTTCAAAAACTAAAAATTCTCTGCTTTTCGCCAGCTCTAAATTCATTGCCGCCACAAAACCCGGATGCCACTGTACTTTTTTATCCATCATCGCTATGTTCTCCCTGAATATGATAGAATTATAACATAATTTTTATACAATCTACAAGCGGCGGATGCGTTTCGGCAGATAAATCCAATGAAAAACTATACACTCTTTTTTCCTGTCTTTTGTATCAATGGAAGAACCAGCCGTTTTATGATATATTGAAATTCTTTTGTTTTCCAAAAACAACAGAAAAACACTACATTTGGCGCAATACAGCATATCAGAATTTTGAGAAAAAAACCAAAGAGTGGATTTTCCATCGGAACCCATTCACAGCTTACATAAGTCAAAACGCCAGCCAGAATGCAGAGCAATGCGTTTTTTATGTAGGCAGAAAAATAGGAAGCTACACTTCTTTTAAACACAATGCGGTATAAAATGATTGGCTCTTTCCAAAAGGCATACAGCAGTTTTGCCAGTATTGTCGCCGCTAATATCCCCACCATTCCCCAAATAGACCCAAACGCTAATGAAAAAATAACATTTAAAACCGCTGTTACCAATGTCACGCATTTTGTCTCCTGAAATATCCCTGTTGTCTCCCGAAACATCCAGATTGCCTGACGGATATGAGTTGTATAGAAATTCAAAACAACCGCTATTACAATTCCAAACTCTAATAAAAAACCTTCCCCAAAACAGATGGCAATAAAATCTTGAAATAATGACACAAAGCATATTGAGCAAAATCCCACGATCCAAAAATTTAATGTTTCACATACCTGAAATAAAAAATGCTTTTCCTCCTCCTTTGCCTCTCCACTTACAATAAAATTTCCAACACTTGCTTTCAAGGAATTAAACACTAAAGTAATCACAACGACTATCTGCGCCACTGCCATAGCATAGTTGGAATAATAACCAACAGACACTGTGCCAACAAATACTGATATTAAAATATGATCCGTATTGCTTTGAATTGCCCCTGAAATCTTATATATGAACATCGCTTTCACGTCATAGAAAATTTTTTTTCTTTCTTCTTTATCCAATTTCTCTGTATCATTTTTAAGATATGGATATAGTTTCAAAGCTGCCAGATTTTGAAATATATTGCTGATAAAACTTATCACCAAAGCGGCAAGAAGATATATAAGATAATTTTTAAAAAAAATCAACGTAACCGTCTGAACGGCAAATGTAATCATTTTAAAAATCATACTATACTGATTCAATATATATGTTTTTTGATCAGCAGAAATCAAAGTTGTCCGGTAAACAAACAGATACGAAATCACCACATTTAATAAGGCAAGCATATAATATCCTTCTAAAAATGGGAGCGGCTGATTCAGATTCACAATAAAATCTAAAAAAGGAATCAGCCCAATTCCTGCAATTAAAACTGTAAGCGCTATTCCTAAATAAATTTTTCGAAAAAAAGAAACAAGAGCCGCAATCTTTTTTTTATCTCCATTTTCAATCGGAACATATAAACTATACATCATAACGGTCGCCATTCCCAGATCCGCCAATGATAAAATATTAAGTATATTCGAAAACAGCCCGTTAATTCCAAGATAACTTTCATCCAAAATTCTAACAAATATCATTCTGGAAGCAAAATTAATGCCTATGCTTACAAAATTTTGAATAAGGGAAGTCATTATATTTTTTTGCGCTTTTGCGATTCTAGACTCCGACATATACGATCTCTCCTAACCTTGCATTCCCATATATCCAAATATTAAAATTTAAAATCCCCCTAGAAAAAGCTGATATGCGTCTTAATAAACCAAAAAATTTCCGCACAAAAAAATTCTGCCGCAATTTTTTCATTGGCGCATCATTGAATTTATTAAAATCCATCTGCAATAGCCAGCCATATTTCTCATATCCATCTATCCTGTCTTTATTCCTTTTCAATGCATCCTGAATCGGCGGATAAAATTGGTCAAGATTAAATTGAGACTGGACAATTTTATTTTCCATATCTTTTTTACATCTTTTCATCTCTTTGTCGCCCCATTGAAACCCACACTCATTTGGATTCCCGCCTTCCGACACAATTTCTAATATTGTCCGGTAGCATTTTTCACATCTGCAACAGTTCCCTCCCCCTGAAGATTCCCAACAGACCCTTAAATCATACTTCCTTTTAAAAGCGGTTTTCTGGGAAATTAAATACCGCGCTTTTTCCTGCCTGTCCAACTCATAGCCGTCATGGACGGTATCGCAGCCGCAGTAATGCACATGATTATCGATTAAAGGATCACTTGCGCAGGTATACTGTCCTTTCATTTTTTCCGGGAATGAAGAAGCAATATAAACATACTTTAATCCATATCTATGCGCAACAGGAGCAGCATGTCCGATAATAGAAATGCCGCATTGAAACCCATGCCACCACCCGTCCCCGCTTTTTTTGACTAATCTGTCTAACTCTGACTCGTTTACCATCTGTCGAAAGCTGCTTTTTATAAATACACTGTCCAGTCCATATTCCTTTGCTACACTCTCGACATGCGTTTTTACTTTATGCCAGCCCTTTTCGTCCGTCAATTTTATGTCCGCGCCCCATATCGTAATTAATACAGGCTGTTCTTCCATATGCCGGAATAATGTAGTGTATGCGTCCACTCCTCCGCTGAAAAAACACGCAGATTTCTTTTCCTTTACAAGAGGGGCATTCTTTTCTGTTTCTGCCTGAATCTTTCCTTTAAAAGAAAACATCGGATACATCGTACGGTATCCATCTTTGATCTGTTCGATGTGTTCATAAAAATATTTATCAATCACATCAATGCAGATTTCTGCATCACATAACCATGCAATCGGCAATATATTACAAAGAAACGGAATGGCAAGCACACTCTCTGACGCTGCTGAAATATCAACCGAATATGAAATCTTCAGTTTCTTTTCAGGATAGAAATATTTTTTCCAATCCCCTTCCACATGATAAGTATACTGCACTGTATTATTCTGTACAAATATTTTGTTTAATTCAATTCTGTTTCCCATTGAGAAGCAATCTCCTTTTTCATTAAATCATAATATTCCTGAAGTTCTAAATTTGAATAAACGCAATTCTTTTTTCCCAGCATATCCCATATGTGGTCTAACGTAATTTCTTTTTCATCTTTAAACTGAATATAATCCAAATACTGAATCCATTCATATGCGCCTGACACTTTTTTGCTGACATTATCCAATGCAATACATGGCGTCCCTGTCACTGCTGCAAATAACATTCCATGAATGCGGTCTGTAATAACAAGTTTTGCAGAAGAAAATTTTATAAATTGGCTGGATACGGCTTTTTGCCGTTCCTTTTTTCCAATTCGTCTATCCACTACCATATCTGTAAATGTAACGTCTTCACCTGCTTCTTCCAGAGAATGAAATATAGTAAGAAGCTGTTTTTCATCACTGGTCTTTTCTTTATCTCTCCTAATACAAAATAAAATTTTTGTCCGTTTTTGGTTTCCTGATTCCGCTTTTAAATAAGTGACAATATCTGGAACCAGAAAACATTGCCGGTTAGTTAAATGAAGATTCTCTGTCATAATCCGGTAAGAGTTTTTGTCACGCAAAAAAATCTTAAGAGCCGCGCATTCCTTAATTGATTTTTCCATGCGTTCCCTTTCTAACCTCCCATGATCTGAATCTTCAAAAAACACAGTCTGGGGAAAAACCACTATCTTGTTAGAAGAAAATTCTTTTAATATAGAAAGAAAAATATCTTCTTCATTTTGCCAAAGAGTTCCAAGAAACCCTCCTCCATGTATAAGAAGCATATCTTCCCGTCTTATCACTTTTGATAGCGCTTTTTTCCCCACTAAATAATCTTCCTTTGTTAATTCATAAAAATCCAAACCCAGCATTTCCCTTATAAATTTCTGCTCCGCAAGGGCAATCGCCTGATCCCCTAAATTTCCATGCGCCGGCGTATCAATTAATATGAGTTTTCTTTTATGTTTATCTTGTTTTATTCTTTTATAGTTATCTGAAAAAAGAAAAACCCATTTTTTATAAATCAAATATACCTTCTTTAACCCTGTTTTTATTCGTTTCATTTTTTCCTCAATAGATTTGATCTTGTAATCCTTTGTAAACTGCAACACACTTCTGAAATGCGACATATGCCGTTTTTCCTAACAATATTGCAATCAAATAAATCTTATGTCCTCTTTTTAAAAATGGGGAATGAAACAAGATCTTTTTATTCCTTCTTATATTATTTTTGATACGCTTCCAAAGCTGTGGATTGTAATGATTGGATTCGACCATTAAATTTAACAGTACAATTTGCAATGAAAATTCGTGGAATATAATTTCGTTTCTCATATTTACCTTATGATGTTGAAAATAAGCTTCAATTTCCCCGATACTATCCAGCGCTTCCGCCTTTTCCACAGACCTTCCGGATTTCATAATGCTATTTTCCCGAATGCGGTAAATATATAAATTTTGATTCACATATGCTATTTTTCTTGACTGGTAAAGCAATTTGTACGTTGTAAATTCATCTTCCTGTAATTTTCCTTCCGGAAACCGTATTTTCTCAAACAGGCTTTTTTTATAAAGTTTGTTCCAAGTGACAACAAAACTCTCATATGGAGACGCAAATAACCTTCGAACCGCAGTTTCATTGTCAAGGGTTTCAGAGTGAAATAATCTTTCCGGTATGAGTTTGTTATGTTTCAACCGAAAAAAACTGCATTCACAAATATCTGCATCTTTTTCCATTAACTGATGGTACAATGCTTCAAGAAAAACTTTATCTATATAATCATCACTGTCTATAAATGCAAAGAAACTTCCCTTTGCCTCCTCAATGCCTGTATTCCTAGCCGAACTTAACCCACCGTTTACTTTATGTATTACTTTTATCCGTTCATCTTTTAAAGAATATTCATCACATATCTCTCCGCTTCTATCTGTAGAACCGTCATCGACTAAAATCATTTCAAAATTTTGATATGTTTGTTTTAAAATACTATGTATACACTCTTTTAAATACTGCTCAACATTGTAAACCGGAACAATCACACTTATCAAATGCCGCACTTACATGCCTCCTTGTCTAAAAATAATTTTACGCTTCGTTTCTTTGCGTTCCTTTCCAATTAAATTCGGGAATATCCACATCTATAAGGACAGCATATATAAGGATAAAAATAATCAATAGACCGGGATTAATGCTAACTGTAATCCCTTTAATTTCAAATACAAAAAAACAAACGATTGCATACATAACACACATTCTTTTTATCTCCATATTGCTTTTTGTAAAAGCGGCTTTAAATAATTTGATAAACATTCCGTAAAAAAAGACACTGCCAACCACCCCAATTAACCAAATACTATTGATATACCCAACATCAGAATGGATATCTAAACCAGTGGAAAAAACAGAATGGCCTGTGCCAAATAGTAAATCCTTTTTTTCAAATGGCAATGTCCAGAAACGTTCAGAAAACAATATTTTATATGAAGTAATCCCATCATTGCTGCCCATCAAAGCAGCGATATTTCCAATTAACCGTTCGATAGAGCCTGCCGCGTTTTGATAGAGAAAAGATAATCCAATAAGACCTAAAACTAAAATTAATCCAATGCTGCCCACTGCCCTTTTCGAAATTTTTCCGTTCTTTATCTGTATCATAAAAAACACGAAAACCCCAAGCGCAGCCATAACGACCCCAGAAACAGAATTTGTAACCGGAACAATCATCAAAACGCAAAACCACAGCAAAAATCTAAAGTCAAACTTTACAAAATACAGCCAGCTAAGGCCACAAATCATTCCAGTGGCAAAACCAAATATATCTACCAAAACATTCGCAAAACCATAAAAACGCTCATTATAAACCCAACTGTCATAATAAGAAAGATCCGAATCATATACATTTTTAAAATATATCTCTAACAAATCCATTCTAATCTCAGTTGAAATTAACATCAAAATCGTAAAACAAGCCTCAATTAATCCAGCCAGAATGATAGATTTTAATAAACTTTTAAAACCCACCGCATGTTTTTTACAATACAACACTATGTAAACCGCAATAGGCTGAATCAGAAAAAACGCGCCGCAGATTTTATATAAATGACGTACATATCCCAGTAATTCCAATCGGCTTCCCAAGAAAAAATCATAAACCATCCGGCAAAATATATAGATGATAATACAGAAAAATGTGACATTAAATATAAAAACCGCTTTTTGCCTAAAAAATTCATGTAACTCTTTTCGATAATTAAACATCATCGCAATAAATGAATAAAACGTAACAAAAAACAATATATTTATGTTCTTTATAATTGGCGGGCAGAAAATTGCAAAAAATAAAAATATAGATAAATAAATTCTTTTTTTTGAAATGTATAGTTTCATAAAAAATGCCTTTCCATAAAATTTAAACTGTAATAGATTTCTGCTGTTATTTAAGACATAAACATACCTATGAAAATTTTCTGCGGGATTATTTTAACCAATGTCAACACGATCTTCCTAGAAAAAGAAAGTGGGGAAAAGATTAAAACTTGATAGCCTTTTTTGACATTTTCTATCACCGTTTCCGCTAATTCTTTATCTTTGTCTTGTGTCCTTAATAATTTGATCAAAATAGAAAAATCTGCCTTTACACGATACTGTCTTAACAGAAAATGTATCTTTCTCTGATCGAATTGATAAATTTGTTCTAATTTATCCGCTACATAATATAATTCTAATATCTTTCTGGAAAATTTCTTTTTTGTAATCGAATTTCTATTAGAAAAATAATAATATCCTGCATAATTCGTACAAACATATTTCTTCACAGAATTTAATACTTCCCAATTAAAGAGTAAATCTTCACTATAAGAAATCTTTTTATCAAAAAAATGATTCTTTACACATGCTCTACGGTAAATTTTAGAACAGCATGAAACATGCGTAACGCCGCCTTTAATTGCCGATCCTAAAAATTTATCCAGTATTTTTTCTCCTTCTAATGTCGTTATTACTTCATGGAAGTGTCGAGAACGATTTTTTTTCTGCCCGCTTACCATTTTATATAAGCCAGAAACAATATCTGCATCTTCTCTTTCCGCAATCTGCATCAAATGTTCATAATAGTCACTGCTTACCCAATCATCTCCATCAATAAATCCAATATAGTCCCCTCTGGCTATCTTAAGCCCGGCATTTCTCGCTTCAGACGGTCCTTTATTAGACTGATGAATCACAATAATACGCTTATCTGTTTTGGCATAAGAATCACATAATATTCCTGAATGATCTTTAGAGCCATCATCCACTAAAATAATTTCCAAATCTTTATAAGTCTGTGTCCGCACAGAATTAATGCAGCGTTCTATATATTTCTCTACGTTATATACCGGGATAATTACACTTATCACTCCCTAACCTCCACATAAATCCTCTATTTCTTTTAGAATTTCAGCATTCATTTTTTTTCTTTCTGAATCGTAAAACCAACCATATTTATTAAAATACTGCACTGCCGATTTCATATGGATTTTCAGCATTTTTTTATTTTTATAAGATTCTTTGCTATGATTATGCACAATCACAGCATCCGGGTAATAAACTGTTTTACCAATCCGGTGCAGCCTCCGGATGAAATCAAAATCTTCAAAATACATAAAAAATCTATCGTCAAACATTATATGATGTTTTTTTAATGCTGAAGTCCTTAGAAACATAAAACACCCCGATAAACAGGGAGGATTTATGATTTTGTCATAACCAGACTGTTTTAACACATACTTATCATTTCTTCTTTTTGCCGTTTTTGAACCGGATAAAAACCTTCTCATTGCTAAATCCAAAGGCATCGGAAGCAATTTACACAAATACTGTAATTCACCATTTGGATAAAGAACTTTAGGCATCATATAAACAACATCTTTGTGACAATCTGCATAACTGCAAAGCTTTTGTAAGATAGACGTTTCAAACTCAATATCAGGATTTAAAACAATATGATACTCTGATTTATCCTGCATGGCTCTCCGGATTCCTATATTATGGGCGCTTCCATAGCCCAAATTTTTATGGTTAAAAATATATTGAATGTTTTCACCTGCATATTCTCTTGCAAATTCTAACTGCTTTTGTGAATTATCTATTAAAAATAACTTGCGTTCCTTATTTGGAGCATAACTGTTTATCACTTTTTGCAAAATCTCATTTGGTGTATGAAAAAGAACTACTGAAGCTGTAATCATATCGACTCCTATTCAAATCCCCATCTTATCCCCTAAAGCATAGCCTTTGATTTTTGTATCCCCTGAGACATTTCTTCATATTTCATATCTTCAAATCCTTCCGTACTCTCTGATTTGAACACTGTCCGAAAGGTCAGCGCCAATATTTTAATGTCCAGATAAAACGACTGGTTTTCTATGTACATCAGGTCATACCTCAATTTATCGTAAGCGGACGTATTATATTTCCCCCAAACCTGCGCATACCCCGTCAGTCCGCCGTTTACGCGTAACCGGTAAGCAAATTCCGGCATTTCCTTTGTATACTTCTCTACATGTTCTATCCGCTCTGGCCTTGGGCCTACGAAGCTCATGTCATTTTTCAGTATATTGATTATCTGTGGAAGTTCATCAATTCTGGTTGCCCGAATCAGCTTCCCTACTTTCGTGACGCGTGTATCATTTTCCGCGCACGGCTTTACCCCGTCTTTTTCCGCATTCACTACCATGCTCCGGAATTTAAGTATCTCAAAAACCCTTCCGTTTTTTGTGCATCTCTCCTGTTTATAAAACACAGGCCCGCCGTCTTCTATTTTGATGCAGACTGCCGCCAGAAGAAACACCGGAGAGAGCAAAACCAGAAACACCGCCGCCAAAAACAAATCAAATAAACGTTTCCCGAAGTAACCGGACTTCATTTCGTATACATATTTGTACTTTAACAGCGGCGTATCTGTCAGATTTTTTTCTTCTGCGCCCTGACAAAAAATGTCCTCTATCCTTGGCGTAAAATAAAAACCTTTTTTCTGCTCTGTGCAGATTTTCATAAACTCCCCACGCCGCCCATGGGAAATTTCATATAGCAGAACAGAATCACACTCATTTAATGTTGCTAAAAATTCTTCTTTACACATCTCCTCTTGCTGTACATGGATAAATTGAAAAATATAGGGATATTTCTTTTCTAAAAGGCGGCAAAACTTTCCCGCATCCTCCCGTTGAATCTTTTTGCCATACACCATTAACATTTTTTGCGGCAAAAGGCGTTTGGTAAAATACCCCTTTACTCCAACGACAAACAACGCAGAGCCAAGCATCTGCAATCCTGCCGCAAAAATTCCGGGAAGGACATAAATAAACGCATGTCTGCTGATACAGCTTTCCAAATATAAGACAATATCTGAAACTAAGATTGCCACAATCTGCCCAAACACGGAATCTGAAACAGACGAAGAAGCAAGCCGGAACACATGGTAAGTATTGCAAAACCAGCTATAAATCATAATATACGCAATGCACGAAGCAATCCCGCCTTCCAGACGGTAAATCTCATACGTCTGCGCATTGTAATATAAAAACCAAACAGCCGCAAACAGACCAATATTCCAAATCCGAATCAGCCATTTTGCCGTATTTGTAATTTTCTTATCTTCCATACGAATCCATATCCCCTTCAAACCCGATTCTGTTCAAAAGCTCCCTGCGTTCTTTGCTCAGGGTATGTTTCCTATACTGTTCTCTCTGCCTGCTTAACCACTTTGCCAGCAGACAGCCGTCTTTGGTTCTGTAAGTTGCCGGAACTTTCAAATTCCGGTTCGTTTTATAAAATATTTCCGCGCTTTTGTAACGCGCAATCCACTGTCTTTCATTTCTCGTTTCCCATTTTATTCCGATTTCTTCCAGCCTTTGAATTTGCGTTTGCGTCAAAGGAGCCGCATCCGGCCGTTTCCCTAAATAGGCGGCGCGCTGGTTATCCAGCCAGACCCCTAACAAAGAGCCGTCTTTTGCCACATACGTCCGCAAAATCTCTAAATCTCCAAACTCCTCATAATACGCTTTTGCCATCGCATAGTTTTTCTCCCACTGATACGCGGTTTTGTCCCAGATCATGCCCAGATCGTCAAGCCGTTTTTTCTGCTCGTTCGTCAAAGGCTTTCCAAAGGCTTCTTTATAACGCCTTCTGGCATTGCCGACCCACCTGCCAAGCGGATAGCCGTCTCGGGACACATAAGAAGCTTTCACGTCTGCATTGCCATATTCCTGATAATATGCCAATAACGCCTGATAACCTTTTTCAAAATTCTGCTCAGAGCCGCTGTTCCAATCCATTCCAATTTCATTTAAGCGGCAAATCTGCCCTTTTGTAAGTGTACCGGAAATTTTTCCCGAATAGACGCGTCTCTGCGTCAATATCCACGCGCCAAGCGCAAGCCCGTCAGAAGTGACATAAGACCTTTTGACTGACAAATGCCCGTGTTCCTTATAAAACTCCTCTGCTTTTTGATAATAAAACTCCCACCCTGCCATAAGGTTTCTTTTGATTTCTTCAAAAATATCCCGGCAGTCACGGAGTTCTTCTACAATCCGAAAAGGAGATTCCCATTTCTTTCCTTTGTCTTTTTGACACGCCTCACCCAAAAACGCCGCCTGTATTTCATCACGGATGCTGTCAATGGAACAAAGGCCTTCAAAATTATTTACAATGTCAAATATAACTGGTTTTGCTGTTTTTCCGGCTTCTAGCGCCCTTCCCACCTGTTGCAAATATAAAATAGGAGATGCCGTTGGACGAAGCAGTATCACGCCATCAACTCCTTTGACATGCACGCCTTCATTTAACATATCGATGGAAAACAAAAGTTTTAAATGTGGGCTTTCATCTTCTAAAAACGCCGCATAATTTTTTGCCGCATTGCAGTCCCCATACGTCACAGAATAGAAATGCGGGTCAGGATCTGCCAACCGGAACCACTCAGACGATTTTTCCATCATTTCCTCCAAATGCTCCCTGCCGGAACAAAACACCAGATATTTCCCATGAAAATCCGGCAAATGTTTTGCAAATGTCTGCTCTAAACCCTTTGACTGCTCCAAGGCGCGTTTTAATTTTTCTAATAATTTTAGATTTTCCGACTGCATAAGCGGATTTCCCACAGACTGTATCCGGCGTTTTAATTTTTGCAATTCCTGCTGGCAGGCGTACATGGAAACAATATAATCCGGAGCGGGAAGAATCCGCTTTGCAATCGCTTCCCCAAGGGTAAGTTCCGATGCAATATGCCCATCAAACAATTCAATCGCCATATCACGGTGATTGTCCAAATACCGTACATTCGTTGCAGACAGCCCAAGTATTCCGGCGTTTGGATACAAGCTTAACAATTTATGGACGCTCTTTCCCCATTCCCTGCTTCCCGCCCTGTGAAATTCATCTAAAATAATCCAGTCCGGTTTCAAATCCTCCAACTGCCTATCCCAAACCCTAAGTTTTGCATAGGTCATAAAGACAAGGTTCGACAGCATATCAGGAGAAAAATCCGGCATAGCCTCTGCAAGACTGCGCTTCTGCGTATGATAAATATACTCACTCGGCGAAATCCAGCAGACCCTGTCTTTGGGATGCCGCAACACAAGCTGAAAGGCAATCATGGATTTTCCGGTTCCGGTCGGATGTATCACTGCCGCTTTTCCATGTTTTTCTATCATATCCAAGGCGGCTTCATATGCAGTTTGATTATGCGGAAATAAGAAAAGAGCCATAATTCACCACCCATTTATGCAGAAGTTCCCTTCTAAAATTTTCGTGGATTTCTATCATCTACGAATTTTTTT
>CAJUST010000017.1 GCA_910589105.1 uncultured Lachnospiraceae bacterium
TGTGTGGCATTTCGATATAGTAGACGCTAATCCGCATAGGGATTGTGGAATTTGTAGTAAATGGTAATGGAATTATCGGCTTCAATTTCGATTTTGTCGATCAGTTCCAACACGACTTCCCTTGTCAGCTTTTCTATATGGATATAATTCCGAAACGCCTCTGTCCATTCGTCGTACTGGGCGTTTAGCTCCTGCTGTATGTCAGATTTATTCTGGATTTTTTCCTGTTTGGCTTGCAGTTCTTTTATTTCAGATTCGTACTCTGACGTATACTTGACATATTCTTCTCTTGAAATCAAATCTTCCATATAGTTGTCGTATGTTTTCCGTTTGAATTTCTCTAACTTATTTAGGCGTTTTTGCATATTTTCCGCCTGCATCTCATAATAAGTCTGCTTTTCCCGGCATACGTTCAGCTTCCCAAGTTCGTCAATGTCTGTCGGGCTTAAGATTTTTTGGGCTTCGCATTGAATCGAATGCAATACCGTTTCTTCTAAAATGTCGATGTCAATGCTGTGGCTGGCGCAGAACTTTTTCCCCTGTGTTTTATAAGTTTTGCAAATATAACCGATAAAACCGCCGTTTTGGCGCCTTGCATATTTACGCAGCATAGAGTGTTTACAGTCGGCGCAATAAAGCAGGCCTGAAAATATGCCGTTTTCTTTCATAGATCCAACGCTTCTCGTCCTTGTTTTTTGGAGTTTCTGCGCCAGTTCAAATGTTTCCTGTTCGATGATGGGCGCGTGGGCGTCTTTTACGACAATCCATTCTTCTTTTGGAAGGCGTTTTTTCTTTTTGTCTTTGTAAGACAGCGTATTCATTTTATTTTGGATTAACTGCCCTGTATACGTTTCATTATTTAATATCGTATGTATCGTCTGGTACGACCATGTTTTCGTCGTGTCTAACGCCTTTGCGTTGTGGTAGTTTTCCCCTAATATTTCCCGTTTGTATAACGTTGGGATTAATATGCCGTCGGAAGACAGGATCGAGCCTATTTTCGCTTTTCCATATCCCGACAAATATAATTGGAAAATCCTTTGCACCACTTTTGCGGCATACTCGTCTACAACAAGATGGTTATGGTTTTTGGGGTCTTTTCTGTATCCATACGGACAGGAAGAACCCAGAAATTCCCCGTTTTTCATCTTCGCCCGAAAAGAACTGCGGATATTTTTGGATAAATCCTCGCAGTACCATTCATTGACAAGCCCGTTTATCTGGCGGCTTTTCTTGTTGTCTTCGTTGTCTGTGTCAACGCCGTCCACTACGCCGATAAAACGAACGCCAAGGTTTGGCAGGTCGTGATGTAAGTATTTTTCGATATGCTCCATATTTCTGGAAAATCTGGACTGGGTTTTTGCTATAATAATGTCAAATTCCCCAAGCTTTGCGTCGAGCATCATTTTTTCGAACTCCGGGCGGTCGTCATACAAACCGCTTTCGTCGTCGTCGGAATAAACGTTTATAATTTTAAACTTATGGGCTAATGCGTAATCTGTTAGTAAAAGCCGCTGGTTCCGAATGCTTGCGCTGTCGTCTCCTTTGCTTAATTTATCCGCGTCTTCTTTGCTTAGTCTAAGATATAATACAGCACGATTTTTTATCATGTGATTTCGCTCCAATCGTATTTATTATATCCCCGTATCATGCGCGCTTCTTATAGTATACATGATACGAGGCTGGTTTTCTATTGTTTTTTGCGTTTTAATATTACATTTTTCATGCAGTCGACTAATTTTTTATCTCCATAAACTACATTTACTTTTCTCTTTTTTGTATCTTTTTCCATATGCCGCCTCTGCTTTCCTGCTTATTCCATTTTATTCCAATCGGGTTTTGCTTATTCAAAAAATTGCACAAAAAAAAGAGCGCCACCGTGACGCTCTTTGCATGTAAAATATCATTCTGTCTGTTTATCATACTTGGATTTGCTGATTCCAAGAATGACCCCTAAAAAGGTATCGAATGCTGTAATTGTCCCTACGATCTGTTCGCCGTAAGGCAGCCCCCAGATTCCGGCAAGGGCAAAATATAATGTCCCGACTGCGGGGAATACATACATTGCCAGCCATTTTAAAAAATCGTATGTTTTATTGTTCAAATTCATAAAAACCTCCTTATATTCCTATATACCTGAATATAAACCCAAGGACGATCCCAAGTACCGTTGTTATAATGTATCCCGTTACCTGACGCCATTTTTCACCGTCCCTGCTTTCCAGTATTTCCAGACGTTTTCCTTGCTGCTCCTGTTCTTTTACCATGCTTTCCATACTGAGAGCTAATTTTTCGACAGAAGTCGTCAGCGCCCCTATTTGTCTGACGGTTTCTTCTACCAAATCAATACGCTTGTTCTGCCGGCGGTTTTCTGCATCAATTAATTCTTTAAATGCTTCATGCTCTGCCCGAGAAATGGTTTCGTCCATGTTTTCCTCCTCTTTTTCCGCTATTCATTTTGCGATTCATTCGAACCATATTTTTGCAATACCTCTGTTCCAGTGTCTAAATATTTCATATCAGGGTTTAATTCAAAAAATTCTGAATATTTCCGTTTTGCATGTGGGACTACGGTCCCCCTGCTGATTTTCTTTAACCACTCTTCATACGAACGCGTATAGTAATGGTTTAACTGAAAAAAATCGTCCGCTTTTGATTTTTCACCGAATAAAACTGCGGCATCTAATCTTATATACGGACGATAATTTGCAAAATCCTTTGTTCTGTTTGAATGTGCGAAAAACTTTCCATGCCCTTTGCCATAATGCCAGTCGGTCTCCGTTGTAAACCTTTCCATATCTGTTCCACTGGTCTTTTTTTCCTGACCATTTGCATTGAAATGATGCCAGATACATTCGATCGCTGCGTATTGTTCATTTTCTTCCAGAAAGTCTCTTAGTGTTTTTGTTTTATCCTTAATAAAAACATATTCGTCTGGATCAGCGGCAAAATACCATTTGGTTTCCTTGCTAAAATGTTTTAAAAAATGCACATGAATATCATGCTGTGTGTTTTCGGACGTCTCCCAGTCTACGAATGTGATTTTATCCAGATGTTGAAATCCTGTGTCTTCCAAATATCGTTTTGCGGGTATGGAGGATTCGTTGTCGTATAGGTAGAAATGCTCAAATCCGAGTTCTTCTATATGGTAGCGTATCCATTCTTCTATGTAGTCGTTTTCATCTCTTATCACAGTGACCATGGAAAGAAAATACTTATAGGCAATGTCTTTTTCTTCCTCTTTAAACATAGAATATATCTTTGCCGCCGCCAGTTCTTTTTCCTTATCATGAAATGCCGCTTTTTCTTTTTCTATATTTTCCGCCTGTTTGCGGTTCTGTATGGAAATCTCAGATGCTTCTTCCACTGTCATTCCCGACAAAATATTGTCCATAAAAATTTTATGCTCCTCATCTACTTTTTTATGGGCTTTTTCGTATTCATCATTGATTGATTTTAATTGGATATAATGAGCATCTGGTTCGGTTTTTTCTGTAATTTTTCCATCAATATAATATAGGTTATCGTATAGGTTGAGATTTACCAGCCTGCTCAATTCGCTGTCTTCTGCCAAAACAGTGTCTATGTCAGGATTTTGGGGCACGATTGTGTTGTATCCAACGATTTTATCAGTTGCATAATCTATGATTAATTGAATCAATTTGTTCACCTTCTTTCCCAAATTATTTATAGTAATTCAACACGCATTAGATTCAACTTGTTAGGATTTTCCATATGAATATTTAGAATTGGATAATTTGAAAAACAGTCGCCTGCCATTAATAAAACATTAATACATCCATAAGAAGTTAATTTGTCATTGTTATAATCTCGTGGATAAATAATTATATTACAACCAACAATACTATCGCATACCCGCCCCCACTCATGCTGTCCACACCATACAAAGTCCACGTATTGTTGTGTTAAAACTGGAATATAGCAGTCTTGATGAAACAAACTATAATCGCGATGTCCAACAATCCTAATTTTAAAAAATTGTGACTGGGCATAGCCGGAATAATCATGATCATATATACAAGTTGTAATATATTTACGTGGTCCATAATAAGAATAGTTTAGATGAGAATATAAATCAAAACTAATCGATCCAGATGAAAGCTCCCCGTCATATAAAACAATCGGCTTCCTCTCATATTCGTCTCCTGCGCCGCTTCCTCCACTGCCTCCATACTTCACGCCATTTAGCATAATAATTCCCATAAATATAATCCCTCCTGTCTTTTAAGTTCCATCTGTAATAAAATAAACTGTCCCATTCAGCTTATCTGAAGAAGATAACGCGTTGTACTGCGACTGTGTAAGCGCTCTTGCTGGAAACGCTTCTGAGAATCCCCCTATGATTCTCCACGCTCCAGCATAATATACCATGTCTATTCCGCATTCAGTCTGAATAAAATTAGCAGGCGCCGGATTACTTTTATAGAAAACCGGTTTTGCCCCAGTTCCTCCTACATTTAAAGTAATGTTTTCAGCCGTGTTTCCCCAAGTAAAATATACAGTAATCCTAATTCCTTCGTTTAACTGGAACCCTGATGCGTCCACTATCTTTGCTACATCGGCTTTTTTGCTTCCACATACCCCAAACCATACTCCGTCCCAAGGAACATTTACATACATTTTTTCATTACTGAGTTGCACAGGATAATTCTTACCGTTTTGAGAATATCCAGTTTTCATTCCGCCACGCACAGTTGAAGATGCCAAGGGCAGAGAATAATTATTAGCATTCGCGGCGATGCCGCTTAATTTATTTTTTTCAGTTGTTGTATAATCATTCGTGGATAATCCTTTACCTGAAACTTTATCCACCTTATTTCCCAAAGCTCCCGTAACTATTTTATTTTGAACAGGATTTACAGATGAACTAGAAAGAGCAGGATCTACTTTCACCAAACCCTTTACAGTCGCGCTTGCATCCGGAATCTCATCATCATCATCTGTAATATGATAGTATATGCCATTCATTTTTTCAGCATTAGAAAGCGCATCGTATTCCGATTTTGAAAGTTCCTTTCTCCATGTTCCAGTTAATACTTCCCATTTATTAGCAGATGTCCAATAAACTCTCGTTCGTGGAGGATAAGAAAAACCTGCGCCGCTTCTGAATCTCGTATCCGTCACAAATGATTCAGTTATAGTATACATATGCCCTGCAACATTTCCATTAACCGGAAGCCTTGAGAATGCCACTTCCCCCTTTGGCAATAACGATCCCTTCCATGCGTCCGAATAATCTTTAGACCTTTCACTATAATACTTTGCATTATCTGTATTTTCTCCGTCGCGTATTCCAGTATTTCCTTTTGCATAAGATTCTGCTTCTTTCGCATACTGCATGACTGTCTTATACTCATCGGAAGATACTAACGTGTCATTCGAAACAGGGTTTCGGTCTATCACAATACCTATAGAACTAGTCGATGCGATAGAACCATTCGTATAAATTTCTACTACAGGACTGCTCTCTCCCGCAAACACTGCCATTTGCTGCGTAACGGCAAAATATACCGTATGTCGGGTAGAATCACATCCTAAAGCCGGATTATACACATGTTTCCCGTCTGGTTTTACCATACGGATATTTGCATCTGAATTAGACGGTATGGTATACGGCTGTCCGTCGCTATATAACTTAACTGCCAGAATCGGCAAATTGTCATCACACTGAACAATATGTACAGGTCTTCCAATTTGCCTAGATACGAAATCCGCATAAGTATAATGTACAATTTTATAACAAGGCGGTGAATAATCAGGTACACTCATAAAAATATCACTTCCTCTCTTTTATATAGGTAAGAACTTCTTCCAGTTTTTTATTCAATTTATTAATTTCTTTCTGTTGTTCCTCTATCTGTCTGTAAACTTTCTGAATCATATGGGTATTAAGCATAATAAATTCTGAGTAACGAATGCCATAAGAGTACTGTTTCTTTCCTTCTTCGTCTAAATCAGAAATTTTAACCGCCTTTCCGGTTTTTTCATCGGTTATAGTTTTCTTTTTTTCGTCTTGACAAAAAGCGGCAAGATCGGTATTGGTTAAGCCGATTATGTCCATCGACTTTTTCAAATCCTGAGCAATAATTCCCAGATGGGTTCTATCCCCCGTATTAAACATATAACTGACTGGTTTTAACTGAAAAAATAATTGTTCATAGATCGCTGATATAGATTGAATATCATGTTTTACATTTCTGTCAGATGTGTTGATTTCAGAAGTGCCGGCAAAAATAGTTTTCCATCTGCGATCGCTTTGACCGCAATTATGATAGTTATCCACAACCGGATGAACTCCTTCAGAATATGTTTTGCTATACACTAATAACCCAACGTCACCATTTTCAATATCAATATCGTTTATTGACGAACCATCAATAATATGTTTATGCTTAATTTGCAATGGCGATTCTGTTTGTATATAACCATTTTTGGAAACTGAGTGACCAGAATAACTTATAAAATTAAATCCGTTTCCTGATTTACCAACAAATGCAGAATTATCGTCTCTATCATTTAGTGTTATATTATTTGTAGATATTCGTCCATTCCAAATCGATGTAGTCGAAGACCCATCAGTCGAATATATCGTTCCGCTCATAATGCTTGTGACTCCAACACCATCTAAAGATCCTGATGTAATCTTACTTCCCGTTATTTCAGCGCCATCTATGCTTCCAGCCGATATACGGCTTCCCGTTATAGAACCGCCGCTGATTTTTTTGCCCGTTATCTGTTCACCGCTAATATTCTCCGCTATCAGTCCTTTTGTATTAATCTGTTCCGCCGTTAATTTTCCTGAAATCTTAGCCGCCTTAACAACTAGGTTTTCCGCAGTCACGTTTGTCGTTTTAATTGTATCATTTGTAATCTTTGTTACTGGCGCTGTCCCTTTTTTTGAAAAATCTATGCCGTTTTTACTCAAAGTGATTAATACATTGTTGGACGAATCTAATACCGCAATACGCCCATCTGTATTATCTACCCCTCCGATTGTAAGCGTTCCGCCCCTAATAATATTCGCAGTTAAATCCCCTGTTTTCACAAAATCCGCAACAATCTCCCCCTCTTGGGTAATGGCGGTATGATATGGGCCGTGATACCCTTTCGAAGAATATCCAAGCCCGCCCTGATTCCACCGCCATACCTTTGTTGCAGTTGCAATATCAGGCGTATCCATAATCAAAATTTCATCTGGATACCCATTTTTACTGCTTTCACTGCTATGCATCACAACATACCCGCCCAGACCTCCGCTAATCAGTTTCGTTGCGTGTTCCACCGCCTCTTTCATAAAAGAAACCGTTGGGCGGCTGTTGATCTTCTCCTCCACTATTTCATTTCTTGAAACAAGCGACGACGCCAAGTTGGATTTTGAGTCCCCTAATTCAATCGAACTATACTTCCCCGTTAAAACATTATAAACAGTCTTTATACATTTTGAAGTTGCGCTCACTTTCAGTTTTGGAAACTCCACATTCACTATATCGCATAAACGCACGTCTTCCAACAAGGCTATCGTTTCATATTCCTTCGACTGCGCTAATTGTTCAAAACTCACCGTCAAAGAAACTTTTGGCGTCCCAAGTTCATTATCTGAAATATACTTTTGGGCAATTTCCCTCATTTCATCATTTGACGGCCACTTGCGTATAAATTCGGAAGGATTTTTCCATTCACCCGACACATCTAACGGATAAATACGCGTAAAATCATATGTTCCGGGCGTCGGGACAATTTTCTTCTCCGCGTCCGGCAATTCTACGAGCCTTTCTTCGTCATTCTCATCTCCTTCAAACCAAAAATACGGATAAACCGCCGTATAGACATTGCTGCAATTTTCCTCCTGAGACAAATCCGTCATATTCTTCCCATATCGGATCGTAACGCCGCGGTTTGTCCCCCGGCTGTCATGGAGAATTGTTTTATAGCCATCAAACTCGTATTCCCCTCCAAACACATCCAGTATGGAATCGCCCGAACCGCCCAGCAAAGCCCGCATGGAAACAGGCTTTTGAATGGCAAGGCTGCCCGATTCGGCCAAATCCGTCGAAAATTCAAATGGACACTCCGTAATGCAATTTTCTTTTACTTGATTCAAAGCTTCCCTCGCCGTATCCGCTTTTATAGACGATACCGGATAACCCGACATGTCATAACTGATATGCTCCGCCTTTATTGTCACAAGCCCATTTATCGGCTTTGAAATATCATAAATCCGAAACGGCTGAGAGTCGGCATAAGGATTCGGCTTTGCCACAATAATCCGCCTTAATTCCAAATCCTTATAATGTTTCCCTGAAACATGGTATTCCAATTCCAATTCAAAAGACCCATTCCGCTCCTCCACAACCTCACACTTACTTGCCTCCGATAAAGCTCCCAGCCCATTCGTTGAAAAAGACCGAGCCGTCGATTCGAATAACCGGATCATATTGTCCACCATCTTGGAACCACCTCCACATATGTAATGCCATTCCCCCAACTAATTGTATTTTCCCCCGGCTTTAATTCCGGAAATCCGCTTGTTGCCGTCACATCTGAGTTTCGGTTTGTTGCGCCTTTATAAGCGTCCTGTATCGCGCTGTCTAAAACAATGCTGCCACTCACGTTTGCGATTTCAATAACGCAGTCTCCAACCGTAAGGCGGCTTTTTCCAGAACCAAAAACCGTTATCTTCGGCAAAGAAGAAAATCCCGTCGGATTACGCAAAACCGAGCCGTTTACTGACATCTGGATCGATTCCTCGCCCGATTTCAAAAATCTTTGCGGCTTACAATTAAAACTGATTGCCGCCCTGCCTGCGTGTTGTAATATATTTTCAACCGCTGCTTCGTCCTGAAACATTGCCATGCGGTAATATTCCGGTTCATAAGAATCTTCCAGACGCGCATAGCCTGACGCAGAATGCAGCCATTCCGCAACCGCGTTCGCCATGCCTGTAAAATCCTTATCCAGATTCCCAAATGCAATTTGGTACTGACGGCTCACATTCTGGTAAGAACCATTGTCAATCACCAGATCGCCATTTCTGCCGGGAATATGAATCACTTCGTAATCCTTTGCCGGAGTCTGATACTCAGGCGGATGCTCCACCTGAATACCATAATCCAAAGAGGGCTTACCGTTAAATATCACTACGCCCATACTGCGCTTCTCCTTTCTACTTGTTTTTGAAGGATACAAGACACTTCGTCCGCAATAGCCCTTGGATCATTGCCTGTAATTGTAAACGTATTATGCTGTTCTATCGCAGGCTTATCCAAAAGATTTGATAACGTTTCCTGTAACCGGCTAATTGCGCCTGCATTTTTATCCTCCATCGACATGCCGGGCTTTTGTATACCGCCTGCGGCAAACCCTGCTAATTTGGCGGAAGCGGAAACGCCGCAATCATTCATCAATTCACCAATACTCCCAACCCCATTTTGAATTTCCGTCAAATCCATAACCGGGCGGATTGTAGGTTCCGTATCCATATCCGACTGAAGCAAATCCGACGCTTCTTTAATCGCTTGCCCCATAATATCAGATGCCGTTTGACAGACATCCTTTTCGCCCGACGCTAACCCTTCGATAAAACCCGCGTCTGTATAGGCTCCCAATTTTGCAAACATTTTCGAAGGGGATTTAATCCCCAAAGCCTTTTTCGCCGCCCGGTAAGCAGACAACGCCACTTCTTCCGCCGTTTTCGAAACTCTCGATGAATGATCCGTCAATCCATTCGACATTCCGTCTACAAGATTTTTCGCTAATTTCTTTCCCTTTTTTTTCGAAATTGATTTTTTTACAGATTTCAACGTTGCTTTTCCCAAATCAAGGGATTCCTTTTCCGCTGTGGGCTTTTTGACTTTTAAAGTATGCGCCAGTTCGCCTACCATATCAGAACCTGCCGTTCTCGAGTTCGATTTCAGCATTACGCCTATTGATTCGCCAATTCTGTTCGTCGCCGTAACTAAAGCTGCGTTTTCCTTACTTCCGGTTTCAGACATCTTTGCAAGAGCCGACGTAAATCCCGCCGCGCTCTGGCTTCCCGCATAAGCAAAAGAAGAAATCACCTTATCTGCTACGGTATTCGGAAGTTTTAAAGAATTTGCATATTCCTGATTAAATTCGGCAACCTGCTGAGGCGTCATTGTTAAAAACGCTTTGACATAATCGTAACTATCCGGGCCCGCTTCCCCTAATTTATCAAGCAGATCCTGCCCAAATCCCATTTTCGCCATCTGGTTCAAGCCATTTGCAAAATCGTTCGCCGTTTTCATCTGATCTTTAAAACCGTCAAGCAGACTCTGCGCCGATAAGTTTTGTGATTCCTTAAATATTGCATTCGCTTTACTTATCTCAGCGCTTGTCATCTTCATAAACTGATCGACATAATCCACTCCGTCTGTGCCCATATTCTTTAAATAAGCAATCAGACCTTCCGATACACCTTTTCCTGCAAGTTTGTTTATGTTCCCCTTCCACTGCTTTACGCCCGTTACCTGCGACTGCATATTTTCTAAAATCTTATTCACCGTAAGTTGCGAATGGGACGCCATGTCGTCTTCATCTTGTTTAATGTTGTTTTTTGCATCCTCTATTTGCGTCTCTAGTTCTTCCAGTTCTCCATAAAGCTCTTTCCATCGAAGCCTTGAATCTGTATCATTCATTTCCGCATACTTCGCTAATTCTTCTTGAAGCCCCGCGCGTTGTTTTTCCAAATCCGCCAGCGTTTTTTGGTGTTCCGCCAGTCTTTTTTTGTCTTCTTCATATAAAGTCGCGTTCGATTCAAATTTCTTAAACAAGTCAACCCCTGAATCCAAACTTGCCTTCAAAGGATCTAAAAACGCGGCAACTGAATTAGATAAATCGGAACGAAGATTATTATATACTTCTTTTGTATGTTTCGCGATCTCCTTCTGATCCGATATAATCTGATCCTTTGCCGATGAAATCGCTTTTTTATTTGCTTCTAACTCCTTTTTTAAAGTCTGTACGCGTTCTTTTGAATCCTTCTTATTCGACTTTTTCGCTTTTTTCAACTGTTTCTGAAGTTTCGAATTTTCATTTTGAAGTTTCGTTAAGGAATCTGTATGCGCCTTTAGATTTTTCGTGTCTTCCTTATAATACTCACTCTCCTCATACAGTTTTTTGCCATACGCCGTAATTGCTTTTGACGCAGCTTCCACTGCATTTGCGCTCGCAACAATGTTTTTCGATCCCGATAAGAATATATTGCAAAACTGCTGAAACGCCCCTTTCCCATAATCAAGGCTTTTTTTCATCTCTTTGACAGCATCCTCAAACATGCCGCCAAAAGATTCTTTCACTTTTCTTCTAGCATTGCTTACAGCATTCACGCTGTCCTCTGCCAGCGTTTTTAAAGATTTCTTACCGGATTTAACCATCTCCCCTTTCGTAAGCCCTTTATCATAGGCCTTCGCAGCTTTTTTTCCGCCTTCCACAAAACTAGAAGCAATCTCGTCGGCGGCTTTATCATTCAAACTCAAACGCTGCTTATAGAGCTTGTTCATCTTTTTCAGTTCTTTTCCCGACATCGTGACAAGCGCGTTTACATAATTTGCTCCCGACGGGCCCATATCCGACAACGCCTTAAGCAGCCCCTGATTCACCCCTCTTGCCGCCAGAAGCTGCATATTTTCCGCCCATTCCGTAATGCCGGTAATCTGGGATTTTAAATTCTTTATAAGCTGTTTTCCTGCAATATCCGTCTCTGTCTTAAACTCGTCAAACATGCCCGTAGCGTCTTTAATGGAATCCTTTACAGAATTACGGAACGACTTAAATGCTTCCGCCGCCTGTTCCAACGTAACTTCCACCGCTTCACCGTTTTCATCGACAGTTTCTACATATTCCGCAAATATACTGTCGCTGTCTTTTAGCGATTCAAGAACAGATTTCGCCGTTTGAACGCCAACTTCTGCAAGCGCTTCCGCTGATTTTGCCGCTTTTTCTTTATTTAGATCAATTCCATTCGAAAATCCGTCCACCACATAGCCGCCGATTTCAGTAAATACTTTCGATGGGGAATGAATGCCTAACGCTGTCTGCGCCGACGTTAAAGCAGATTCCGCCATAAGCTGTATTTGTTTTGACACTTTAGAAGCATTATCGCTTACTCCTTTTACAAACCCATCAACCAGAAAAGAAGCTGCCGAATAGAACGCCGGGCGTTTGTTGCGTATAGAAGCCAACGACTGGTTAATTGGAACAGATAACGCTGTTTTTACATCATTTCCACCTTTTTTAACTGCTGAAACAAATTTATTTATAACTGCGCTTCCTTCCACGCCGAAATTACTGCGTTTCTTTTTAATAACCGACAACGCTTTCTCTAATATAGAAGAAAATATATCTGAAACTGCTGATTGCTTCGTTTTCATTCCATCTGAAAAACCTTTTGTTATGCCTGACGACGCCATCTTTGCCAATTTCTTTATCTCCGATGTAATGCCGCTTAATTTTTGCGGATCAATATCCGATGTATCTTTATAATATTTTACAAATGACTGACCGAAAGCTGCTAAATCCTTTCCAAATTCAGCAAGATTAAATTTTTCTATGTTTGATGAACTAACCACAAGTTCTGCGATTGTTTGCGCTGCATTCGTTGACATCACGATTTTTCCAGAATTTACATCTTCAACCGCTTTTGAATACTCCGACATGCCTTCGCCAAACGCTTTTAGGTTTTCGCTAAAATTCGATAGGCTTTTTTCCCCAGTAAAAAATCCTTTTACACTATCTGTCTCCGGTAACATATCTACAAGTTCTGCGATTGTTTGCGCCGCATTCGCTGATGCCGTGATTTTTCCAGAGTCTACTTCTTTCACCGCTTTCGAATACTCCGACATGCCCTTGCCAAACGCTTTTAGGTTTTCGCTGAAATTCGATAGGCTTTTTTCCCCAGTAAAAAATCCTTTTACACTATCTGTCTCTGGCAACATATTAATGAGTTCCGCGATTGACTGCGCCGCATTCGCTGATGCCGTGATTTTTCCAGAGTCTACTTCTTTCACCGCTTTTGAATACTGCGACATGCCCTCGCCAAACGCTTTTAGGTTCCCACTGAAATTCGATAGGCTTTGCTCTCCTGTAAAGAACTCACTGATACCCCCTGTCTCCGGTAACATTTTTACAAGTTCCGCGATTGTTTGCGCCGCATTCGCTGATGCCGTGATTTTTCCAGAGTCTACTTCTTTTACTGCTTTTGAATACTCTGACATACCTTCGCCAAACGCTTTTAAGTTCTCTCCAAAATTTGACAGGCTTTTTTTTCCGGTAAAAAACTCGCTTATGCCTCCTGTCTCTGGCAGAGAATTTACAATTTCTAATAATGCCTTCGCTGCATTCGCTGATGCCGTAATTTTTCCAGAGTCTACCTCTTTCACCGCTTTTGAATACTCTGACATGCCTTCGCCAAACGCTTTTAAGTTCTCTCCAAAATTTGACAGGCTTTTTTTTCCGGTAAAAAACTCGCTTATGCCTCCTGTTTTCGGCAGCGAATCCGTCAGTTCACTTAATACCTTCGCCGCATTCGCAGTTGCCGTTACTGCTTCAGGTTTCACATCAGCAACCTCATCCGCATACTTTTTAATTTGAGGGGCAAAGGCCACTAACTCCGCCCCGAAATCAGACAAGGTGCAATCCCCAAAAATAACCGCTTTTAATCCACCTGTTTCTGGCAATTCGGAAGCCATTTCGCTCATAATCGACGCCGCTGCCGCTGCGCCTTTGACCGCTTTCGGCTTCACATCCTTTACCGTTTCCGCAAATAAGGCAATCGACGGTCCGAACAACAAAAGCTCAGAGCCAAAATCCGCAAGGCTCTTATCTCCAAATATCTTTTGCAGCAAACCGTCCTGTCCCGGAAGGTTGTCCGCAACTTCCGCCATAATTTTAGCCGCTGATGCCGCGCCCTTTACCGCTTTCGGCTTCACGTCCTTTACCGTTTCCGCAAACTCTGCAATACTTGGCCCAAACGCCACCAATTCTGTTCCAAAATCCGCAAGAGAAGAACCTCCCGTCAGCCACGATGTAATTCCTTGAATGAAATCCGACACAGTAAATAACATTATCATTTCAGCTAGGTTTTTAGCCGCTTTCACTGCGCCTTCGTTCACTAACGCCAACCCAGAAAAGAATGGAGTCGCATTTAAAAGAAAATCAGATAAATTCGTCCCGATTTGTGGCAGGCTGCTTCCTCCCGTTAAAAAACTTGTAATCCCGGCAATGAGATCCGCCGCCCCAAATATCAATAAAATTCCAGATAAAAAGCCCGCCTTTGCCAGAGTATCCGCCGTAATCATGCCCATACCCATAAAAAACGGAGCTGCATTCTCCATAAATTGAGATAAATCCGATCCAATCTGGGGAAGGGCGGACGACACTCCGCTCATCAATCCACCGACAATGCCGCCAATAAATTTCCCTATTGCAGTCCCAATCTCTTTTAATAAATCTCCCCCTTCACTAATCAGCCATTCCAAATATGGAATTTGCGCTAATCCTCCCAACGCCGCCAATACTGCCGCTAACTCAGCAATCACAACTCCAAGCCCAAGAACGCCTTTCATAGCTAAGGGAGTCAGCTTTGCAACCCCTGCCAAAGCATACATAATCGCAGTCAAAAAACCGATGCCTTCAACCATTTCCACCAAAGAAGAAGTATCCATGCCCTTTAAAACTTCAATGACACTATGAAAAAATGTACGAATTAAATTTATAGCCGCCTGAACCAGTTCTGGAAGCCTTTCCGCCAAAGCGTTCATAACTCCAATTAAGAAATCCATCAAATAATTTACTATCGCCGGAGCATGTACGGATAATGCTTTGAAAACTTCTTCTACAAGCGCTAACACACCTTCCACAATCGCAGGCGCGCATTCCACAACAACGCTGACAATCGCAAGAACAACTGCTTTCACCGCATTCGCAATAGACTCCACGCTCTTAGCGATAATTTCCAATATGCCGACAAACAGAATCTCTAACCCAGTCACAAAAGCCATCATTCCGGCAACTCCAGAAGCAGCTAGGGAAGCCAGCCCAATCGATAGGGCCAAAACACCTGCCCCACATGCCGCAACCCCTATTCCAAATAAAGCCAAAGCGCCGGATAATCCCAATATTGCCGGAATCAGAGGTCCAAGAACAGCCCCCGCAATGCCCAACACCGTAAAAGCGGCAGCAAGCGCAAGTATTGCTGTTCCAATTTCAACGAGGCTCATAGAGCCAAGCGCCTTTAAACAAGGCAAAAACACATTCAAAGCGATTGACAACACAAGCATAGCGGCAGCCGCTCCAAGTGTCCCTTTCATCGCCTGAAGCGCAACGGCAAGAATAACCATAGAACCGGAAAGCACAGTCAGTCCTTTTCCGATTTCTTCCCAACCCATTTTCCCTGTTTCCTGAACGACTTCACCGATAATTTTAAGCGCAGCCGAAACCTCAATTAACCCAAGGCCAAGGGCAATCATGTTTTTAGGCATAATGCGCATAGAGGCGGAAACTGCCAAAAGCGCTCCTGCTACACCGGCAAGTCCCCGCGCCATCGATTCCGTATTCATCTGTCCGAAACCAGAAACTACTTTTTCCAATATCAAAAGCGCGGCGGCAAGTTCAATCATTGCAAGGCCGCTTGAAACTTTAAAATTGCCAAACTTTGCCGCGAACATAAATGCAGAAAGCTCCGCTAATAAAACGCCGACTCCAATAAGCCCTTTTGTTAGCTGTTTGACATCTAGCTGCGCAAGCTGTTTCACTGCTTTTGTCAAAATATAAATTGCAGATGCAAATAAAATCATGCCGGCTGCGCTTGTTTTCACTTTTCCTCCCCATTTTGAAAGTATAATGGAGGAAGCCAGCAATTCTCCAAGCAACACGGTAATGCCAATCAACGCGCCGGTTAATTTATCAGAATCAATACTCGAGATTACATTTAATGCCGCAGACAAAATCAAGATTGCTGTGGAGAATGCGAGCATCATTGTTCCGGCGCTTGCTAATTGCATTACGCCTTTTCCGCCGAGAGTTTTGCCAAACGCCGCCATTGCAGCCGAAAGTTCAACGACTAAAACACTGAGAGCGGCAAGCGCTCCAGAAAGCTTTTCAGAATCAATCAACGCTAACACAAAAAGCGAGCCTGCAAGCACTGCGACCGCTTTTGCAATTTTCATCAACACGTCTGCTTTCAAAGCCGCCTGATAGGAAATAAGTGTATTCTTCACATTTGCTAATATCAGATTTACATTCGAAAACATGCCGTTCGCTTTAATTACAGTTTTTTGGATATGTCCAATAAAATTCATAATCCCTGTGCCTATCCCAGCCATCAAACCGCCGTTCATCAAGTCAATCAAGGAATCAAACCCTTCTCCATGAACAGCTTTTTGCAGTCCGCCGCCAATTTTACCAAGCGTATCCACAATCATTTCCCCAAACTTTGCTAAAACAGGAGAAATTTCCCGAAATACAGCCGCCAATTTATCCAGAGCAAGTTTCACAGCCTCGCATATCTTTTGAAAAGGATTCAGCCTAGCTTCTGCCGCCGCCGCAAAATCAATTCCTAAAAAATCCGAGAATGCTTTTACAATTCCTTTGACATGTTTTCCGATTGCCTGAGAAACAACGCCTGTCACATTTCCAATTTTTTCCGCAGCGCTTCCAAACACGCCGCTTTTTTTAATTATATCGTCTAACGCCGTAAGCCATGTTCCAATCTGCCCCGTTACCATAAGAACGGCCGAACCAAGCCCTCCCACGCCTTTTGTCATTGGAAAGATCGCCTGTACAACTCCGCCAATGATCCTTCCGGCAATATCAAGAACTGCAAACAAACCTTGAAACGTATTTCTCAAATTCACGGCGTCAACATGGCTAAGTCTCAGATTAGAAGTAAATTCTTTCAGCTTAGAAGTAAAATCAGCAAGGGCAGTGACTGCCGATTGGGGGAAAATATCCTCAAATGCGAAACGGATCGGCATGAGTATAGAAGAAATCCCCCCTAACGCATTTTTGAATATATCCATAATGTTGTAAAACGCTTCAAAAGGTTTTGCCAGATCCATTTCCTGTAAATATTTTGCAGCGGACTGCGCCATACCTGATACCGACTTTGTAAACAATTCTGCTAATGGCCCGATATTCGTTTTTACATCATTAATTCGTTCTCTCAGAGCGTTAAAAAATTGTACCAACGGTCCATTTTGAACAATTAAAGGTGACATAAATTCTGCGCCAATTCTGGAAAGGGAAGCCTTCACATTTGACATAGCTCCCGTAAAAGTCTCATTCGCTTTCTTTGCATGTTCTCCAAACGCATCGTCCATAGCGGCGGCAAATAAATCGAAACTAATTTCCCCTTTCGAAACCATTTCCCTGACTTCGCCTTCCGTCACCTTCGCCCCATTGCCAACTTTCGTCATATAGTCAGCCAAAGTTGCCGCGGCATTCAACCCTCTGGAAGAAAGCTGGAGCAACTGGTCTCCCATAAGCCTTCCATTTCCGGACACCGTAGTAAAGATCTGGGAAATACTCTCGTATTCACTATTCGTCATAGCCGCAACGCCGGTGATTGCCCGTAAAGACGCCTGCATCTTTTCTCCGGCTTCCATGCCCGACGCCGCAAACTGGGAAGCGGCTTTTGCAGCTTCATCATAAGCGTAAGCCGTACCGTCCACAGAATCCATCGCGTCGTCCATAACAGCCTGCACCTTTGCTTCATCTTTAAGAAGGCCTTGTAACTGGAAATGCGCATTTTCAATATTCATCGCCCTGCGCTTTCCGCCGCCGATAATGCTGTCCGTCACAAACCCAACCGTATTCCTTCCAAACCGCATCATCGAATCCGTAAGGTTTGAAATCACACGCATTCCAACAATCCCAAACGTAGAAAATCTTTTTTCCAACGCCGCAACTCCTGAAGCAATTCCATCAAGCGATACGTTCTTTGCCGCCTGATTCACATTATCAAGCCCTTTTGACGCGCCGTCTAATTTCAACGACTGTTTCAACTTATCAAGCGCGCCCATCGTAGACTGCACGCCTCGTTCAAACTGATGATTATCAAACCGCATTTCAACCACGCGTTCATCAACCGCTATGCCCATCGTTTTAACCCCCATTCCATAAGCAATAAAAAAAGCCTCTTGCTAGGAGACTTTTTCTACATTTTGTACTTGACATATTTCAAAAACACTATATAATGAAAGAAAATACATGAAAAGGAGGCGATAAATATGATAGAATACTCTACATTCTATGAAGTGAATCATCCGTGCAAAGATGATTTGCATAAAAACGAAGAAAATCTTCGTGATAAAACTGAATTAGAGAACTATAAAAATCTAATTCAGCAGTTAGGTTACGCTCATTTCGATGACTAACCTAAAAAAAGGCCAAAATATAAGCGCCTTGTCAAAGTAAGAAAGAGTTATTGAAAGGAGGACTCTTCCTTAGTTTGATCTTTTCATGTATTCTCTTTCATTACATAGCGTTTCTATAAGTCTATTATTCAAAGATTCTTCACTTCATTCCACGCACGCTCTGCAATCTTATCAAACACCGGACGAACCGCCGGATTAATGTAATCCCTTCCGGCAACATATCCGCCGTTCCTTGTGCCATGCCCATACTGCAAAATAATCGCAATATTCACTCCATTTTGAATATTTGAATTTACAAATGTAATCGAAGACTGCATCCGGTTATGGGAAATCACATAATCCCATGAAGCCGCCGTTACCCCGCTGTCTTTTGGCGTAGCGGAAGCGAGAGCCGAAACCCCCGCTTTGCCATACCGCTCTAATACATTCAGATACTCTTTTTTCAATAAGGCATGGAAAAACCTCTCTGTTTTCGAAAAATCCCCTTTATGCCGAAAAGTAATCCCTTTTATCATTTGTTATAACCTCTTTGCATAATCTAAAGAAATCCAGCCCGCTCCAGACTTTAGTTTTCCCCAGCCTGTATCCGACCCTTTCCCACTCTGCGTCTCTACAATCGTAAACGCGCCAACTCCCGTATACTGCCCAGTTTTTGCATGATCCGTTCCGGGGCCTTTGCGAATGTTTAGATACGCGCTTTCCACTTTCACTTGAAAAGAATCTTTCCCAGACGGCTTCGGCTGTTTTACAGGCGTATCCTCTTTCTTTCCACGGATTGCCGCTTGAAATTGTTCCCAGCTATGCTTCCCGGCATTAAACACATAGGGAGCTGGACAGCTCTTACCCGTCACATCATAGTGACGCAGCACGCGGTCAGCCGGAATATTGTATTTCGCCATCAATTCCTTTGTCAGTTCCACCGCAGACGCAACCGTCGCATCCTCAAAATACCAGTTTTCATCTGCAAGCGACGCAGAGCCTGTCGTCTTTGTGCAAAGCTCAATTCCGATTGAATTTGCATTCCGGCATTCCTTATGGCGGTACTCTTTCGCCCCGCAATGCCAAGCGATGTTGGCGTCTTCTACGCTTTGCCAAATCTCTCCGTCATACCCGACAAAATAATGGGCGGAAGCCCCTCTGTCTTTCTCCGCAAAATACTCCGCGTTCCCTTTTGCCGTTCCGGTAGCGCCGCAGTAATGAATCACAAGATACCGAATCCGGCTGGCAGTCCCTTTGTTAAAATTATACTTACTAATTAATTTGTTGATTTGCATACCTTACCCCCTTGAACCTAAATTTTTCCTCCGGGCGGCATTTAAAGCCGCATTCCTTTTCGCAAGCTGCTTTTTCCCAAGTTTCTTTGGCGCAGCGCTTTTGGCATTGCAAACGCGAATCAAGGTTAAAAGCCTGTTCAAATGCCATTTCTGGCACTCAAACGGAATATTTAACGCAATCATCCAATAATACACGACTTCCGCCGTCACCACTTCACGCCCCGGAGGGCTTTTGTCTTCCTTCGAAAACCATGTAGCGGTCATCGGGTCTGCAATATAATCTGAAACCCGCTTCATCGCGTTTTCATCAATCCAATCATACACAAATGGGCTGACATTCTGCGTCAGCGTCATACAGCGGACATAATCCAACGTTTCTTCCGGCGATTTTTCACCTTTTCCAAGAAACGGCTTATGCCACTTTGCTTCCCATTTTGAAAGGGAAACTAGGGAATGCTCTAAGCAAAGGGCAGTGTCCTTTGTATGAACAAATACTTCCTTCTTTTCGTCCCAAAGCTCCTTTCCCGGTATCATAAGCTGAAACATTCCCTCACTTCCTTTCCGTTTCCTAACGATCCGCAGGCGCTTTTAGTGCGGCGGGCATTCTTCCTGCATTCTTTGGCATTACCCCTTTGACAAATGCCGAAGCGGCGTCTGCGTCCGTCGCCAGCTCCATAAAGATTTCAGAGTATGCGGCAGTCGAAGCAAACTCGTCCCGGATTTTCTGATTCTTCACAAACTTTCGCCCGTCAAGGCTCTTTTCGCCATACGCCATAAGCACAATCTTCTTAAAATACTCTATAATCTGCTTCTGGTCGTTTTCCTGCAAAATCTTCGTCAATAGCTGGCTTAATCCCCCATTCATCGAAAGCTCCATCTCCGTAATCTCCGCTTCCGTCAAGTTGAAATAATGATCTTCCGTCCTCTGGTTCCCATCAAAATCCTCATAAGAAATCGTTTTCTTTAACATATGTATTCTCCTTTTCTATTATGATTGAAACAATTAGCCTTCCTCTTTGAAAAATGCAATAATTTCATCCGGCAACGGAAGCCTTGCATCTTTACTGCCTGCTTCGTCCGTTCCATCAGTTCCATATAAAATATCCTCAAACTCTTTTAATTTTTCCGCGTCCACTTTTGTAGAATCCACCGTCAGGGAAGCCGTCGGCTTAAACGCCCTTCCCGTTTTTGGATCAATCGCAGTAATTTCCACAGGGGTAGTCGTAACCTCCCAGCTAAAAGAAATCGCTTCCGGGCTGTCATTGACGCTCTGGTATCCTTTTTCGGAAGGGGACGCTTTCGCCCCATAAATCATATGCAGCTTATAGCCATAATTCTCATTATCCGTATCATTTCCCTCAATAGTGCGGTAACAAAGCCCAAACGAAGACCTTGCCTGCTGCCCTACCATAACGCCCGTTGCAATTTCCGCAGAGCCGTCGCAAACCGCAAATTCATCTGGATAAGTATACGCTTCAATCGTCGCCCCAAATTCCTCATTCGACATCAGACTTAAATATTTGATATTATCCGCATAAATCGCATTTGCTTCCGCGCCGGACGGGCTTTCCGTCACAGCCGTTAAACCGTTCCATGCAACGCCTTTCGGATACGTCCTGTCCGTTCCCATCGGATACAAAACGCCGCGGTCCACACCTGTTTCATAAAAACGTTCCCCAGTTTTATCCCATACAAGTTTACTCATAATTCTTCTACCTCCTAAAAATATAAAGTGAATACATCGTGGTTTAGTTGATCCGATGTAAAGTGACGGTCAAACCCGCAATACTTCAAACCTAACAGCCTCTCCGCCAGATCAGAATCCGGATCTTCCTCAATGGCCGTCACCGTATACCGGTTTAATTTTACATACGGCTGATTGTCCGCCGCATTTGTATGAATATCGCTCCGTTCATAAAGAATGCACGGATACTTAAGTTTTACTGACTCCGGTGGCTGAAAATATACATTGCGGCTTCCAAGAATCTCCTCTAAAAGCAGTTGCAGTTCTTCTCTTTGCCTAGCCATTGTATACACCTCCAATCGTCAGCAGTAACCGAGGGCGGCAAACTTCCACATTCGAAATTTTCCATTTAGCGCCCATAAATATCACATAACGCATAGCATGAAAATTCTCATAGGCATACGGATCAGCGACAATGCTAATCTCATTTGCAATATTCAGATTCTCATTCAACTGGCCAGAAGATTCATACCGGCGGACATTCCTTGTCAAATCGCCAAAATACTCCCGCTCCACAATCTGTGGTTTCCATACGCCCGGTTTCGTCTCAACCGTTTCCACATAACCGATTCTGCCGAAAAATTTTGCCATGCCAATCCCTCCATTTTGAATTTCATCGGCAGATTAACCTACTTCCTCACTGCCAGAGCCGCTTACAGTTTCTTCTAAAGCAATCGCTGAGTACACTCTGGTAAGCGCGCCGGAACATCTGGTTTCAAGCAGTGATTTCTCCTGATTAAAATCAATGTCAAACTGTGTAAAATGAGTGACCTCGCCGCCTTTTGTCGCGCCAAGTGAATAATCAGCCAGATTTGTAATAATTGCAAGCAGCTTCTTCGTTTTGTTGTCAGAAGTCTTTCTCGTCTTTCCTTCAAACTGTTCTGCTGTGTAAATGTTCCCCACATTCAATGCAGAAGCAAGTTCCGCCTTCGAAGAATAAATCCGCCTGCCATTTAAGTCACGCGCCAAAAGCATCACATTGAGCATATGCGGCGTCAGGAATAAATCCGGAGTTCCCGTCCCTTTATACCGCTCCCTCGCATACAAAACCGTATTAATCATTGCTTCCGCCAGCACATAATTCTCTCCAAAATTCGCCCCCGTGTTTGTACCCTGAAGTTCCTTCCTTGCGGCTGCAACGTCCAAATCTACATGGAGCGTATACAAATCGTCGTCCGTCCAAATCGGGCGGATATGGTCGCTTGAAATCTTCGCTTCATCTCCGTCTTCCCTGCCGTCGCCCAGCATAATCGCCGTCGCCAGTTCTTCATTTAACATCATCTTATCAATGTTATACAGATACTGCACATAATCGAAATCCGTTATGTCAATTATGTCATCCCGATGTAAAGCGTTTTTGACATACACCGTCTGCGGGTCAGTCGTTCGTCTTACAAGCTTAAAATTGCCAGTCTGGGATTTCTGCTTGCCTTTCACATACCCTCTCGCCCTTAATGAATCAATATTCCGAATATCCACCTGACTGGTACGGATTCTGGAAATCGGGCTTTTATGGACTTTGCTCATTACTACAGAAATCCAGCCCTGATCGCTTGTGATTAGTTCCGGCGCTCCCGGCCTTACTTCTTTATACTCTGGAAATAAGTTATAAATATTTCCCTCTCCAGTCTGTACAAACCCGCTGCTTACCGCATCATGCTTTAAATCATTCTCTGCGGCATAGATTTCAAGGGCAGTCTGGAATGTGCCAATCTGGCTGGACTTCGCCATGCCGACAATCGTCTCCTGATCAGAATGGCTTAATATGCTGTCTTTTGCCTGTCCCTCATTTTCAAATACATTATGTTTCATTGTGTCGTCTCCTCCTTCATTCTTTTTGCCGCCGTCAGATTCGCCATCCTTTCCCATGGCTTCCCCGACCAACGCATAAACAACCGTTTTCTGTTTTTCGCTCAGGTTATCAAATATCTCTTTTACCGTTTCGCCTTCTTCCGTTTTCTTTTCCTCCTTCTTTGTTTCTGGTTCTTCGCTGCCTTTTGAATCCATTTTTTCCTCCTTCTTCTCGTCGGAATGGGATAAACTAAGCGGTTCCCCAGTATAAATAATGCCTTCTTCTTCTGACTCCTCCCCATGGGCAAGCACGGAATCAATAAATGCCCCGGGATTCGCTCCGGCTAATACAAGACTAACTTCCCGGATCGCGCCATGAAGCACATTTGCCCCTTGCTGTTTCAACTGATTCGCATAAATAGACAATGCCGAAACATCGCCATGCTCTACCAGCAACTTTGCATTTTTGCCGGATTCCGTATCATTCAATGTACAATACGCATAAACGCCGTCATCTCTGTTTTCAAGCAGCGCGTGCCCAAGCACATTATACGGCTCATTGTGCCTATGGTTCCATACCAGTGGAACCGTCTGCCCGTCATTTTCCTTAAATGCGTCTTTTAAGATTGTGCGCCCATCGGAACACTTTAAGTTATTGCGGGTAGCCCAGCCACTAAAATCAAATTTCTTCATTTTGAATTTTTACCTCCAAACAAAAAAAATCCCACAGATCATTTAAGATCTATGGGTAAATCTGAATTGTTCCATTTATTAAATTTTTATAATCTGATTGATTTTTTAAAGTGCGCTATACTATATATATTAAAACAAAAAATACAGTATACTATATATAGAAACAAAGTATAGCACGCTGTATAGAAAAAGGAGGAATGACCATGTGTTTTCCTATTGATGGAGCAGCTATAATTGTAAAAGCGGTTGCTGAATATTTGGCTGAAAATTGCCATGAATCATAAAAAATTAGCCTGATGCTATTCACAGTAGTATCGGGTTTTTCTTTTTCCTCCATTGCTCACGAATAAAGACCGCTTATTGCGGACGTTTGCCAATCATGCTTTCTAACATTTCATTGTAAGTTTGATTAAACAAATCCTCATACTCTTTCATATAACGCTGATAGTTTTCCGCGTTATTCTTAGAAGCTTCGCTAAACCAATTCGCGCCGTATTTCCGTGTATACTTTTCATTAATCTGAGGTATCAGCACACGGTTTGCATAATCGGCCGTTTTGTTATAGGCTTTCGCCCAGTTCTTTTTCACTTGTTTGTCATACTTTTTTTGTTCTTTCTTTACGTTCCGGCTTCTTGCCGCTTCTCCAATTTCCCTGCCTCCCGAATGCCCTTTCGGATACGGCTGATACCGACGGACGCCCCACTTCATTCCCAGTATGCCATGATGTTGTAAATTAGTTTCCATTGTAAAATTCACCTCCCCGAATATAACATGTGTATAGGATCATCTTCAAGGCCGCATTCTTTTAAATCATACCCCGCTATGATAAGATCATTTCTGATTGTGTCAAGCGCAGTATAATACGCATGTTGTACTCCTTCTTCAAATTTACTGTCCGGATTAGCTTTTGCGTTCGCGGTAGCGTCATCGGCATTACTAATTAACCGTGCTACAATATGATTAAATAGTTCATTATCCATCGTCATATTCACCTCTTTCTTTCCTCCGTTACTCACAAAAATCATATTATGCGTATTTATTAATAGGATCTTCTTCAAGACCACACTTCTTAAGATCATACTCCGCTATAATCAAATCATTTCTTATTGTATCAAGCACTGTATAATATGCAAGTTGTACTCCCTCTTCAAATTCACTATTAGGGTCTTTTTTTGCATTGACAACGGCATCATTTGCATTACTAATTAATCGCGCTATAATATGATTAAAAAGTTCATCAGTCATCATATTCGCCCCTTTCTTTTAACTCAACAATCCGATTCTCAATAGATTTACGAAGATTTACAATTTCTTTATTCCAATGTTTAATTAATCCGTTTTTTTTTCGCTCAGAATAAGTGTCCCATTCTAGAATATGTTTCGACGGATTAGAAATTTTTGATTTATGCAATTCTATTTCCTTTTGCAGACTCCGCATACCCCTTTTTATAGAAGTCACACTTTGCTTGGCAAGATCAGATTCTTTCTTCTTTTTCTGACCTGTTCCTATTTTACCACCCTCATCAGATTTTGCAACCCCTTTTCCGCCGTCTCTGTCTATCGGATACGGAGGTCCATTTTGGACGCCCCATTTCTGCCCTTTTACACCATGATGCGCCAGATGTTCTACCACTTCATCATCCGGAGTTTCCTCCTCTGACTTTGGAACTGTACCAGCAGATTCACTCAGATTCTTGTTTCGCAGCTCATCAGCTTTCGGATCATCTGAAGGCTTCATTCCGATTACCTGACGAATCTCATTAGAAGTCATAATCTCATTCCGTGTAAACTTGTCCGCAATTTCCGAAATGTCGGCCACAGGAACTAGTCGGAACGGGTCACGGAAGAACTCAATAGACTGAAACTGGGAACGGGCGGTCTTTGTCAAAAACTTCCGCTTCATCTCATCGGCTATCGCCGACAAAATAGGCTCAATCGTACGGTTATAATAATTTAACATCGTTTTTTCATCCGCAGTCCCATCTAAAATTCCCTGAGTGATACCTAACTGGCCGTAAAGCATACTCGTCAAATATTCAATCTGGGACATCAGATTGTTTTCTACCGGACGGTTCAACTGTGTAATATGTTCTGTGCCATCAGTATAAGCAATCCCATACTTAGAACCTGCTAATTGACTTTCAATATCTTTCCGACGGTTTTCCGCCTGCGCCCGTCTGGCTTCTGTCTTAATTACATAAGGAAGCTGAATAATTAAATCTAATTTACCGGAACCATTTTGTTCATCTATCGCATCTAACAGATTCAATTTCCGAATCAAACGCTGCATTGTCGAATTTGGTTCATTCATTACTGCATAAAGCGGATTTTCAACAATCGCTACCATGCTCTTTTCTGCAAGAACATCTTCCTTTTTTCCAGTCCGCTCATTATAAACTAAAACCTTGACATGTTGTGGATACCACTCTAAAATCTTTCCAGTCCGCATAGTCTCAATATCATAAGCTCCAGTTTCTTCCGGATTATCTGTCGTGTCAACCGGAACAATGGCAACGCATCCCTCGTCTAACATCGACATAACTACATCTTGTAAAAACGCCCGCCCTGTCTGATCCATGTTTGCGGATACCGTAAGACAGTTATGAAGCCCCGAATCGATTGTAGAAAGAAAACGGTTGTTTTCATCTAAACGCACATGAAATAAATCCACTGCGGCGGAGTCTAACGCAATTCTGTTATAAACAGACGTTACAATGGATCGTTCATTCCCTCTTGAGAAACGTATCCGGTCAGGTCGGTATGAATATCCCATACCTACATTCTTATAAAACCCTGTAGGGTCTTTATTGAAAAAAGCATTCCAAGCATGTTTTAACCTAGAATGAAAAGAAAACTCCATTTTGAATTTTTACCTCCTTGTATAAAATAAAAAGAAAGAGCCTTTGTTTTTGGCTCTGTCTTTTGATAAAACTATAATACGGATAAAGAATAAAGTCACTCAAACGCTTCCCTGTTTAGCTTATACGCTACATAAGCGTCCATCATCGCCGCCACAGCGTCAATCTTTTGTTCATACCTCTTTTTCAGCAATTTCCGGTTCCCATTCGTATCTTCTAACGTAATGCAATTTCCCATGGCAAACGTCATTAATTCCTCATCAAACAAGAGCATACGCTCCTCCGAAAGTTTCTTCAATTCGCCAAGCGGCACTGATTCCGTCTTTGCTCCCTGAATCACTTTCTCAATCCCAAACGGGCCATTCTCAGCTTCCCATCTTGCTACAAATTCTTTCGCATTGTATGGATCATATCCAAAACACCGGACGTCATACTCCCGCTTAATAATATGCCGTTCCAGATCCTCATACACCTGCGTCATGTCTAATACCGTTCCTTCTAAAACCACCAGACTCCCTTCCGCCATAAACTGTTCATACTTCACCCGCATCGCAGCCGGAAGCCGCATCAAAGTCAGAGACGTAATATAGTTTCTGGTCTTCACCCCGAACGCCTCATTTGATAATGGGAACAAAAACGTAAACGCGCAAAAGTCATCGCCCTGTGACAGATCCGCGCCAAGAGCGCATGGCATTTGCCAATAATCCCTTTTACGGTGTGGAAGCGTTTCTTCATATGTAAAGAAATAGGTGTAACCTTCCATCGGAATCCCAAACCGCTTCGCCAAAATATCATTCCGCACAGCCGGGGCATTTTCCGCCCGCTCCACATCTTTCTGGTATGTTTCATAAGTAACTGTCTTTCCAATATTCGGGTTCGCCTTCAGCCACATTTCCGGACGTGAAACTTCATCAATCGAATCCAGCTTATACCACCAAATAGAAACATTATGCGCCGGATACTCCCCTTTTAGAATCTTCATCAACTCCATTTTGATTGTATCGCCGCTTCCATTTCGGACTGTCCCTTCCGAACTTGTCGCAATAATCAAATAGTCGTCCACTTTAGAAGCTCCCTGTTCAATCGCCCCAACAACGTCTTCCCTGACGTCACCCGAAAGCCATTCGTCCACAGTCGCAATTTTACAACGAAGCCCTTGCAATTTATCAATCCGCATCGGACGCACCTCAATTAAAGAACCTGTAAGAAAATTTTCAATTCCTTTTTTGGTTGAAGCAAGCTTTGTACGATCCGCTTTTGAACCCGTCGTATTTTGTAAAGAACCTTCCGTCAAAAATTGAAACAAAGGCCCTCTCGCACGGGTAATCGCGGTTTTAATCGGCGTAATCACTTCTTCCGCCTGTTTCATTGTAGGACCGGTTGTAATCTGATGTGTGGTAGTCGTATCAACATTCTCAAAATACGACTGAATACAGGAATCATATAAAGACTTCGCCGCTCCACGCCCGACAATCAGATATTGCTTATTAATCAAACGTTTTCGGATTACTTTATTCACAAAATGCCCTCCATGTCCGTCCGGATACGGCTCATAAACACTTCGTTCTACAAAATAATACCATCCAAAAACCTGTTCACCCCAGAGTTTAAAACTGTCAAGCAAAACCAAATCAGATCCATCTGTCAAAGTAAGTTCTTCTTCACAGTAAGCAATCCAGCCTTCCACTGCTTTGTCATCATACCAATACTCCGGATTTGCAATCAATCTGTCAATACGGTTCATCTCCAAATCAATTTCCCTGCAAACCGGAATATCGCCCCGGATCACGGCGTCCCGAAACATGCCATAATACTTTGGCACAGCCGTATTTGATAACATGAAACAACCCCTCCTTATTTTTTCAACTGTTTAATAGCCAAAGCAATCGCAATCGCAGAGCTTCCAATGCCAGCAATATCACCGGCAACCTCCAGAATATTGGATACATAATTCTGCCCTTTAGAAACCGTTTCCGACTCTTTTGCAAAAATATCATTGTACCGTTTTTCCAAATTATACCGTTCAATCTGTTCCCGAAGCTCCTTGTCCGTCATTTTACTCAAATCCAGAGTTTCTTTTTTACTTGAATCACTGATTTTACCCCGATGTATATTCTTTGCCTGATTAATAAGTCCTGAAGCAGCATCCACTGCTTTCTTCGTTTTTTCTATCTTTGCAGTTGCCGGATCGCCTTTTGACAATTTATTGTATTGCTCCTCCAGATTCATTCTTTTTACTTTAGAAGCAAGTTCTTCATCGCTCATAGAACTCACCTTCTTTTTTTTAGCCGCTTCTCCAACCTCTTTTCCACCTGAATGTCCTTTGGGATATGGCTGATACCGACGGATGCCCCATTTCATGCCAAGGACGCCGTGATGGTTTAAATAATTTTTCATTTTGAATTTTCACCTCCTGTTACATTTTTTGAATTTGTCTTTTATAAATAATACACAAAAAAAGAGATGATTACCATCTCTTAATTCTTACAGTGCTTCTCTACAATCTTTGTTATCATATCTTCTTTAAACTTTAGATTATCTGATTTATCTATTAATTCTATAATACGTTCTTCGTGTTCTACTAAAGTTAAATTTTTAAAATAATTTTGTTTATTTTCTGAGGATTTGTTTACCAGATAGATCATTGTTCCAGAAAAAAGGTCTACAAATGCACCCGGAATTAAAGGAAGTAAATCTTGTTTTGTGATAACTGATATAACCAATCCTATTATCAATAAAAAAATACCAACCCATATCATTTTTATTGCATTACTCACTATTTTATTATTCTGGTCGATTGTGCTAGTATGATATCTTGCAGATAACGAAATATTTCCTTCACTATTATTTATTTTTTGTGATCCATTTAAAACATGATTATTGTCTAAAAATTCAGAGTATCTTATTATTGACATAAATACTCCTCCTTAATCTTCCATACAATTAATCGCTAGAGGATTTACAAAAATTGTATTACCACATTCCTTACAAGTTATTGTAACTACTGGTATAATTTTATTTCCAATTTGTATTGAATGATCTTTTCCAACACTTATCATTGTCATCATGTCATCATCTATATTCCAATTATTTTTCCCACACATAGGGCAATTCTTTGTCAACCATTTTTGATTAATGCTATTTATTAATTTGTCTTTATTTAATTTCATTGAATTTCTCCCAAAAAGCCTTTTTATGTATTGTATCATTTCATATATCATTTTTCTAGCCCTTTCTGCTTTATTCAAATATTTTTATATTAACAAAATTGCAAATAAATAATCGACAATTAACAGCAATCATCATATAGCCCTAATATAGAATTAATCCAAAAAAATTCTCAACCAGAAAGAGGGGTGGTTTTATGGCAAGACTGTCAAATCAAAAAATAGCTGACATGACGCTCAGGCAGGCTGATACATACACCGATTTACATCCAGCCGAAGCTTGGCGGTTTGCCAAGGCACATGGTCGATCTACCATTAAGCAAACCACGGTTTTAAAACTAAGAAATTATTTGCTGAACCGGAAACCGCTAAATCTTTCTAACCTAATCCCCCCTGACTCCTCTACTGTCAGGGGTATTTTTCCTCTTTCTGGCTGAGAATTTTTTTGCTTTAGATTTTAACACAAAAGAGTCTCTGTTTAAGAGACTCTTGACAATTAGCACTCACTGTGTTAAACTGCTGATAAGAAAGGAGGGATTGCTATGAAAAAGTTTGTGGCTCTAATTAAACGATTATTAAATCTTATCGCCAAAGAAATCATCGAAATTAATACCACAGATGGAAGTCTTTCGTTTATGTTTAATATTAAAAAATATATGAATAACTTTACATTCGTGTAATCCATACAATCCCCCGTTTTCTCCTTTCAACTCAACAAGCCAGTGTTGTTACCAGCAACGTCGGCTTGTTTTTTATATAACAAAATAAAAGAGCCTCTGTTTAAGAAGCTCTTATCAGTGTTTCTGACTCAAAATTGTTATTGACAATCCTTTCCACAGCACTTATACTGTAATCAGCACTCATGTCAGTTGAGCGCTAACAGATAAATATAAGAAAGGAGGCACTCATATGTTCAATAAAATTCTACGAAAGATACGTTCAGTATGCTTTAATCTAATGATCCTCATTATTGATATTATAGCCGAAGATATTATCAATTTTAAAAACTTAAGAACGTATTACCAAAGCAAAACGAGCACATGTACTCCATAAAGAACTTCCCCTTCTCCTTTCACACAAACAAGTCAGTGCCGCCTCCAACAGCATTGGCTTGTTTTTTTGAATTAAAAAAGAGTCTCTGTTTAAAAGACTCTTTCTTTCTCTTTTTAAGGTTCTTCATTTAATGACTTAAATCATCTCATTTCTTGGTAAAAACGTTCAGTGCTACCGTAAATCAAGGTAATAAATTCTTCTACAAGCCGCCAAAGCATACAATCACCGCCTTCTAAAACTTGAGCCGCTCCCTCAAAAAAAACTCCGCGTTCTCAAGTGCAGTTGGTGGTGGTAATTGACTCAGACGTGCGGACATGAATCTGAGATACATAACCTCTTTCAAAAAAATAAGCGCAACTACAGCCATACCAAAAACGGTCTTTTATACGTTTCATCATACCACAGACCTCCTTTCCATAAAAGGAGATGTAAATTATACGGATCTGTTATTATTTACAGGATCTACCGCAACGTTTAGACGCCACTCAAATTCGCTTATCTGACGGTTTATAACATCAATAACCGCAGAACCCAATGGTGGATCAAAAAGCAGTTTTACTTTTAAATACATATAAGATTTGACTAACTCCAACTGTGTTCCCTCTGGCAAAAAATCCGTCCACGCTTCTTCTTTCCCTTTGATGAAAAATCCATCTGCTGAACCTACGCCAAGCTGTGTCAATATCATAAATACCGAATTAATGTGCATAATTAAATCGGCATCAAAGTGTTCGTATTCTTCCGTGATACCAAGCATTTTCTTAATCGACGTTAATATACTTTCCATAAAATTTCTCCTTTACAATAAAAAAAAGAACCCCTGTACAGGATTCTTTTCCTTTTCATCACATTTGAAATAAATCGGCATGTGTTCCGGTATCCACCAATGTCAAAGTTAGCACGTCATCTTCGATTAGATAAATCAACAGCCAGTCGGGTTGGATATGGCATTCTCTAAATCCACTGTACTTCCCTTTTAAAACATGATCTCTATATTTTTCTTCCAATAAGTTGCCCTGTAATAATTTACTTACCACAGAATCTAAAAGTTGAATATTTAATCCCCTTTTCTTTGCCATTTTTAGGCTTTTCTTAAACTTTCCGGTAAAAGCTAATTGGTATTTCATATATCCATATCCTCCAGAGCTTCTGCAAAACTGGAATATTTTCTTGTTTCTTGATTTCTGCTAATTAATCTTGCTTCTTCCATAGCCTCAATAACATCCGGTCTAAAATCAAAGTTTTTATCTTCTTCTTTTGGCAACATAAATCTTTTCATAAAATCAATTAAAAAAATCACATTTTCATCTGATAAATCATTAATCATCTGTACAGCCTGTTCTTGTATTGACATAACATATACCGCCTCTCTCTATAAATTTAGAGTTATTCTCATTAAAATTATATCATTTCCAATAAATATTTCAAGCCGCATTCTCCTTTCACATTTGTTTCCACGGACATGTATCATACTTACTGCGGTTCACCGGAGCTTTGATCAATAATGTTTCATCTCCATAGTGGATCGCATTATGCGTCGCATGTGTTGTTGTAATTAAATATTCCGGGTTCAGCAGAAACTCACTTTTTGTCTGAATATCTTTCGGATTGACCGGATTCATATGATGAATATAGATCTTTCCATAAATCTCGCGCCCTTCTGCCCCTAAATCACACCCATTGTCCCGCAGTATTACCAAATCCCGTACCGCTTTCCATTCCGTCGACCTGTAAAACTCTTGATTGATAAACCGGTCAAATCCGAACGTTTCTTTTCCGACAGTTCCATTCAGTTGCAAATATCGGAACCGATCTTCGAATGTCTGTAAGTTCGACAATTCCGTAAAGGTTCTAATCATCTGAATTATCCTTCCCGCTGTATGTCCGCATGGCATTCAACGCATTTGTATAAAGTTCTTCCACTCTCTGCGCTGATTGCAATGCCTCAGTCCTTGCTCTCAACAGCTCATTTTCTTTTTCCAGTTTTTCCCGTTCCAGCTTTTCTTTTGTAGAGCCTAGTTTCAGGTAATGCGTAATCACCTGAGACGAAGCCGTCCCTTCCATTAACTGCTTTTCCGCCAAATCCACTGCCAGAGATACCAGTTGATTCTCCCTTGCTTCCGGAGATAACGCCGGACGAATCTTACGGACAGTCTTTTGGGGCTGGCTTGCCTTTGTTTTTCCCATGCTTTACTCCTCCTTCAGCTTAGATTTCAACTACTTTTTTCTTTGTTTTCTGTTACTTCTATAACACTTTAAAGAGCCTGTAAAGCCGTCACCGATTTAACTTTGAAAGGAGAATAAACATTAACGGGAGATCGTACCATAGCTTTACAGGCTCTTTGAAGCATTATAAAAAAGAAATCCAATCCCAGAATATCACCCCCCGGGGAATTTTTTAAGACCGGCGCGATAAGGCAGGGGGTGTTAATTTGGCGATACCCCCTATGCCTTTTCATTTTTTGATTCGTTCGGCTGTTCGTTTGTTCTTTTAAAATTGCCACAGCCTCTAACTTGCCTTGTTGTCTATGATGGAATTGTCTTTCTTTAATTTTTTGTAAATGTTTCTGAAATCGTATCTAATAATCTCATCGATTGCGCGTTCTACTTCTTTGTTGTTTTCTTCTTCCGTCAGTTGGTCGGACGTCCTTGCAATCCTGCCAAGATAGGCGCAAGTATTGTAGCCTTTCTCAACATCAAACAAAAACCATGAAGCAAACTGCTCGAATGGATTATACGGATTGTCAAATGTAGTCAACATACATTGCTGCATGAACATCTCACTCCTTTACTATAAATATTTCGATACAGTTGACGTAGATATTCCAAGGGCTTCCGCTATTTCTGCCGTACTGTAACCAGATGCGCTCATAGATGAAATACGGCTGATTTTGGCAGCGCTCAAAGAAGTTGTTGCGCGCGGTGTTGCTCTCTGTCTTAAGTTATCTATGTCAACATGATTAATGATTTGTTCTAACTGCCTTTCACTAATTGCGCCTGATTGAATCGCTTCCCATTCTCGATCGGTTACAACAATCGGTTTGCGTTCTGCGCCTACTCGATTGCGCGCCGCAGTCAAAGCCTGTTGGCTGGCTTTCTTAATTTCCGCTTTGCCCATGTCAGGATTGTCCTGTTTCTTTGCGGCAATTACAGCATTTGCAATCACTTGAGCCTGCCTTTCTCTTGGCGCGTTCTTAAGGGCTGTGTTCAGTTTTGCATTGAGTGAATCCACTTCTTTTTGGTAGGTAAGCTTTGCAGAAGAAGAATAAGGAATCTTTCCAGTGTGAATCATTTCTTTACGAGCCTGATTTGCCAACGACTTCATCTTATTTGCATAGTCTGCATAAGCTTCTTCTTGGGGCGTTCCAGAAGAAAGCGTATAAGCGTTCTTGGTTTCAGCCATTTGCGTGCTTGGCTGTGTACGCTGTTTTGTCTTTCCATTTTTATCCACATAAACAGGATCATCGACTGTTTTATAGCTTAAAGAGCCATCTTCATTGATAATCGGGCTTCCTTTCCGTTTTGTGACAGACACTTCTGATTTCGCTCTGGAAATTAAGGTTGCTGCGCCCTGTTTATAGCGTCCATCTGCCATTCGCCCCTGATACTTCTTTTTTAGGGAATCTATGGCGTTGTCTTCTGCGCTTCTTTTGTAATCTAAGTTATGCTTTTCTGCGTCGATGACAACCATGCTGTGACGGACGGCGCGGGCTAATTCGTCCTGAGTCGCCCCTTTTAAAGTCATATCAGTAATCAGGTTTGAGATTTTGCCCATTTCTGTCTGGGTATTATTCATCTTCTGATAGGGTCGGTCTGTACTCTCCGGCCCATAAGAGGCTTTCGGGTCAAAGCCTTCTAATCCTTTCAATGGAGGGGTGGAGGTAATTTTTACTTTTGGCCCGGTAGGGATTACCATAACGGTGTCTCCGTCAAAATCGGCGCCTGAAAGGCGTTCCGCAACTTTGCTGTTGATCCCGACCGCGTCTTTGGAAGCGTTTCCTATCACGCGTTTTCCTTCTGCCTGTTTATTGTTCACGGTCAGGATCGGTATCTCAAAAGTTCCGCCATGCGGAAACCTTACCAATGCAACCTGCTCCCCATTCTTGTAATTTGGGGCATAGATTTCGTTGTTCTTTAATGTCGTTAAAGGCAGGATTACCTGATACTTTTGCCTCGGCAATGCCGCGGCCTGAAGATGCACTGCCGCTGAATCGCAGTCATCTGCAAAGGATTTCAGCAGGGCTTTCTTTACAGTCGGGTTTGTAAGCGAACAAATTTCGTCATATTCCGCAGTTTTATCCGCAGCGGCAAGCCCAAGCTGTTTTTTAATCAGTGTCATACTTTGTTTCGAAAGAAACTGGGAAGGGAGATGTTTACTCCATTCGCCCCAGTCTCCTTCTTCTGAACGTTTATTAATCAAAGAAAGATGTTCTTTTCCATCTTTACCCAGATAGTAACTTTGCCCTCCATGTTCTTTGATTAAGGAACCGAATGGATTATCAGGGTCGTCTTTGATTGGCTTTAAAACCTTTTCTAATGGAGCGCCTTTCTTTTTATTCGTATTGAATAAGACGTCGACCCCATCTGGAAGATTGTCGGAATAGACTGCCATGCCTTTCATATAATGGGTATTGTCTACCAGAATACGGACTTGCGCATAGTGGGAATTGCCAAGAGACAGATCGTCTACCCCTCTCCTGATTTCAATCACGCCGTCTTTTTCAATTCCGCCATCTTCTGCATAGTTGATTTTCAGCCGTTTGGAATCCATACTTTCCGGGTATTGGAACGCCGGCCTTACTTTTTGCCCATCTTCGGTAAGGATTTTCTCGTAATCTCTGACAGAATGAATGTTTTCATATTGATAAATATCCTTATGTTCCGTCCCTTTCGGACAGACAACTTTAATGTTGGTCTGTTTGCCCGGATTTGTCACCTGTGGGACGCCGCCGCCATAAACGGGGTATCCCTCCATCTCTAATATGTCAAGCGCCTGCTTTAGTTTTTCTTTGGATATGCCAAGTTCCCGCTCTACGCCAGTTCCAACGTCAACCATGCCTTTCTCATCTATGATTTGCTTTAAAAAATCTGCCGTAACTTTTGCTTGGTTCATACGGCTTTCTGATTGCTCATTTAGAAGTGAACGGACAGAAGAATCATTTGTAAACCCCATCTTTTCTGCAATCTCGTTTAGGCTGTACCCTTTTTCACGAAGCCCTTTTGCAGTCGCTACCTGAAGGGTGCGCCGCTCCGCTTTTGCAAGGCTTTTTTGAGCCCTTAACTGCGTCGTGGTAAGCCCCATTTCTTTTGCAATTTCTGTTTCTTTGAGCCCCTGCTTTTTTAATTCCTCTATCCGGCTTAAAAAATCGCCGCTGTGCTGGTACGGGTTATCGCCCGAACCCCATGGATAACGGCCGGAACGTCTTGGCATCCCATAATGCATCAGAATATCTTTTGCAATCAAATTCATAACTGTTCCTCCCGTTCTTTGATGTTTCGAATAATTTTGTCAAACCGAATGATTTTGTCCATGATCGGCGCAATGTCTTCCACTGTCGGGTTGCTGATTAAAATATCATCGGCTTGGTACAGACGCAACTCCATTTCTATTTCCGACGGTTTGATTTGATATTCCAGACAAAACAGCGCGGCATAAACTTCTAATTGTTCCATATGGGCAGGGACAGCTCCGGTTTTTAAATCATGGATTCGAAGCAATCCGTTTCGGAATGCGATCGCGTCTACCGTCCCAAAACAATTTTCCGAATATAATAAAATTTGTTCCGGCGCCATCTTGTATCCGATTGCATCGTTTACATAATGGTTCAGTGTCTTTTGCGACCTTGGCAGTTTTTGCCCAAGGCGGATACACTGCGCCGCAAATTCATGGAGCATCGTCCCTTTCTGCACAGCAAGGAATTTTTGGTAGGATTCTGCAATTTTATCTTCACTATAATGAATCCAATGGTATTTACTCGCCCCTAAAAAAGCGTGCCGGCCTTCAAGGTTCAAATGTTTGTTGAAGTTCATGGAATATTTCCTCCTTGTTTTCCGGGCAGATAAATCTTGAAAATGACATTTCATTCATCTGCCTGACATAATATTCTTGATTCGGCTGTTTTTTCGCTGACGCAGATTTCTTGCATTCTAAAGAGGCCCATTTGTCGTGGTACAAAATTAAAAGGTCTGGTATTCCCTGAATATAACTGGAATCCAATTTCATTACCATGCAGCCGGGGAACCTATCTTTCAGTTCTAGAATCAGCTTCGCCTGAAAGTCGCGTTCTAATTTTGCCGCCATGTCAAAACCCCCTATTTTTCCCAAACAAAAAGAGAGAATGTAAAAACTCCATTTTGACGTTTCTATCCTCTCTCTTCATAAAAGGGCATGTTTTTTTCGCGTGGAAAAAACAGCAAAAGAAAAAGCCCACATCATATAGACATGAGCTTTTCGTAGTGAATCAATTATTTATCAAATATACTGCAACTAATGATACAACTCGGGTATGCGGCGTCGCAATGCCTGCAACACTCCGGCATATTGCCTATGGGGTCTGCCAATATTTCTGCAACTGTATATTCTCTGGCAGCTATGATGTAATACTCTTGATTCACATCGTCGTATTCCGTGCTGCCTTCTGCATTACAGTCTAAACATTCCCATTCCAGCAAACCGCCTGCATACTCCATACAACCGCCGCAAACAGGGCACTCCTGCTTTTGGCTTATGTATTCCTTGTAAATTTCTTCCTCAGTTTTTTGATTCATTTTTTATCTCCTTTCGAAAATATAATCAAAGAGATAAAAAGCTTTTTATCCTCTCCTTTCATAATAGCGCTTGTAAATCATACGCAGGAAAATCCTTATCCTGTTTTTAAATATACGTTTCCTTCCGAATCAATCACGTACTCTGCTTTTTTCCCCAGAGCGTGTATGGTCTGGCGGAAAGCCTTTCGCAGCTCAGATTCATTCCCTTCGCTAAACGAATTGATAATCTCGTCGGCTTTCTTTTCAAGTTTTGGTTTATCAAGTTTTTTAAGCACGCCTTCTTTATAATCCGTAATACGGGTTTTTAACATGCTAAAACAGCTTAGGATACGGTTCTCACATTTAGACATATAGGTGGTTGCGCCTTTTTCTACATAGCAAATATAATCAGAATTATGGTTCCCGGAATAGTAAACTTCCAACAGGGTACTCATAATATATAGCTGTATCGATAATAACAAGCTGTCTTTTATCTGAACTGCTTCGTCCACTATGGCATTCAGATCAGAAACATTTTTTGAAGTGACAATCGCGTTTAAATCTGACATATAAAATTCAATATCTTTCATCGCCACTTTTTTCGATTCCTGTAAATTGGTCAGGGTAGCCAGACGCTGCTGTTCATGCTCCATTATGGAACTATAATTTTGGTAAGCGTATCCGGCAAAACTGACTTCGGCTAACAGCTCTGCTTTTTTGTCCCCATATAAAAATTTCAAAATATTGTCAATATTTTGGTTTATCGTCTTAAGCTCTTTATTAATCTCCGCCAAAAAATACTGCCCGGAAGCAATCGACATCGCAGTAAATGCGCCGAAAGCCGCTGCCTGCCCAGTTGTTTTATATAGCGAAGCATGTCCGGCGATTCCTGTTTCTCCCATAAGAGCCGTACCATAACCGCCGCTACGGTATTGCATTAACTGACAGGCATCCGATATCCCATTTGGGAATTTTAGGATATATGCTTCAGCTAAAGTTTTCGTTGCCAATACTGCCGGAATTTGCTGGACGAATCCTCCCATTTGAATCTTTTGGGAAGATGTTATCTCTAACTTTTTGTATTCAGATTTGTTTTCAATATCTGTAATTTTATCGATTGGTAGAATGTCAAAATGCTTTTCTTGATTTATCACGATTACTCCATCTCTTTGAATATAATGTTATATTCTTGTTCCTTCACTAAATCAGTATTTACCAACTTATAAATAATTTCTTTTGCGTTTTCGAACGCTTTTTCTAAAATACCATTCTCAACTGCTCTTTTTTCCATAGCTTCTTTACCAATAGCATCCAATTCTCTCACATCATCAATTTTAATTGGGTTAAAAAATCCGTTCTTTTCATCAAGCGTTTCGATACTATCGCTGTCTATTTCATGTGAAAGTATTTCAGACTTTGGAATATGTACTACAATCTCTTTCTTGTTGTTGTTTAATTCTACTTTAATTTCATCCACTTTTACGCCAGACTTTATAATTCCGTCCCATTTCACAATAAAAGACTTCGTTGTAAACGGAATATCTTGTCCAAACAGCGTTGGCGCATCTTCAAATTTAGCAGCATCCGTATACAAATATTCTATTGTAGCAAGCTCTCCAATATCTTTAATTTCTGAATTTAACATATCAATATTGATTTCTTTTGATGCTATTTCATATTTAGCAGTAGGCTCTGAAAGTTGTTCGTTTTCTTCTTCAAGTTCTTTTATTATGCTTTCGTATTTCTCAGAAGCCTTGTTATAACCGTAATTAAATATCAAAGCTATTATGGCTCCTATTGCCAACAATACTATTATTGCGCCAATAATTTTAGCTTTATGTTTAACCCACATAGCCTCTCCTTTTGTATAATATCTATATTTTACTGAAATGCCTTCTTTTCTTCTTCTAATTGTTTAAGAAATTCTTCTTTTTCTTTCTCTACCTGATCTTCGTATGCTTCTTTTTCTTCTTCTACTTGTTTCTCGTATGATTCCGCATCCATTTCCTTGTTATCCGTTTGAATGTCTGATTTTTCAACACTTCCAGAAGCATTTTCATCTATTGCATCATATTGAAGCGATACCTCATACCCATCAGCATTTATAGCTCTATATGCATCATTCCCTTCGAATTGCACATTTGTAAAACCTGCCTCAGCGCATTGTTGAGTATAGGCATTAAATTCTTCTCTCGATACTCCATACGCATCAAAAAAGAAATAATCATCGTCATCTGAACCAACTGATACGATTCTAAACTCTGGTTTAGGTAATAAAGAACTCAGCTCACTGTCAGACCATTCGTACAATTCTTTACTCCCTTGCGTTGAACTTCCATACTGTTTAGTATTGAAATCATAGTACATCATATATAATTTATCATCTTTCCCAATATAAACAATTGACACTGTGTCAGGCCTCATAAGATCATACTGTTCCATATTTTTAACACGCGTGTATGTACCGTTAATTGAACATGGAGATTCCCCAACCGTTTCTCCGGGATCTGCAACTTTTCGATTATAGCCTAAAATGTGCATTTTCTCTATGTCTTCATCTGTCCAAAGACTATTTTCTTCTTTAAGAATATCAAATACTGCACGCTGCTCTGGAGTTACATCATCTTTTTGCACAAATTTCATCTCAACATCTGCGATAGTATAGTCCGTATTATTTGTATACCCAAAGCTAATTATTCTTTCACCGTCAATAATGCCTTCTTCCACTTTCCAATCTATATCCTCTATTGAGATAGATGCCTGACTATCATCCTCCTTAGATTCCAACTCTTCATCTTCGCCAGTATCGTCTTTAATAGTTTCACTCTCTGCATTTGTTCCTTCACTGCCATTACTCGCCGGTTTATCCCCACAAGCTGCAAGTGTCAAAGCCATTGTCCCAATCAGTAATAATGCAATTCTTCTTTTCATTTCCATTCTCCTTTCAACATTAAAAAAGTGCGTCCCCAAGAGGAAACGCACTAAAAAAATGAATCTCCCATTGTCGCCACACAATCTTATCTTTGGTTAAAGGTATAAGTAAAGAGAGAACATTTTTTATCAAAAAAATATCCCCTTTAACCAAATAAAATAATATAATTGTGTGGCTTTTTGAGAATAACATAATTTACAAATATTGTAAATACTTTTTTAAGTTCTTTCAACAATTTTCCCTCTTTTATCCACTTCATTATAAATCATTTGAAAATCATCTGAAAAATATATCATTATCGACATATAGCCATAAGGACAGTACCCAACTGTCTCCTTCATTAAATTTGGATAAAGAAATTTGAAGTTTTTGTAAATCTCTTTCCATTCATTTTTGTCACTCATAAAATTTCCTTTCCAGCCTTACGCCCACTTGCCCACTTATTTTTGCAAACTCTTTATATATATTAAACTTTTTATCGCATTTAGTTAGTGAAAAAAGTGGGCAAAGTGGGCTTTAAGTCCGCAAACCCGCATAAATACTGGATTCTTTACGCCCAAACAGGGGTTTTTGAGTTTGTCCAAAAGTGGGCGTTTGGGCGTAAAATCAATGACTTTTGATCTAATTTTTCCTGTTTTCTTATCAAATAGCCTTATCTTCGTTCTAAAATAGGATACATAAGTGGGCGTTTGAAAACATAAATGGGCGTAAAATTACCTTTTTAACCTTACATTTCCTCTAATCTCACGCCGCCATACTCCCAAAGGTCTTTTTTCAGTTCTTCCATATCCAATTCCCCATTCTCCCACATGGCATAATACTCCAAAATATAATTTGTAAATTGGGGAATCCGGGCAGCGTATGACTTCTTCCAATAATGATCCATCAGCACTTCCAAAGGAAGCGTAAGCAGCAAAACCATCGCTGTATTTACAGCTTTTTCAGAAGCTTCTTGTTTTGCTTTTCTCAGTTCCTCTCCAAATTTTTCACGGATTGTGTCGTCAAGCTGCTTCCTTGTAAAGTTATATGTGGCAGTCTTTTCCTTTCTCTCCTTTTTCTTTGCGCGTCTAATTTCTGCACGGCTCATACTGTCCCTCCCATAAATATAATTTTCCCTCGAAAAAAATAGCGTAATTCCAATAATTAAGGCAAATAAAAAGAACGTAACGTCCCTTTCCAACAAAACCGATAACGTTCCCAAAAACAGAATCACGATGGCAAACAATTTATTCTTCTTACACATGTAAAAGCCTATACACTTCCCTTCCATACAAATGGTAAATCAATTTTTTTGCTGTTCCTGTCGTCTATGTACTCATGGGCAAATATCTTTCTACTATTCCCTCCCATCCATTCCAAAACTTCAGGAAGGTTTTCATTCACAGAATCAAATATAAGCCCTTTCCTGCGGCATTTAGAGATTGCCTGTTCCAACAATCTGCCTTTACGGCAAGTCCATAATATAATTTTATTTCCTTTTTCCTGTTCCGCTTTCAAATATGCGAACAGTTCTAAATTCAGTTTTCCAATTTTAGGCCACATATCTTCACATAAAGTTCCGTCAAAATCTACGGCAATAATTTTAAAATCCATTTCTTCTCCTTTCAAAAATGAATATAAAAATAACCCGAATCTGTCCATTTAGACAAACCGGGCTATTAATCTTTATTCGGTTTTTAATTCTCTTTTCATCTTATATGATCCTCTGGCGCATGTACAAAAGCAGAGATTATAAATCCTCCGCCAATCCCTATACCGGTAGTCATTATCACAATTCCCACTATCAATCTCGCTTTATTTCCCATGCAAACGTTCCAGTTCTGCGCTTCTTTTCAGAATCGTTCCTGCATAATCTGACAAAATGCCCTGTTCATAATTTTTCCCCGCCCGGTTGTTTCCATTATAGGTATCCAATACTAGGCTTACATCCTTAAACTCTGCAAACAATTCCGCCAGATAATCAGCCGCTAATAATATATTGCTGTTTTCATCATACAAATTCCATGCGCCAAGCTTTTCCATACGGCCATAATGGTATTTTTCATAAATCTGGCACAAACCAATACAGCCGCCGTTTACCGCATTGGGATTCCCGCTGCTCTCTGTTTCAATTAATGCTTGTAGAAGTTCTGGGCATATCCCATATGCTTCTCCATATTTTACCGTTGCCGCGTATGCCGTGTCAGAAATTCTCGCGTCCATATCTGCGGTGCTTGCTGTGATTGGACGGAATATAAAAATTGTGATTGCCGCTATGATTGGAAAAAACAGCAGGTATTTTGTTTTTTGTTTCATTTTATTTTTCTCCTTTTTTGTATAGTTGCCACGAAATATTAATTGTGTTATAAATATAATAAAGCTGCTGCATCGGAATCCATTAAGGAGGCAGATGCAAATGAACCAAAATTTACCTGTACAAAACATACCACGTTCTAATTTTTCGAATCCTGTGATTGCCGTCACTGCGATTCTTACTGTCGGAGTATGCTATTGTGTAACCATTACTATAAATGCAAAATATAATCGTGATACGGAACTAGCTTATAAAGAATTTTCTATGAAATCCCATTCTTCAGTCCCTTCCACAGATGAACCATCTAACACATAATTTCATCTGATGCAGCAGCTTTATATCGAATGAATGATGGAAGTAATGCTAAAACCTTCCAAAAATAGGCATAAAAATAGCCCGAATCTGCTTTTACCACAAATCCGGGCTAATATTTTTATTCAATCCTTGTAATGTCCCTTACAAGATTTCACAATGATTTGATTCGCTGAAATTTCATATACAAGACGATTCGCTTCATCTATCCGCCTGCTGTATAAACCTGATTTATCGTGTTTTAACAATTCCGGTTTTCCCATACCCTGTAATGCCCCATTTCTATTAATATCTTCTATCAGACTGTTTATTTTCTTTAGTGTTTTCCGGTCTTGCATCTGCCAATAAACATAATGCTCCCAACCTTTTTTCGTAAATGTAAAATCAGCCATTTTCAATTACACCCCGTCTTTGGATTCCATGCTTCTGCTCAAACTCTAAAACTTTTTCCGTTGGTTTCCAATCTTCTAATTCCATTTCTTTTAATTCCTCAAATGTAAAAGTAATTGTTTCGCCTCTTTGTAATTGTTCTTCGCTTTTATTCAACATAGCAAAATATTCAGCATTTTGTTTTGCTTTTTGGAAGGCTTTGTATTCGCTTTCATTTATCATATAAATGCTTTCATTTTTAGGATTTGAAACTACCACTGTTTCTCCGTCGATAATCCTATCACACCATTTCTTGAAATCATGTCCAATATCTGTATATTTTACAGCTAACATAACGCAACCTCCTCAAAATTCAAGTTTCTTTTATTCTATTATATTTGTATTGCTGTCCATATCAACCTCATGTGTGTTCTCAACAAAAACTTCGTCGATTGGTTTATTATAAAACGCTTCTAACCTTTCTTTTAAATTAAAGTATTTTTGCCCATTCAACTTCTCAATCGTCATTTTTCCATCATTTACAGAAATGCCTATCGTATCATTCTCGTTTAAATTCATTTGCGACATTAATTCCTTTGACAATCGGATGCCCTGACTATTCCCCCATTTTCTTACATTGGTTTTTACCATATATACGTTTTTAGACTGTGATTTTATTCCATTCATTCCATCTCTCCTTACATAATTGTATATACAATGAATATACTCTATTTTTAGTATATGGAAAAGATATCTCCTTGTCAATCATATTTATGCCCTCACTTCCAGTTCGCAAACCCGCTCTCATTAAATTTCTTCTTATTTTTCAATGCTTTGCTGATTGCTAGGTCAATTCCGCTCCTGCTTTTTAAATGATAAAAATATAAATCCGTATAAGGCGTATTTAGCCTGTCAATCCGCCCTCCGGATTGTACCATAACCTTATAGGAATAATTCTGAGAATAAAATAGAATGGTATCCGTTTTAATGCAGTTCCAGCCTTCCGCTCCCGCGTTATACTGCACGAGATATACCCAGCTTTTCGAATCTGGTATCGGCTGATGCTTATGCCCGTTCCATTCTGCAATTTCCACTGCTTCGCCATATCCCAAATCCTTTAATAACTGCAATTCATAATCGAAGTTATAAAATATAATACAACGCGGGTGTTTTTCTAAAATCTCCAATACTGCGGTCTGCCTTGATTCGTCCGAGTTTACGGTTTTACGAAGCGCATAGCAAAATTCAGCGGCGTTTTCAATGGGTTTATTTTCCCATGGGTTCCACCGTGTCCGGCAAATGTCTTTGTACTTTTCAATACAATAAGGGACATAAATATCTTCGTGGTGGGAAATTGTTTTTCGTTTGAAATCCATATTTATCAGAATGGAGTTCCTAAGCCGTATCAGCCTCCCCGTGTTTAAATAGCGATCCACTTTGGGAAATTTGCAAAACCGGCTGTATACGACGTGTTCCCTGAGAAATTCCGTCTTATTTTTATAAAAACCATTTGCGAGGAAAACTGGAATATAATCCTGCCATGTATCCCCCGGCGTAGCAGACAGTAAAATCCATTGGTTTGCTTTCGCTATTTTTAAAAAAGCTTTTACCCAGCTTCCAGAACCTACAACTCTCTGTTCGTCAAATATAAAAAAAGCCCCCTGAATTTCAGAGAGCTTTGCAATGTTATTCCATGAATCAATTACTACCCGGTTCATGTATAAATTTACGTCTGGATTTGGCGATAAGAGAAAGTGCGACAACTCGCCTTCCCATTCGCAGGTATCCCGTTTCCGGGCGGTTGTGATAATATAGAGGTCTTTTGGCGGATCTCCCATTGGGATATAATCTCCGCCGTCTAAAAAGGTTTCCTCCCCGCCCTGCTGCAAATAGTAATAGGAAAGAGCCGTTATGGATTTTCCCGAACCAACCCCACCACATAATATACAGCCGTTTTTCATTTGCCAAATGGCTTTCTTTTGGTAATCGTACAGTTGTATTCCTGCCATTATACACCTTCTTTATTTCTTAAGCCTTGTATCCATTTTTGGCAAAAATCCCGTAATTGTGGAATGTCAGACATTAAAGTCCCCCAAACCATATCAATATCCACCGCGCCATAATTATGGGCAAACAAATTTCTCGTACCCTTAATCGCTGGCCAATATATCATCTTTTTTGTATTTTCACGAAAATCCTCTGGTAAATGCGTCGTTAATTCTCCTATCTGAAGAAGACTCATACAGACTGAATTTCGATAATCTCTGTCTTTTGCAAAAACTTCTTTATCCTTTCCAAAACGTTCCATTGTATCTTCAATATCCTTACAGTAAAGAAAGATATGTTCCAACACATTAATTATTTTGTTCATATATCAACTTCTCATCCTCTCTGATATTGTCACGAAACTTTTTAGTCCTGTCAATATTTGCTTTATGTTCTAACGCGTTTGTTGTCACTAAGTCAACCGGTTTTTTTAATGCTTCCGTTAGTTCTTCATAGAGCGCCCCTAGAGTAAACATGCTTTTGATATTATCACTGTCAATTCGTAAATCTATATCGCTGTTTCCAGTGGCTTCCCCTCTCGCATAAGAACCAAATAAATAAGCGCGGCTAATACCATAGTTTTGCAAAATCGGACGGATAATCATTTGTAACTCACTAATTTCATAAATGTCAGCCATAATTTCCTCCTTTTTTACATTGTATCATCATATGCTCCGAAACACAACACATCTTCTACCGGAACGACGTTTCCTCTGGCTTTTCTATTTCCGCATATTTTTCCGCCCACTCATCTTCTTCAATCGTTACATACATTGTTTTAAGATATGCTTTCACCCCTGTTTTGCCATTTACTTCCCAATGATATGGGCGTATGGTTAAATCCACATTCCTGATTTCCGCATAATCCAATGAATCAATCGATTCTTCATCAAGCTGCGTCTGCGCTTTCTTTGTTACCAAAATCACTTTTGGCGGAATCACTTTAAAACTAACACTGACCTGAATATAATGGCTTGCTTCCTCATCTTCATCACGCGGAGGCAAAATCCGTACGTTCCAACCGTCCTCCGCAAGCTCTCTCGCAACATTAATATCTTCAATTATCACACAGAAATTTCTGTTACCTTCACGGTTATACTTCGTTTCGCTTCCGGAAAAATTCCGAAAAATAATCCTTGCATTTTCAATATTAATTGGTAAAATATTTTGTTCCATAATGATTCTCCTTTTTCTTAATTTTAAAACAACAAAAAAGAGTCCTAATAAAGACTCTCAGACTGTAAAAACAATCACTCATTTAAAAAAACGGAATCTCCTCACCCGCATCTTCCGGTATCTCCATAAATCCCAGAATCTTATCGTCCTTTCTATAGGGATCGTCCGAAACAAACCACTCAAAATCTCCATGCTTTGCAATCGCCGCAGCCGCCTCGTCCGCCATTGAAATATAATACTGTGTGTCAATATCCGATTCTTTTCCAAGTTCTTTCACCATCTCTGATTCCAGCCACCGATACCCTTTTGATCCTGCCGCGGCATAATACTTCCCGTCTTTCTCCCTGAGCAGTATTCCTCCGCCACATCCGGATTTAATTGGGCAGAAATTTCCAACCTTGCCGACAAAAATATAATTGTGCCCTTTTTCAATCAAAGCAGACAATTCCTGTCCCCGTCTCTCAAACGTTGTGTCCGACAACTCTCCTTTCCGGCGCTTACTTTGAAGCTTACTCAATTCTTTTTCATATTCTGAAACGTCAGGCAACCCCTCATTCATATCTAAATATAATGCGCTGCTGACTGATTTTGCTTCACACAAGTCTTCGAATTGAATTTCTTCCTTACAAAACAATTTCTTAAACACATACGGAACCGCAAATTGTGTCCCAGTCGCCGTCCATTCGCCTGCATGTGTCCCGTTCTTATACTTTGCAATATAAACAGCGTCATTTACCAGACACATCTTCTCATAAGTCGCTTCATGTTCAAATGTATAACCGTACCGTTTCCCAAAATCCATTACAAATTGAATAATTTCCGGCGTCGCATCCGGAATTTTAATCGAATCCGTCTTAATATGTGCAACGACAAACCCGCGTTTCTCCACTTCTTTCTGTAAATCCACCATAAATAAAGCTCCCCGTTTTGCGACAATATTGTCTTTATTCCGTAAATCCCGAAATGGGTTCTCGAAATTCGCCGCCGTTAAACCATAAACAGAATTAATGGCTATTTTCAAGGCGTTTGCCAAATCTTTGGACGTCAGTTCCCCGTTTAAAACCTTCCGAGTATACTTTGTCAATTTTCCATTTAACATTTGATTGACGGCTTCCCACGCTTCATGCTTAATATTCACCCTCCCGTCTACAATTTCTTTAAACTTACGGGTAAATTCCACGCCAAACAAAACCTCCATAATCGTACTGTGCGGATGCATAGAGGCTATATCCAATAAAGCCACATTCCCATACATGCCCGGCTTTGCAAACACCCTTCCGCCTTCGCCGACTTCTTCTCCACGGTATGTAGACTTACCGTTTTCAAACTGATAGCCCGGAAAATATGGCAGCAGGCTCCCAGCTTCCCCGTGCGTCTGTTCCATCATTTCAGGAGCCGCATCCTGTAAAAATTCGTACGTCTCTCTATCCAAATCAAACACAGGCTTTGACAAATCCCGATAGCAAAATTGGCTCTGCGGCTTGCGGTTTCCTCCAAATATAATTCTAGTTGTCAGACTGTTCGTCGTATCATTCACAGTACCTCCGGCTAAATCCGCTAAAATCTGCCTTGCCGTAAAATCCGCTTTACGGGCATAGAACACCGCTTCCGTAGCCAAAACGTCGTTGTCACAGTATTCCGCCACTTTTAACCACAAATCTTTAGGCACCGGCTGATCCCACGGCAATCCAAGCTCCTGATGGTGTATCCCTAAATCAATCTCAAATTTCTTCAACGACTGTTTTTTACTGGAAAAATCATAAACATCTGTATAACTGACATGATACGCTTCCCCAAAGAAACAATCTGGCTTCCCATTTATTATTTTCTGGGATAACCGATAAAGCTGCTCATTGGAATAGCCCATAAGACACGCATACAAAATATGGTTATCGTATCTCCTGCAATTAAACCCAACAAGCCGGAAACGCATCAAATCCTCTATTTCAGATGGCGTAGGGTTAATCATGCGAACAACTGGTTTTCCCTCCCCTTCCGCTTTCCAATTTACCAAAAATAAATTGGGAAAGACTTCCACATCATAAAAAATTAGATTTTTATCCTCATTCTCCATGCCTTCAGACGCTTCTTTTGACTGAAACTGCATTTTGTTGACAAGTTTAATGCAGTAATCCGCCTGATGAGAGCTGTTTGCCGCGAAAGCCAGAACTGCATTTCGCATATCTGTCACGTCATAATGCAGACCGCTGGCATAAGCATCTTCTAAAATTTTATAAATAAAATCAATGCTGGGTTTCGTCCCCGGGTGTATTTCCTTACCCAAATTCCGCAAAATCAGCGTCCGAAGCCCTTTTTCATTTTTAACCGCGTCAAAATTTACCATTTTTTCTCCTTTCATTGGCAGACCTGAACTTATCGTGGCAATCGACAGCCCGTTACACTTTGACAATTTCCGCCGAAGCGAGCTATTGCCTGTAAATGCCTTAATTTCAATATGGTCGCCATAAACCCTGCTTAGTTTTTCAGGGTCTCCCGTATAAATATAATGCAGATGGATTCCTGCCCCGCTTTTGCTTAATTCCGCATATGTCGGAGGCCATTTTTCCGCTTCTTTTACATTTTCTTCCAAACACTTTTTGCCAGACGCATCTGGAATATCAAAATCAATCACGATATGGTTTTTTGGAACTTTGACATAATGCAGTTTTGACGTATCAAGATCTTTTAACACAGTTTTTACCTCTGCCCATTTCCGTAATGGAGTTTCCTTCGACGAAGCATGCTGGGCGGGACAGTCCGAACACGTTTTATCAAAGATTGAATCTGTACAATCAAATAATAGAAAAGATAATTCAGAAACATCGTTCTCATATTGCTTTCCATTTCCAAATTTTTCGTTTCGAAAACCTGAATAATAACTGCGTATTCTTGTCCCGTCAAGTGAATCTTTTCGATTTTTATATTCTCTAAAATAATTTTTAAGTTCTTCTTTAAACACCCGATACGGAAACGGAAAACTGACTTTCGCTTCCTCACAATACGTCTTATACATTTCCCACGCCGCTTTTAAGCTTGTTCCGTCTTCTTTTTTAAAAACATAATAGGAATCCATCACAAAATTATAAAAATCATTCGATGCCCCAAGCATTATTAATGGAATATAATCGTCATACAAACCCGGATTTTCTAAAAACACTTCCCTGCAATGATATGCAATCGCGCCAAGTTCAAATGAAATCTGATTCATCAACACCTGATATTCTTTCTGGCTTACCTTATTACCTGTAGGCGACACATCAATCAGCCTTCGTATCAAACCGGATTTTGCGTCTGTAATCTTTACCGGCTTATTTGTACCCATAAAAAGAAAACTCTTAAAGCGGTTCGCATACGCTGACTTAAATTTCTCATTTACCGTCATCAGCTCATGGGACACCAAACTGTTAAGCCTTGTATTATCCTCGATTTTCGACAAATCGCCATCATGTTCAATTGCAACCAACGGATTACTCTTAAAAGCTTCCAGAGCAAATGAATTGTTCGAAGAACCAAGGCTCTTTGCACTAAATACAGAATAATATCCCTCAAAAAGCTGTTGAATAATATTTAGCGCTGTTGACTTACCTGTTCCTGCCGCGCCATATAAAACCATAAATTTTTGAATTTTTTTCGATTCCCCAGACACAATCGAACCTATTGCCCATTCAATCTTTTGCCGCTCCTCTTTCGAATATAATACCGACATCAATTTATCATAGGCAGTAAAATCGCCGGCTTCCAGCGGATAATTCAGCTTTTTACTGGCATAATCCTTTTTACTGGCAGTCATATTAGAAAATATCAAATTTTCGTCCAACATATGAAACGAATCCCTCATCTGCTTTTGACAATACTTATGCCAAGAATCAATCATGCCGGATTCCGAATCCCACATATGCAAAACTTTTAAATCGGAACTAAAATTCTGCCTGTTTTCATCTGCATAACGGTCCAGTTCATAATCAATCAGTTGCAGGGCATCCTGTTCATCGGTAGACCAAAAGCCTTTTTCTTCTAACCAGACCGCGTAAAAGTCTCCGCCCCGGATCATCAAATCAGAACTTTTTTTAATAATAAACTTTGGATAGATTTCTATTACGCCGCGCTTTGTACTGCGCGTTGAAATCATCAGAAAGTCAACCATTCCATCTTTAATCTCCCTTCTCGTATTTCAGCCGTTCTATCTCCATATACAGTTCTTCGATTTTTCTTTGCAGCTCCTCAAAGCGGATATCCGTAATGATTCCAAATACCGCTCCGGCCGCCAGACACAAGGCAATTTGCCCATTGATGTTCTTTTGTCTTCTGCAAAAAGAAGCTAACAGATGATTCGTGTCCGTATGCCGTTCCAAAACTTCCCAGACATTTGCCATCTTTCTTAATAAATCAATCTCCATAACCATTCTCCTTTTTCCTTTTCTTATCCACAAATATCATTCACTCCTTCAACGCCTGATCCAAATACCACATCGCCTGATACCAAATTTCCACGGAACGCATGTCCACCCTTCCATGGCGGGCGGGAAACAAACTGCCTTCCCCGTTCCGTTTATACTTCCGATTTAAAAAACGGTTTAAAACGCCTTTGGCATACTGGGAATCGAAATGTTCGTCTGTCATTCCATCTAACCCTAAATTTTTCAGCATATCAAAAAACCATTTTCCTGTGCGATCCCCAATATCCGGGTTATCCATAATATGTTCCTCACAGCGTATCGCAAGGGCTGTCATCATTTCGAATACGCTGCAAGGCTTTTTCATCGAAGAATGCCTGCCATTCTCATTCGCAAACCGCTCTCTTAATTCTAAGCCGTCTTGCAGACGGTTCTCGTCCATATCTATTTTATAAAAAAACTCTGTGTCAAATAGCAGACGGAATAGTTTTCGGTAAGATTTCCTCCCCAAATATCTTTTATCACAGATAAAACGGCACAGCCAGTCAAAATATTCCTCTATCAATCTGCCCATGCCCCCTCCATATGAAAAGGCTCTGCCCCGGTGAGTTCAGAAAAATTCCTCTGATCCAGAAGAATTTCATAATCACACATGTTTTCCTCATTTCTGACAAATACCGAATCGTCCTCATATTCGCCAAAATGTTCCAAAGCGTCCCCTACCGTTTCCTCAATATTGTATATGATTTCATCGCTTTCATCAGTCAGAACGCCGTTCGCATAATAGGTCAGGCTGGTTTTTTCATAGTCGTTCATCTCTCCAAATTCCTCTGGAGAAATAACGTATGGCTTCTTAAATTCCACTTCATTTTCTCCTTTCCCTTTTTCGCTGGAATAGTTCGAATATCCTGTATTTTTCAACAATTCTCCATACTCCTGCCCCTTTGTCTCTGTTTCTGGTTTTTGCTCCCTCTTTGAAAATGCTTTTTTTACAGAATCAATCTCCTCCTGCGCAATCCGTTCGTACTTTCTTTTGGCATACTGCCAGCCTGCGGCAGCCCCTGCAATCACTCCTGACAGAAACGCCGCGAAACAAAATCCTTTACTCATTGTTTATCCTCCTCCGTCCGTAAAGTCATAGCGGTAAGCGCCAAACCTCCAAAAAGCATAGAGACGCTTAACAAAATCCCTCCGGCAATATGCCGTTTCCGTTTGGAATTTAACGTAAAATCCAACATGGATATAATCGCTTCAAAATTTTCCATCTTATGCGCCCCTTCCACCCAGTAAAACGGCAATGCCCGCTACAAAGCATATTCCTGATAATGCGGATAATGTATAAGATACAACTGCTAATCCATTGTTCATAAGCTAACTCCTTTCCAAAAAAATAATCCGAAATCTGTCTTCATCAGACAAATATCGGATTCTGTTTCATTTGTTATTTTCATATATATCAACAATATTTTTCCAAAAATTCTGAAGGTTTCAAAATTTCTGGTTTTTCAACCTTTACGTCGTTAAAATCACCATCACCTGTCACCAAAACATCAACATTGTCTAGTATTGCTGTATAAAGAATAGGATAATCTTTCAAATCTCTAATCTCAAATAATGTTTCATCTAAAATATCAGGTGTATAAATATATTCATATTCCATCTTTGTAAGCAACGTATCTACAATTCTAATTTTATCTGGAAATTTTCTTTTTACAACATCTTTTAATTCTTCTACAATATAGGAAGAAAGAACCAGTTGATGTCGCTTAAAAATATGTTCCATCATCTGATTCATTTTCTTACTTGAAAATACTAATAATGAAATCAGAATATTTGTATCAATCATTATTCTCAATCACTTCACCATTCTTTCTTTCCTCAGTTCTTTCACCATATCTACAATATCTTCTTCTGTTACTAAACCCAGCCGTTCTGCTTCCCCTTTGAATGCTGTCTGCGCTTCCTTCAAGGCTTCCATTGAAGAATTTGCCAAATATATCCTGCCGGCTTCCTCTAAAAATAAAATTTTACTTCCCTCTTTAATGCCTAGCTTTTCTCTAATATTCATCGGTATAGTAACCTGCCCTTTTGAAGTGACTTTTGCGAGTTCCATACAAACGACCTCTCTTTCTACATATTCCTTACTTCATTATATCTTATTTTATCCCCTGTATCAACCACATTCCACTAAATGTTTCTATAAAATAATCCCGGAAAATCAAATAGATCTCGTTCCACACACCCAGTTCCTATCGCAGAAAACCCTTGCATTCATGCCATTTTATTATAGATATTCCCATCTACATTAAAATCAATCGCATAAGCTTCTTCATATTCGCCTCGTTCATTTGGAATATACGCTTTCTTCACATCAAACTCCACATAATTATCTCCATTCGGGCAATCCAAGTCGTAAATCCAGCCGACCACCATGCCCGCTTTTGTATCCGGCATTCCAAGCATGTCATAAACGTCATTTAAAGTAAGATGCCCGATTGCCCGGAGTTTGTCATTTGCGTAATTTTGCTGCGCCTGTAAGAACATTTCCACGAAATCAGAATTTTCCTCCCAGTTTGGATTGCTCCTTGTCAGATACCGTAAATATCCGCTGACGTTTGGGTCTGCCGTTTCAATCGTCTTTTTTACCTTCTTTTCTTTGCCTTTTTCGTCGGTCACAATTTCCTCTACTTCAGTTACTTTTATATTATACTTAAGCTGGCGGTCCACCTCAGAGCCAAACCGTTCCATTACCCGGCTCCGGTACTCTTTAAATCCCTGCCCTAACACTGCATAAGCCGCCGCCAGAGCCTTCCCTTCTTTCCGCAATATCACATTTGAAGCCAGAATGCTGCTGATAGACAATATCCCAACGCTAATTGCCGGTCCATAAAGCTTTGCCAGTTTTACGCCTGTATGCGCATACACAATCGCTGTATCTTTCTTTGCATCGTCAGCACTATATTCATCTTCCATGTCAGAATTGTCCGCGCATTCCTGTATCTTATCCAGTTTGTCTTTTGTTTCCTCTAAAATATCATCAATTTTCGTCGTCGCCTTACAAGCCATGACCGCGCTCGCCACTGCTCCGGCAATGCCGATAGCCACCAATATTTCCGGGCTGCGTTTTTTCAGCCCAAAAGCCATCTTATGTAACCCTCTGCTCATTTTGTTCATTAATTCGCTATTTTTCATTCTCCTTTAATCTCCTTTTCCATATAATTTTAATCTAGGTTAATTTAACGGCAAAGCCCGCGGCAGTTTTATCATATAACCATCGCGAACCCGAACCACCGAAGCAGTCCTGACATCTGTCCAGCCATACTTATTATCCGTATAATTTCCGGTAACTCCTACTAAATCATAGAAATCCGCAACGCTTACAATCCCATAAGTGTCGATCAACTCGTCCATACGGAACAACACTTCCTCCGCTTCCCCGCGGTTATCCAGAATAATGTCGTCATAATCGTATCCTGATTTCGTCCGGTTTAAACTGCCTTCCCTGCGGCTGTCCCGTTTCTCATAATAACTGCGGTAAGAAACCTTCGAAGCCGCCCCATCTTTTTTCATACGGCCGTTTTCACCGTATAAAACCATATCAATTCCATTTGTCACAACGTCCGATATTGCTTTTTTCAATGCTGGCACAAGCACGTCCATTAAAATATAAGATTTTACTTTCTGGGCGTCTTCCTGAATAAACACATTCGCAAACTTCTGGATTTCACTTTTCTTTCTGGATTTTACAGAGCCGCTTACAATTTTTTCTACCTTCTTATTCTCTTTCGATTTATGTGAATTAGATTTGTATTCTTCCACGGTTTTGTCTCCTTTCAAACGCAATATAAAAAAGAAAAGAGAAAGCATCTTATTACAGACGCCTCTCCTTTCTTCCACCAAACATTATTTGGATTCTTTCGTTTCTCTTTCCGCTTCCGTTTCTTCCACTATTTCAGAATCAACCACATCGTCTTTCTGCTTCTTCCTGTTCCTGATTTTAGTGATTACAGGTTTCGCAATCTTACAGAGCGCAACGCCCGCAAGAATGCCGATACCCAAACCAGCCGCCATCTTAAAGTTTCCATTTGAAGCCGCTTCTGTAATTTCCTCTGCCCCAGTTTCAATAAGTTCTTCGTTCAATTTGTTTGTTTCCATATTTCTTCCTCCTTAAATTGTTTGTTTTTATGTGGATTCTTTCCATTAAAGGCTATGTTTTTTTCGCGTAATCATAGTAAAGAACGGAACGAATATCTTGGAGATACCCGATAACCGATCACTAGGCATGGTGTATCATCTTCTGCTAATTGGGAGCTAAACTCTAAATCAACCAGCCCATCTTCAATATTCCAGCCAAGATCGTCCCCTATATCCGTCTGGTTCAAGCCTATTTCATAATAGAACTCGTTTAGGGAAATATACATTTCGCTGAGAAGCCTTTTATTCATCATGTTTTCCACTTTACGCAATTTTTCAATGTCGCATTTAAAATATCTTGATGTAATTGAATCGTAACAAAGCGTTTCCCCTTTACCTGTAATAATCACTTCTTTGTTGACAACCGGATCGCGTTTTAGTTTGTCCTTCGCAACCGAATCCCGTATGCCCTGTTCTTTTTTCTCCCCGATTGTCTCAATGACTTTCTCCTGATACTCCTTCAAAGCGGATTCCGAAAGTGAATATGCAGTCGCCAAAGCCGCCGTTCGCCTTGCATTTACAGAACTTGCGCCTATCAAGCAGGCAATGGACAATACACCCGTTACGGCAGATGGAATATAACAAGTCCATGCAACGCGTATTGCTTCCACAGGTTTCAATTTTTCGATTTCTTCGCATTCTCCGCTGTCTGTTTCATTTGCAGCGGCTTTCAATTCGTCATTTTTTCGCTGTTTCTCCTGTTCAAGCAGCAGCAAAGCCTTTGGAGTTGCGCGTACCGCCAAAACAGCGGTCGTTACCATACCGGCGATGCCAATGCCTGTCAAAATTTCCGGGCTGTGTTTCTGTAAACCGAACCGCAGGCCTTTGATAACTTTTATAACATTTAATTTGTTCATATGTTCTCCTTTCAAAAATAAACATAAAAATAGCCCGCGTCTACCGTTTCGGATAGACCGAGCTTTGCTGTATAAAATATCATTTGTTTCGATTGCCTATTCAGGCGCTAATTCTTCTAATAGATGAATATCATTACATAACCTTTTTAATGTCGCACTCCTTAACTGCTATGGTTTCCCAATCAGGTCCGGGTAAATCAACATCCACTAAATATACTTCACCATCTCCAAAAATTTCCACAACTGAAGCCGTTCGCCCGTCTTTTAAAAGGATCTTATCATACTGATTAATATTCATTCTCTCACCTTCTTTTTTGTTACATAAATACTTGTCAATCTATAATCTCCTTCTTCTTCAATCCAGCCTGTCAATACATTTGCTTCTTTTCCATTTGGACCTTTTAATCTCATAACATGTTCATAACGCATACCATATCCATCATCAGTTTTTTCTACTAATTTATCCTTATCAAAATGAGCATTAACATTATCAATCAATTCTTGAGCATTCTTTTTTGTATACCCTAGAGCTTTTTTGAATGCACTCGCTTTATCAGGTTGCCTGTCAAAATCAAGAGCATACTTAGTCAATTTCTCTATCGAAATTTTCGCAAAATATTGCAAGTTTGATTTAATTCTATCACCTTTACCAGATTTTGCAATCCCTTTTCCGCCGCTTCTGTCAAGCGGATAAGGAGGTCCATTCCTCACGCCCCACTTTTGCCCTTTTACGCCATGATGGTAAATCTCTCTTGAAAACAATTCCCTATTCATTATTGCAGAAAAATGATTCTTTACCCACTCACGCCCACGGTTTATTTTATTAAAATCTAAATCTGAAATTTTTTGCCGAAAGTCAAACAACCTTCTCTTTCACCTCCATACTATTTCATCGCAATCAACACATCTAAAATATCTTCCCCCGTATCCCGCGCAATGGAAAATATCATTGCAGTCTTTCCTTTTTTACGCGAAAAGCAATTCATCTTATGCACAAAATCTTCCACTGCCAGAATCGGCGATATGCCTTCTGATTCTACAATACATTTCATAATCTCTTTTACCGCCCACTTCTGATAAGACTTCAACTGAATATAGTCGTGCGCCCAATACCAATTCGAGCTTTCTACTCTTAGACGTTCCTCTGCGAAATCGCGAATCACTGACAAAATATAACTTTTATCCATACCACGCCTCCCATATGCACAAAAAAGAAAAGAGCCTATGTTTAAGACTCTTTTTCTCTTTTATCAAATGCTTCATTTACTTTTCTCTCTACTTTTTCTTCCATCTTTTTTTCATCTACCCAATCCGAAATAAGCGTTGCCGCTATTCCGATTACAGATGCCGTAATACCGGCAAGCCTAAGCAATGATCTTTTCATAAAGCATTCCTCCTTTCCATAAAAGAACTTGTTTCTTTCGCGTAAATGTCAGTATTCCCACTCCTCCAATACTTCCGGATAAAATATCATGTCAATCGAATAGCAGGCTGCGCCTCCGTCGTCGTTATCAATCATTCTGTGCTCAAAATCAATCCAGCCCATTCCAGAAATAACAGACCAGCCTGCAATCCCTCCATATTCAGTTGGCGGCAAACCCAAAAACTCATAAAATTCATTCAAAAACGCATACCCTCTGAGCGCAAAATTCCGGTTCAGATGATATTCCGCATCCATAATCTCCCTTTCATAACAAAAGACCGACTCTCCTGAAATTTCATCATAGAATAGGGCTTTTTCATCTGGCTTATCAAATCCTATCTGATGAAAATTACAATGTTCCCTTGCCATGGCATTCCTAATTTCAATATCCACATCTTTTCCATACAATTCAGTCAATTTTCTTCTATATTCCTGATAAGAATTGTTTATCAAAGAATAAGCTCCTATAAGACTTGCCTGCCGTTTTTTGTTCAGCGTATGTACCCCAAATATACAGCAAATTGTCCCAAGCCCAAGCATAATTGCCGGAATATAAACAGGGGCAGCCTTTAAAAACAATTCCTTTTTACATAAACCTTCATTTTCGGGTTTTTTTAATATCTTTTCTGCTTTGAGCACCGCCTTCGCTGTCATTACCGCTGTTCCTACAACCCCAAACGTTGCAAAACAACATAAAATTATAGATTTTTTCATTTTTTGCCCTTTCCTTTCACAGTAAAAAAATCTTTCCAAGAAAATGCTTTTTTCTTACTGCTATGCTTTTTCACTACAACTTTCTTTTGCTCTATGTGTTCTGGTAAAATCACTTTTTCCTCTTTTGGCGTTTGAAGCGCCTCTGACTCCCCATTTCCCATAAAATTCCCACAGGAACAAAAACGGCGTATTGCCCAAATATCTGAAAAATACAATGGCGTAAACCAAATATCTTCCGGTTTATGTGAGAGCGGCTCCAGCACGGTTCCGCCAATCGAATCAGTAAGTGAATTACCTACAACTATATATCCCGGACACCCCAGAAGGCTTATTTGGATATAACTCATCATTGCCGCTAAAGGATCAATATCTTGTCCCACAAAAAAGACAGATTGCTGATAATTCACTTTTAAACTATTTTTACAAACGTCCGCAAATGCCATCAGCATACACCCCGCCCCACAACAAGAGTCATTAACAGAAATATAACCTTCCGAGTCAATTTTTCCTGCAATGGCATCGTCCATCTGAATCTTCGCCATCAATTCAGCTATATGCCATGGCGTAAAAAATTGTCCTTTATTCTCATTTCCAAAATTAAGTTTCATATAAAGGCTTCCAAGAAAATCCTGCGCCGGATTTTCGTCCAAAGCCGATACCGTAACGGCAAGTAATTCACAAAGCTGCTCTATTTCTTCTTTCGAATATCTTTTCACCGTCTCCAGATAGGAATCCTCCCTTAACTTTTGGACATCCGATCTATGATCCACCGCATTTGCAATCGCACAGGCAGACATCATCACGAAATCCCTCCATACCTGCCATGTGTGATGCCGATAGCAAAGCCGGTGAAATATGTCCAAAAAACTCTTTTCAAATTCTGTACTGCCAACCATTTCTCTGTTCTTTCCCATCCTAATTCTCCTTTCAGCAAAAAAATAGAAGCCTTTGTCTCGACTTCAACTAAACTAACTGTTTCTCATAATAAGAACTGTTTTTTCGCGCAAAAAGAAAGAGACCATGTTTTCATGATCTCTTTTCCCATATCAACCAACTTTCTTTAAAATCTTTAAGAGTTCCCCTTTACTTAATTCTGCATCTACATCTAAATGAACATGCGCTGTTCCATCTGTAATCGCAGCCGTTAATCCATTCAACTGAATATCTATTTCACAACCCAGTTTCTTTTTTAACACACTCTTCACAAATTTCGCGATCAAGTTCTTCGTAAACGCTGAATTAATTTTCATTTCGTCCATACTCCTTTTCTCCTTTCATAATCGTCTATGTTTCATTAAAGGACTTGTAAATTTCGCTAAATCTCTTTTCTGTCAAACACCGTTTCCCATCTCTCTTTTGGCATCGGTTTCATTTTCAATGCCCACATCATTTGCCGGACTGTCACTGTAGGATAAAGCCCCTCTATGCGCTCATGCGCGCGTTCATCAAAATATTTCTTAAAATTCGGATGCAAATATAAATCATTGCACAGCCAAGGATCAACCTCACCCCACCATGTGCTTTTTGTTTTCCTGTCAAATCTTTGTTGAATCACTGCTATTCCTTTGTCTCTAATCTTAAATAATGTACAAGTATTATAAACCGGATGGCTGCAAATATGACGCTCTCCATACATCGGAACAAAATTTTTAGGTTTTTTATAATGATAACGCATGATCTCTCCTTATCTAAATAAGTAAAGAAAATAACTGGTAAATTCCGTACTGATATGCTACTATATTTTCAAAAGAAACGATGTGGCGGACCGTATCCACTTTGCCGCGATGGCTGTTCGGCATTTGACGATTAATCATAAAATAAAAGAGTCCTTGTTTTAGGACTCTCTTTTCTAGTAAATATTATTGTTTCTTTTTTAATTCTTGTAATTCATCTTCTATATGCCTAAGCATATTTAGAATTGTCTGATTCTGAATATAAAGTATCATTTCAGCTTTCGTTCCATTTTCGTAAACTTTACTTCTCATTTCATCATCAAACGCTTTTTCTTCTGCGTTCCTTGCATAATACTTAGATAAATTCATCAAAAACACCTCCATAATATATTTTTCATAATATCCCTTGTTTTTTTCGCGAAAAAAAAACGAAAAGCTCGTGTATTCCACACAAGCTTTTATAATATATTTAATGAATATTTAGATTTAATTTTTCTACATTATTCTTAATAAATCTGCGGGTTTGTTCTAAATCACAAACTGTTGTTTTATCATAACGGCTATCACTAAAAGATGTTTTGCCAATAGATCGTTTCTGTAAGACCCCTCCAATAATCGTATACAGATTCTCTTCCTCCTTATTCTTACTTTTGTAATACGTCCGATCCCTGAACCCTTCATTTGCAATAAGAATCTTATCGATATTTTCTTTTGTGAAGCGTATCATATTTTTCCTCCTCTTTTTAAATCTTAAAATATTATACCATTATATGTGAAAAAAAGAAAGGAGTTGTAAAATTATATCACAACTCCTCCGCTCCCTTAATAAGTTACATGAATATTATATTTTATATCTGTCAAACACATATAGATTGTTACTTTTTTCATTTTTGATATCTGAAATTCAAACTCAAATTCATTATCTAAACCCTCATGCCAATTACTGCTCAGTGTTTGCATATCTGTTGAAATGCCATCTTCACTATAGTCAGCATACACAATGATCTGACGTGATCTCATCATAGTTGATTCAATAAATATCAAATAAAAATTCCAAAGTTCTCCTCCTTCGTCATCTAAAATGCCAAATGTTAATTCATGTGTTCCTTGAGGAACGGAAAAATACATTTCATTCATAATTGTTACTCCTTTCGTTTTTATATTTTTCATAATAGCCCTTGTTTTTTCCGCGAAAAAAACGAAAAGCCCATGTATACAACACGGACTAATCGTCTGTTTCATTAAATTCATTTCTTTGTCGGTTTAAACCGATTGAATAATCCCCTGAATGTCGTAGACGTATAGATTCCGGTTTCTTCAAACTTAAATCCTTTTTTCATCCAGACCGCATAGAATGCTAATGGCAATATAATTCCCGCCGCCTCTAATCCAAGCCTTATATATCGGTCTTTCGCCTGTTCCGCTAATTGGTCTTTTTTAAACTGATCCTCACTCTCCTGTCTGTCCAGTTCACGCTCTTCACGTTTGCTTTCCATCAATCTGCGATTACACGTTTCGTTCCAATCTGCGTCAGACTTTCTTTCCTCTAATTCCAGTTTATAGAGTTTAGCAATATCTTCAACCGCCATTTGTTTCTCTTTGCTTCCGGATTCCAAATTCTTTAAACTCTCAAATTCACTTAAAATCTCCTCCGTCAACACTTTCCTGATTTCATCTTCCATCGTTTTTTCTCCTTTCAATAATGAATTTTGTTTCCATAACAGGAAATGTTAATGACGCGAAACAGCTCTGTTATCCTGAACTTTGAATTTTACAATATCATTCTGTTTCAAATTCTTCATATCCTCCCGGTTGATTTCCAAAAACAAATACGAATCCTCTCCCGAATGATCCGATATAATCAAATTTCCCAGCGAGCCAATTTTTGACATCGGATATGCCGCGCATATCCCGATTATAATCCCAACGAACAAACCAATTATCATAAGAAATGATTCTCCTTTCAAACTTTTTGCTTTTACTAAAATATCATAAATACCCGTTGACTGCGTACTGATGTTATAAAAAAGAGAGCCTGTTTCCAAGCTCTCCGTATGCCATCATACCATTTCTTACTTACTGCCCCTAAATATTCAACTCTTTTTTCAGCGCTGCTGTAAGAATAGCCGAAAAATTCACACCAGCCTTTTCAGCTTCAAAATTAAGCCACGATGGTATTGTACAATTTTTTTTCACCGCTTTTAGATCATTCTTTCTGCGGTACTCCTCAAAATCAACATCTACAAGAGTCACGATATCATACGCTGAATCTTTTTTTACATCAGATACTGCGGTAGGCTCTGGCAAAGATTCCCCTTCGTCTTCCATATCAATGCCAATAATGCCGATCGCATCCCTTGCCATTTTCATTGCATCCACAGTATCTTTCCCTTGTGTATTAATTTCAAAATCCGGAATATATACTACAGTATATTTTTCTCCCTTTGACAAAACAACTGGATATGCTTTTTTCAAATCGCTAACCTCCTAATCTGATTTTATTTATTATATCCCATAGGCGCAAAGCTTATTTCAGCCCGTTCCGCTTGATAATTGCTTTTGCTAAATCTTCATCTGTTTCTCTATGCCTTACAATAATCTCTCTCTTTCCGTCTTTTTCATAAACATCATGATTCCCTCCATGACGCTTAAACTTCCACCCATTTCTTTCAAGAAGTTTAACAAGGTCTTTCGTTTTCATCTTATTTCCTCCTCATACCATTAATATACGCATATGATACGCATATGTCAAGGATATGCCGAAAAATCAAAATTATTTTCTATTTATTTACTCGCATACAGACATTCCATCACTGCCTTTCCTTATTCAAAATCCAGAAAAACCGTCTGTACCGGTCATAATAAGTATCTTTGCCACATGGAATTTCTAATCTAGCTTTCAAATGCTCATAAGAAACGCCATTTGTGACTCCCTCTAAAATATAATCTGACAATTCCTCGTCTGTATCCATGGCAGCCCGTTCTACCATATCCATTCTCTCCGAATAAAAAGCTTTCGCTATCGCGCATTTTGCCGTCGGATCGTTACAAACGTTAGTAACAGAAAAACCTTCCATATCATCAGGCCGTTTACTAAACCCGTCCAATGCGGCATAAGCTTTCTTCCAAATTGGATACTGCAAACAAAAATGTTTCAATTCGTAATACCGATGCCGTTCGATCCAATATTTGTTCTTTTTCGACAATTCTGAACGTACTTTTACACTCATGTTTTCTCCTTTCGCAAATATCACATAATTGGGCGGCCACCGATTCTATTCTAGATTAGAAATTAAGATCTGTAAAAACAAAGTCAGTGAAAATCGACGCAAAAAAAGAGCTGTGATTTTCATCTCAGCCCTCAAAACTTCCATATCCTCCATTCGGACACCATTCTCTACATTTTGGATATGTAGAAAATCCACAAACTACGCATAAATTGCAATGCCGTTTTCCTTCCTCCGGATATTCACGATACTCCACATGATGCTTAAACTCCTCATCTGGATTATCCGGCAATTCATACACGTCAAATTTAATCATTTACGCCATTTCCCCTTTCTCTTATTTACTTTATCATATCAATCCAAAAACTTAAAGGGTATGTTTCACCCCTTTAAGCATTACAGATAAGTATTCTTATGAAATAAGTATCCGGTACTTTTCCTGAAGCTCGCATATTTTCTGCTCGTCAGCATCTACTATAATTACATACTCAATTTTCTTCTTTATGTTTTCACTTACACTAACAGAAAATCCCATATGTTCAGCATATAGCAATTTTAAGCATAAATCTAACTGCTTCGGGTTTTTAGCCCTAAACTCTTTCATAATTTTCACCTCCTTCCATAACAGGAGTTGTATTTCACGCGTTACTGATCCATACTTTTCTTCCACCTTTGCATAGTCCCTTCACAAGGATAGTCTTCATATCCTGCCGTCTCTGGCGTGATTATCCCTTCTATAACCCCATGGATAACCTCCGCTTCATATTGTTTATATGGAAGGACAAAATCCGGCAATTCCCTATGTATTGTATTACAACAATGACACCGCATCCTCCGTATTGTGATCTGGCTTGTTTCCCGTCCTTTTGTCCGTAATATTCTTTTGACATAATCATACAATTTCAATTCCCCACCACATTTTGAACAGACGACCCCCATATACCCCCACCATAATTAAGAAAAAATAAGACAACTTGTTTTTCCTGTGATAATTATGTCTATTTTATCATTCGATACTTATCCGCTCAATGAACGAATTGCATTAACATGCACGATACGGGGATTTTATCATTCGATACTTATCCGCTCAATGAACGAATTGCATTAGCGTGCACGATACGGGGATTTTATCTGTCTACTATTTCTATATGCCTCATGTGTGGCA
>CAJUST010000018.1 GCA_910589105.1 uncultured Lachnospiraceae bacterium
AAAATGAAGCTGCCGCTTCACGAATTTTCATTCGTTAAAGCGACAGCCCCCTTTTTTCCTTTTAACTAAGTTCAAATTTTTGTACCATTTTATTTAAGATCTCCGCTTGGGAAGCAAGTTCTTCTGAGGTCGCGGAAGTTTCTTGGGAAGCCGCGGAATTATCTTGGATTCCATGGGAGATCTCCTCAATTCCCGCCAAAAGCTGTTTCATGTTTTCCGCTTGGACTGCCGCGGTTTCTGCAGATTCCTGAATCATTTTATTTACTTCATCTACAGCATTGACCGAATTTTGCAAGGAATTCATGGTATTGACGGCAATCGCATTTCCTTTGTTGATTTCCTCCATAGAAATCTCAATCAATTCTTTTGTCGTGCTTGCCGCTTTCGAACTTTCTAAGGCAAGTTTTCCAATTTCATCTGCGACAACCGCAAAGCCTTTCCCTGCTTCTCCGGCGCGGGCGGCTTCTATGGAAGCGTTTAGGGACAGCAGATTTGTCTGTGACGCAATATCTTCGATTGTCTGGATTATCCCCACGACTTTCTGGGAAGTCTTATGGATTTCATCCATCGCCGTCATCATCTGTTTCATATTTTCCTGATTCTGCTCAATAATCTTGGCTGCCTGCGCAGTCGCCTTTGCGGACGCCGCCGCTTCTGCGCGGCTGTTTTCCACCTGTTCCGCAACAGTCGTAGTCGTTGCGGTAATCTGTTCTATTGAAGACGCCTGAATTTCTGCGCCTTCCGCTAATATCTGGGAAGCAGTGGCAAGCTCATTTGCGCCGACCGACACTTGTTCCGAACTGTCATTAATGCCAACCATAACTTGATTCATAGAATCAGAAATTGACAAAAGCGCCGTTTTGATCTTCTGGAACTCTCCAACATATTCGTTTTTCAGATGGATGCTTAGTTTTCCGGCTGAAATCCGCTCTAAAACTTCGGCGGTTTCATCTATGTATACAATATACTCTTTTAACCTGCTCACTGTCTTTTGAATCGATTCCCCCAATTCTCCAATTTCATTTTCACTTGTAATCTGTAAATCAACGTCTAAATCTCCGGCGGCAAGCTTTTGCGCCGTCTGGTTTAGCTCTAAAATGGGCTGGGTCAGATTTTTCGCGCTTTTCTTTATGCGGACAGCTATCAATAAAATGCCCACTGCAAACACAATCATCAGCGCGACAACCATTCCAACCAGAATTTCATAATATTCCATCATCGGCATACTGCTAAGGGCTATATAGCCTGTCTCTCCGGCATGTTGCAAAGAGCCGTATTTTTTCGCGCCATTCGTTTTATAATTTAAAAATTCATTCTTTCCCGAAGCGAGCGCATCAATTACATTTTGGGATATGCCAGCTTCATTGATGTTTTTTTGAATCAGATCGTTCTGCGGGTGATACAGGATTGTCCCAGTTTCTGACAACAAAAGCATATATCCCTTACGGCCGATCTTATATCCGCTCATTATATTTGTCATATGGTCTAACGAAATATCCATGCCAACTGCGCCAAGCGTCTCTCCGGTCTCATCGTCAATCACCGGAGCCGCCGCGCTTAAAATCATTTTTCCGGTTGATGAATCGACATAGGGTTCTGTCAGGACTGTCTTTTTTGTCTCAATGCATCCATACCAGCCACGCCCTGTAATGTCCCAGTCCTCACCGCTCGTAAAGCCGTCCGACTGCGTTAAAATGCTGGCGTCCAAATCCGAAATCCATGCAGCCATCACATTCTCCGTATCCGTATTGGCAATATGGACAAGATTTTCCATGACTGTATCCATTTGTTCCGCCTTACTAATATCGTCACCGGGCTTTGTCTCCCGCATTACATGTTTGATTTCCGGATTCACCGCTAATTGCTCTACGCTTTTCGTATACTGCTCTAAAAATCCGGCCAGTTGATTCGCTGCCGCAATGGATTCCTGAGTAAGTTCCGTTTTCTTTGACGTTATGCTTAACCAGCCGACCATAAAAATCGCAATCACTGCAATCAGCAAAAATACAAAGATCACACTGCCGCCGATTTGCGTGAGAATCTCGTCCGCAATTCCTTTCTTTTTCTTTCCAGTACTTTTTTGTTTCATTTTTTTCATAAAATCCCCCTAAAATAATCCTTTTTTCTATTGTACCGTTATTGTAATCAAAAAACAATAATAACTTAGACTTTTTTCGCCAATTTCCACAATATTCTATTTACAGGCTTTATGAAAGCTCCACAATACAATTTGCTCCAGTTTTCAAGCTTTAAGCTTTTTTAATCTAGGCTTTTTCACTTGCTGGCAGTTTTCCCCTTCCAGTGGCTTTCGCTTCAAACACGCTCCACAAGCGGCTGGTAATTTTATCCCAAAAAAGATATAATACCGTTATGAAATTAAAACTGACAAAATCTGCAATAAAAAAAGAAAGGAATTTTCCCATGAAACAAAGAAACAAAGAATACATTGCCATACCGGCATGTCTGAAAATCGAAAATGGCGCGCTTTCCAAAATAGGAACCTACTTAAAAGACAGCGGGATAAAAAAAACCGTTATTTTTTTCGGAAATGGATTAATTGAATTGTTTGGAACTGAAGTTATGGCGTCCCTCAGCGAAGCCGGAATTGAAGTATTGGAATATCAGGAGTTTGACTCTATAAAATTAGAAGACGTCACCGCGCTTGCTTTTTCCCTTCCAAACCAGACACAGGCAGTCATTGGGCTTGGCGGCGGAAAAGTCATTGATGCGTCAAAATATTGCGGCTTTTTACGCAAACTGCCGTTTATCAGCATCCCCACTTCCGCATCAAGCGATGGGTTCTCCAGCGCGAGCGCTTCTCTTTTCATTCAGGGAAAACGAACTTCCGTGCCGGCCAGAATGCCTTACGGCATAATTGCAGACACGGCGATTATTAAAAATGCGCCGAAACGCTTTCTCTTTTCCGGCATTGGCGATATGGTCTCTAAAATTACTGCGCTTTATGACTGGCAGTTCGAGGAGGACAATGGATATGCCGAAGTCAATGATTTTGCCATGATGATTTCAAAAAAAGCAGTCAACAGCTTTGTGCGGACGCCTTTTTGCGGCATTGGGGACGATTTGTTTATCAAAGAATTATTAGATTCCCTTGCCATGAGCGGCATCGCAAATGAAATCGCAGGAAACAGCGCGCCCACAAGCGGCAGTGAACATTTGATTTCCCATGCTTTAGATAAACTGCAAAAAACGCCGCAGCTTCACGGAATCCAAGTCGGCGTCGCAACTTATCTGATGAGCCTTGTCCAGAGCCACCGCTATAAAAGAGTCCGTACATTCTTTACAGACTCTGGATTTTTCAACTATGCAGAGACGCTTGCATTAAACGCCGCGGATTATGAAAAAGCAATCGACCTTGCCCCTTCCATAAAACCGTTCCGCCACACATATCTGCATTTAGAAGAATGCCGCAAAAAGGCAAAAGAATTGCTGTATGAAGACGAAATCTTAAAACGGATTTTCCATCTGGCAAAATGACGCTTTCCTGATTCAGGAAATTCCCTCTTGCTTTTCCTATCTAAAAGGTGTATAGTATGCCTAGAATTTCATAATTCATCGGGGAGCTTGCAGTACAGGCTGAGAGGAAGGTATGCCCTTCGACCCATGACCTGATTTGGATAATGCCAACGTAGGGATAACGCAAGGAAAAACCGTATCAAACGGGAAGTTATCAAACTCTGGTAACTTCCCGTCTTTTATTATCGTATGTTGTGAGGTGAAAAATTTATGGTAATCATTAATGGAACCCCTGCTGACGCCGCCGGAAAAACCCTGTCAGCCTTCTTATGTTCCGCCGGATACGACACGAAACGGATCGCCGTAGAGCAAAACGGGCTTATCGTGCCGAAAGCGGAATATGACAGCGTCACTCTAAACGACGGAGACAAAATAGAAATCGTATCATTTGTAGGAGGCGGCTGAAATGTCTAAAATCCCAACCAAAAAAGAACTGGCCCGCGCATTAGAAGCGCGCCATGGGACCAGCCTGCAAAAAACATTTGCAAACAGCCGCATCGCCGTCTGCGGGCTTGGGGGGCTTGGATCTAACATCGCCATCTCCCTTGCCCGAGCCGGAATCGGGACATTAATCCTGATAGATTACGACCGTGTAGACATTACAAACCTGCACCGCCAGCAATACAAAGCGACGCAGATCGGTATGCCAAAAACAAAGGCGCTTGCCGAAAACTTAGCCGAAATTGCCCCTTACTTAAACATCGCCGCCCATACCGCCCGATTAACTTTATCCAATTACAAATCCCTGTTATCCGGCGCCGACGTCATCTGTGAGGCTTTCGACAATGCCGAAGAAAAAGCAATGCTTGCCAACGCCGTTTTAGCAAACCTTCCGGAAACATATCTGATCGCCGCTTCCGGCATGGCAGGCATAGGCCCGGCAAACTCGATTAAAACCCAAAAAATATCTTCCCATTTTTACCTTTGCGGCGACGGCGCCAGCGAAGTGACAGACGGCGTAAGCCTTCTCTCCTCCCGCGTCATGCTCTGCGCCGCGCATCAGGCCCATACTGCGCTGCGTATCCTTGCAAAAGAATTTGACGTCTAGCGCGCCTGACATTCCCAAACTTTAATAATAAAGAAAGAAGGGTTCACTATGAATCAAAACGACACTCTCACCATTGGAGGAAAAGAATTTCATTCCCGCTTTATCCTAGGTTCCGGCAAATATTCCCTAAACCTGATTGAAGCGGCCGTTAAAGATGCAGGGGCGGAAATCATAACTCTTGCAGTCCGAAGGGCAAACACGAAAAAAGAAGAAAATATCCTTGATTACATACCAAAACACGTCACCCTCCTTCCCAATACCTCTGGCGCAAGAAATGCTGAAGAAGCCGTGCGCATTGCAAGGCTTGCAAGGGAGCTTGGCTGTGGAAACTTTGTAAAAATAGAAATTATGCGGGATGCAAAATACCTTCTCCCGGACAATTTTGAAACCATAAAAGCCACTGAAACCCTTGCAAACGAAGGCTTTATCGTTATGCCTTATATGTACCCAGACTTAAACGCGGCAAGAGACTTAAGAGACGCCGGAGCCGCTTCCATTATGCCCCTTGCTTCTCCCATCGGCTCAAACAAAGGGCTTTCCACCCGCGATTTTATTCAAATCCTGATTGACGAAATCGATCTCCCAATTATCGTAGATGCAGGCATAGGAAAACCCTCCCAAGCGTGTGAAGCAATGGAAATGGGCGCCGCCGCCATAATGGCAAACACCGCCCTTGCCACTGCGGGCAACCTCCCACTTATGGCTCATGCGTTTTCCCACGCCATTGAGGCCGGAAGAAGCGCCTACCTTGCCGGATTAGGCAGAGTCCTTGTCCGCGGCGCCGCCGCTTCTGACCCGCTGACCGGATTTTTACATGAAGGAGGCAACTAATGGAAAACCGCTTTTTTGTAGATTCCGCCCATCTGTCTAAAGACGCCCTCGCTAAAAAACACCGTTTAGAAACTGACCCGTCTTTCCGGAAAAGCCATATGGAATACCTTCCCGGCATGGAGCAGATCTCCTCGGACATTAGTGAAAAAGTCCTTACGCATATGAACGGATATGACCCATCTGCCTACACACAAAAAGAGGTCAAAGAGGCTTTGTCTGGCGATGTTTGCGCAATCGACGGGTTAAAAGCTTTGTTATCCCCTGCCGCCGAACCCTTTTTAGAGCAAATGGCGCAGCGCGCGCGGCTTGAAACCAGCAAACATTTCGGCAACACTGTCTATATGTTTACGCCGTTATATATTGCGAACTACTGTGAAAATTACTGCGTTTACTGCGGTTTTAACTGCTACAACCACATCAGCCGCATGAAACTTTCCACAGAACAGATTGAACGCGAAATGAAAGTCATCGCCGAAAGCGGCATGGAAGAAATTTTAATCCTGACAGGGGAAAGCCGCGCCCAAAGCGACGTCGCCTACATAGGAGAAGCGTGTAAACTGGCTCAAAACTATTTCCGCATGGTCGGCCTTGAAATTTATCCGCTTAACACGGACGAATATCGTTATCTGCACGAATGCGGCGCAGACTACGTCACCGTATTTCAGGAAACTTACGATGTCCAAAAATACGAAACCCTCCATCTGCTCGGCCACAAACGCGTCTGGCCTTACCGGTTTGATGCGCAGGAACGCGCCCTCTTAGGCGGTATGCGAGGCGTTGCCTGTTCCGCGCTGCTTGGGCTTTCCAACTTCCGCAAGGACGCCCTTGCCACTGCCTTACACGCATACTTTCTCCAGAGGAAATACCCGCACGCAGAGATTTCCCTCTCCTGCCCGAGACTGCGGCCTATTGTAAACAATGAAAAAATCAACCCGCTTGACGTCGGGGAAACAAAGCTTTGCCAGATTATCTGCGCTTACCGGATCTTTCTCCCCTTTGCAGGCATTACCGTTTCTTCAAGGGAAAGCGCTTCTTTTCGAAACGGCATAGCAAAAATTGCCGCCACGAAAATCTCGGCCGGAGTTTCCACCGGAATCGGCGACCATGAAACAAAATATACGGGAAAGGAGAACGGCGCGGCAAAAGGCGATGAACAGTTTGAAATCGACGACAACCGGAGCTTAGAGCGTATGTATCAGGATATGTCGGCGGAAGGCTTACAGCCCGTCCTAAACGACTACCTATATGTCTGATATTTTATGCGTTACAAACCGCTCTCTATGCCAAGAAGACTTTTTTGCCAGAATTGAAAAAATAGCCGCCGCAAAGCCCCTTGGAATTATACTTCGGGAAAAAGACCTTACGGAACCCGAATATCAGGCGCTTGCAGAAAGAGTTTTAACCATCTGCGCCGCCAGCCAGACGCTTTGCATCCTGCACAGCCACATACCCACTGCAATCCGGCTGAAAGCAGACGCGCTCCACTTGCCGCTCCCATTGCTGCGGCAAATGACCGACGCCCAAAAAAAACGTTTTCAAATCTTAGGCGCTTCCTGCCATTCCATAGAAGAAGCCGCTGAAGCCCAAGCTTTGGGCTGCTCCTACCTTACAGCCGGACATATTTTTGAAACTGACTGTAAAAAAGGGCTTGCCGGACGGGGAATCCCCTTTTTAAAAAGCATCTGCCAAAGCGTTTCCATTCCCGTTTACGCCATTGGCGGAATCCAAAAAGACAATGCCAAGTCCGTCCGAAACGCCGGAGCAAGCGGCATATGTATTATGAGCAGCGCCATGCAGCGCGGACACATTCCCACCCTTATAAACAGCCTATCCAAAATGCCAATTACAAATAAAGGACGGTAAATGCCATGCGTTTTAAAAAAGAACACCTATTGCTATATGCCATTACAGACCAAAGCTTCACTGGCAGGCAGACTTTACAGGAACAAATCAAAGAAGCTTTAGAAGGCGGCGTCACCATGCTCCAGCTTCGTGAAAAAAACATGGAAGAAACCGCTTTCATCGAAGAAGCCAGAGAAATCAAAAAGTTGTGCGAACCCTACCGCGTCCCCCTTATCATCAACGACAACGTAGAAGTCGCCCTAAAAAGCGGGGCAGACGGCGTCCATGTCGGAATTGACGACGCTCCGGTCGCCCAAATCCGCGCCATGGCGGCAAATAATTTTATAATCGGCGCAACCGCCAAAACAGTGGAACAGGCAAAAGCCGCCGAAGCGGCAGGCGCAGACTATCTCGGTTCGGGAGCCTTATTCCCCTCCCCCACCAAACAAACCGCTATACGGATTACAAAAGAAGAATTAAAAGCCATCTGCGCGTCCGTCTCTATTCCGGTCGTTGCCATTGGCGGCATCGCCCGCGAAAACATTGACGAACTAAAAGGCGGGGGCATGAGCGGCGCCGCGGTCATATCCGCCTTATTTGGCGCCCAAAACATCAGACAAGAAGCCAGAGAACTGAAAACAGCCCTTCAATCCATGATAGAATAGGAGAACTGACATGAAAACAGCATTATCCATCGCCGGAAGCGACTCTTGCGGCGGCGCCGGAATCCAAGCCGACATAAAAACCATGACCGCAAACGGCGTATACGCAATGACCGCCATCACCGCGCTGACCGCCCAAAACACCACAGGCGTAACAGCTATCCTAGAAGTAACGCCGGAATTTTTACGCCAGCAGATAGACGCCATTTTTAACGACATCGTTCCTGACGCCGTTAAAATAGGCATGGTTTCCTCCTCCGGATTAATTCAGACCATCGCAGAGAGCCTTACACGCCATCATGCCCAAAACATCATTGTTGATCCCGTAATGGTTTCCACAAGCGGTTCCCGCCTAATCGATGAACAAGCCATAGAAACCCTAAAACAAAAACTTCTTCCCTTAGCCACCTTAATCACTCCAAACATTCCAGAAGTGGAAACACTCTCTGGACTTATGGTTAAAAACGAAGAAGATATGCAAAAAGCCGCCCAAACGATCTGTCACGCCTACGGATGCGCCGTCCTCTGCAAAGGCGGACACAGCCGAAACGACGCAAACGACCTGTTATGCACAGGCGAAACCCTGCAATGGTTCCGCGGCCGCCGCATAGATACAGCCAACACCCACGGAACCGGATGCACCCTGTCCAGCGCCATAGCCGCAAACCTAGCCAAAGGCAGCAGCCTGAATGAAGCCATAAAAAACGCCAAAGACTATCTCTCGGCCGCCCTCTCCGCCTCCCTAAACTTAGGCAAAGGCTGCGGCCCGCTCAACCATATGGCAAATTTCACCCAAATGGAAACGTCTTAAAAATAATGAAAAAATAAACTGGCGGTTTGCAAAAAACTGCCGCTAAAACCAAAAAGGAGCAAACACATGAATCAATACAAAACACAAATGGAAGCCGCTAAATCCGGCATCCTCACACCGGAAATGAAAACCGTAGCAAAAAAAGAATCCATCTCCCCGGATAAACTGCGGGAAGGCGTAGCAAGCGGCGCAATCGCTATCCCCTGTAATATCCGCCATGCTTCCATTTCCCCAGAAGGCATTGGCATGGGGTTAAAAACAAAAATCAACGTCAACCTTGGCATATCCGGCGACTGCAAAAACTATGATATTGAAATGCAGAAAGTCGACCTTGCCATAAAATACGGCGCCGAAGCCATTATGGATTTAAGCAACTACGGAAAAACAAATACCTTCCGCAAGGAACTCATCAAAAAATCACCCGCTATGATTGGCACTGTCCCTATGTACGATGCCATTGGCTACCTTGAAAAAGACCTGTTAGACATCACGGCAAAAGACTTCCTGCGTGTGGTTACAGCCCATGCAGAAGAAGGCGTGGACTTTATGACAATCCACGCCGGAATCAACCGCCGCGCCGTGGAAGCGTTCCGAAGGGACAAGCGGCGTATGAACATCGTCTCACGCGGCGGCTCCCTGCTTTTCGCTTGGATGATGATGACCGGAAACGAAAACCCCTTCTACGAATACTACGACGAAGTGTTGGAAATCCTGCGGGAATACGACGTGACGATCAGCTTAGGCGACGCCTTGCGTCCCGGCTGTATTGACGACTCTACCGATGCAGGGCAAATCAGTGAACTGATTGAACTTGGCAATCTCACATTACGCGCATGGGAAAAAGATGTTCAAGTTATGGTGGAAGGCCCCGGCCATATGGCAATGAACGAAATTGAAGCGAATATGAAACTTCAGAAACGGCTCTGCCATAACGCGCCGTTTTATGTGCTTGGCCCCCTTGTCACTGACATCGCCCCCGGCTACGACCATATCACTTCCGCAATCGGAGGAGCCATTGCCGCGGCAAGCGGGGCGGACTTCCTCTGCTATGTCACTCCGGCAGAACACCTCCGGCTTCCTGATTTAAATGATGTCAAAGAAGGAATCATGGCAAGCCGCATTGCCGCCCACGCCGCAGACATTGCCAAAGGAATCCCAAATGCAAGAGAGCATGACAACGCCATGTCTGACGCAAGGCGTAACGTAGACTGGGATGCCATGTTTGACCTTGCTTTGGATAAAGAAAAGGCCAGAGAATACTATGAAAGCGCGCCCCCGTCCGACCGCCACACCTGTTCCATGTGTGGAAAGATGTGCGCCGTAAGAACGACAAAAATGATTCTGGAAGGTGAAAAAGTAGAATTTTGCACGGAAAAATAGAAAAACAGAATAGAAAGTAATCTGATTATGCGTCTCTTGCGGTTTCCACAGTGGATAAAACTCCCTGTAAAACCGTAAGAGACGCTTCTTTTTGCCCAATCCTGCCGGATTATGCGCAAAAAAGACGTATCGATCCACCCTCTACGTCTTTCCTGCCGTTTTATTTCTAAAAAAATACATTAATTTAAAATACGAAACTCCACTTCTCCTTCTTTTTCCGGAAGCCTTTTTATTTCCATATCTTCTATATGAATCGAAACGGATTGATAAAAAGACGAAATCAACGCATCAATGCCGGATTCCTCTCCCTGAACTTCCATTTCGACAGTTCCATCTGATAAATTTTTCACCCATCCGGAAAGATGAAGCCTCCCCGCCATATAGTACGCATGGTAACGGAAACCAACGCCCTGAACGCTTCCGGAAAAAAGGTAATGCAGCCTTATCAATCCCAACGCCTCCATTTTTCATACACGCGCCAGCGCGCTTTTTGCTAAACGGTCTGCGCATTCGTTTAATTCCACTCCGGTATGCGCCGCAACTTTTTGGAAATGTATCGCAATTTTTTTTCCCGCCTCGTCCATAAACTGGCGGTATTCCCGTGTCCCCGCGCGGTTTGTCTTCCAATCCCCTTTGGCCCACTTCTCAATCCCTGAATAATCATAATAAAGAACAATGTCTGACGCGCCGTTTGCAACCGCCCATTCCACGGCTTTCATTGAAGCGGTAATCTCTCCAGCGACGTTGCGCATTTCCAGATAATCGGGATTTTCCGATGCGCCGGAAAATTCATGCCTTTGACTTTGATATAAAATCACGCATCCATACGCATATCTATGGAGTTCTTTTGAATAACTGCCGTCCACATAGGCGGTTACGGTATGTTTCAGATCTATCGGCGCTTCTTCTTTTTGAGGGCTTATATATCTCTGCGCTTCCTCTCTTGTCGCAAAGCTTTTGTATTCCGCCCCTTTATAGCCATGCACCATCGATTTGCACTGATCCCATGTGTCAAATATCCCTGTCTCTCTGCCTTTACGGACTGCATATACTTTTTTTGCCATAGGAAACTCCGTTCTACATACGATCCGGCGCAGAAAATCCTAAAACGTCTATGCAGGTTTCAAGAATATCTTTTGTCAGCATTAACAGACAGATATATCCGGCGCGCGCCGCCGCATCTTCTTCCGATAGAATTTTCGTTTCATGGTAAAAATGATTTAACGCATTGGAAAGCCCATAAATATATGCGCAGATTTTATGCGGCGCCGTCTCAGAAAACGCGCTTTCCACCGCAGACCCAAAACGGCTCAATTCTAACATTAATGCCTTTTCACTGTCTGATTTTGCAGGAAGTATGCGCGCATCCGGATTTAATCCGCCTTGTTCTTCGTATTTAGCCAAAATCGACTTAATCCGGACAATCGTATATAAAATATATGGGCCTGTATTCCCTTCAAAAGAAGTAAACCGCTCAATGTCAAATATATAATCCTTTGACGCCTGATTGGACAAATCGCCGTATTTAATCGCAGAAAGCGCAACAATGCCGGCTGTTTTCCTTGCTTCTTCTTCACTCACTGCCGTATGGTTCTCTATAATTTTTTTATACATTTCCTCATTGATTTCCGACACCAGATGCTCTAAACGCATAACGCCGCCTTCCCGAGTCTTAAAAGGCTTGCCGTCCTTGCCGTTCATCGTGCCAAATCCATGGAAAATAAGTTTTGTGTCCTTATCTACAAGCTTTGTTTTCCTCGCGCAGCGGAATACCTGAGTAAAATACAATTCCTGCCGTTTATCCACGACATAAATAATTTCATCTGGTTTGTAATCCCTCATACGCCAGACAATCGTGGCAAGATCCGTCGTATTGTAAAGGGAAGCCCCGTCTGACTTTAAAATCATGCAGGGCGGAATTTCCTTCGCGTCGCTCTCCTCTTTTACATCAACGACTAACGCCCCTTCACTTAGATACGCATATCCATCGTCTTTCATTTTCTGCACCATTGCCGGAATATAAGGCTGCGCGTCCGATTCACCTTTCCATAAATCAAAGGATACATTCAAATTATCATAATTTCTTTTTAAATCCGACACAGACACGTCAAGTATATGCGAAAGAAGCGCCTGATAACCGCGTTTGCCGCTTTGCAGTTCAAACGTCGCCTGCATCGCCCTATCCTTATACGCTTCGTCTTCTTTGGATTTCATGCTTGCCGTCGGATAAATTTCCTCCAATTCCGATATGGTAAACGGCGCTTCTTTTGGGTACTCTCCCGTATAATCTTCCTCAAAATAGGGCAATTTAGGCTTCCGTTCTTTTAACTCCGTAATAATTAAACCCATCTGAAGGCCCCAGTCGCCAAGGTGCACATCTCCTATCATTTCATGCCCCAAAAGACGCCCGATTCTTTTTATGCTTTCCCCGATGATGGCAGAGCGTAAATGTCCGATATGCAGTGGCTTCGCAACGTTTGGCCCGCCATAATCAATTAAAATCCGTTTCGGCTCTTTCGCCCGTTCTAAGCCAAAATAGTTTTTGTCCGCCCGCATTTCTTCTAAATATCCCGCTAAATACGCTTCGTTTAAACGGAAATTTAAAAATCCCGGCTTTACGGCTTCCACCATAGAAAACATAGTATTTGCCGCTAGTTTTGCCGCCGTTTCTTCTGCAATGGGCATAGGGGCTTTTTTATATGCCTTTGCCGCCGCAAGCGCGCCATTACACTGGTATTCACACAAATCCGGCCGGTTTGATAACGTCACTTTTGCATATTTCGCATCATATCCACAGGACCAAAACGCTTCCGCCGTTTCTTTTTCGATGAGTTCAATTATTTTTTTCATTTACTTTTTCACAACCTTCACACTAGATTTTTGACCTTTTTTCCGGAATTTTTTCCCGTATTTTTTTACTTTGCTCTTTGGAACTTTTATTTTGCATTTTTCCCAAACGCCTTTTAGCGCATTTTCGCCGACCGTTTTAAGTTTTGTCGATTCAACCACAATCGTTTTTAATTTTCGGCAGCCGGAGAATGCAGATGCTCCGATTTTTGTCACATTCTTTCCAATCACCGCTTTTTTAAGTTTTTTATTTCCTTTCATTGCGCCTGCATTGATTTCCGTCACTTTAAAAGTGAGATTCTGTTCCACAACAACAGGCAAAACCACAACCGTTTGATATGTTTTTTTCAACGGACGCAGATACTTGGCTGTTCCGCCGGAAGCAGACGAGGTTAAAACCTGATACCAGCCATTTTTATACTGAAATTTCGTTCCGGGTTTTGGAATCTTATTTTCCTGCGGCTTCTGATTGGAACTGTTTGGCGGTTTCTGGTTTGAACTGCCCGAAGATGAAACTTTAACAAGCGTCTTCACTGCAAGGCTCAAACTCTGATAGGCTTTTTTTATTTTCTCATTGTCTCCCGACTTTAACGCATTTTTCGCATTCGTGACTTCATTTTGTAATTTTTTCCATGAAGCGGCGGTATAGTTGGAAGCCTTTTTCTTGGCAACGTCATTAAGCAGAGCATTCACCTGACTGATTAATTTTGCATCCGGTTTTTCTGGCTGATCCGGATCTTCCGGTTTTTCCGGATCGTCCGGATTGCCGCCTGAACTGTCCGGTAATCCCCAATTTCCATCTTTTCCAGACCTTGGAGCCTTTTCCGCAATTAGATCTGTATGGCCCTGCGCCCTTAATTTATCATAATTAATCACTTCAAAATCGTCTGTGTTTTGATCCGTATCTATAAAACCAATTCTGCGTACCGCCTTATTCTTAGAAATAATTTCATCGCCCTGTGGATTCACAAGCGGATCGCCTTCCACTGCGGCTTCGTTGACAGAAACGCCGTCCACTTTTACGCCGTCTTTTTCCAAAATAACGCTGTACTGCTTATTGTCAATCACCTGATTCTCCCATATCTGGTCAGGGTTTGCAACAGTGACTGCAAAGCCATCTGCATTTTCCGAAGCGGCTCCCTGTATCAAATACGAAGCCCCTGCCACTGCCTTACCTTCCAAATCAAGCGCAGCCGCATTGCCATTCGAAGCGTATTTGATTTGATAACCGCTTAAATCTATGTCTTTTGACGTCGGATTGTATAATTCAATAAAGCTGTGCGAAACCGGAGGCGTCTTTTTGCCGCCGCTGCCATATACCTGATTGATAATCAAATGCTCCCGCTGCGCTTCCACTTCTTTCACTGCCGCATCCATCTGCGCCGTAAGGCTGCATGTGGGATCATTTGAACTTGAAACGGTCAGAGAAATTTTCTTCCCCTTATCCGCTTTTGTAACTTTATAAAACGCTGTATTGGCGCCAGAAATTGCCGCATCGTCTGCGCTCCACTGATAGGTCAAAACGTCCGCGCTGTCCGCTTTTATAATCTGCCCGTCTTCCGCATAAAGCATCGCGCCGACAATCGCATTGCCCCGAATTGACGCCTTACCGGAAATTGCCGCCTGCAGGTTTGATTGATCCGGCCATACGCCGTCTTTGGAACACCTTGGCGCATACATTGCCAGAGCTTCCTCGCCCGCTCCCTGATATTCAATGATTTCAAAATCCAAAGCATTGTTATCCGTATCCGCAAAATTAATGCGACGGATAGCTTTTTGCTTGCTGATCTTTTTATCCGGAATTGCTTCGCCTTCCACCGCTTCTTCCACAACAGAAACGCCGTCAATCTTTTCTGTTCCGCGAAGCAAAAGAATCTGATATTGCTTATTGTCAATCTCCACGTCCCAATCTATGTCTCTGCCTGAATCCGGAATGGTAAGCGAAAATGCCGTCGTCGTCTCTTGCTCCCTGCATCGGATTAAATAGGAGGTATGCGCCAAAACCGTCACATCGCCAAGCTCTAACGTTTCAAAAACAGGCGCGTCGGCATTCCGGTTCGAACGGTATGAAACCGAATATCCATCTAAACGAATGGGCGCGTCCGTCGGATTATACAATTCAATAAAGCTATGCGAAACTGCCGTATCCCCTTTTCCGCCTCCTCCATACACCTGATGAATGAGAAGATGGTCATTTTTCACTTCCGGTTTTGGAGCGACCTTTTCCGTCGGCTCACTTTCAATAGAGCCTTCCTCCTCTGAACTTCTTACTTCTACCGTAATGGACTTGCCCACTTCTAAAGCCGTCAATACATATGTTTCCGCCGTCGCGCCTGAAATTTCAGCCTGATCGGCTTTCCACTGGTAACTCAATTCACCTGTATGGTTATCGTCAGAAACCTGAGCCGTTAAAACAGAACCCTCAACGGCGTTCCCTTTTATCGTCACCGTTCCCGTCAAAATATCCTTTTGCGCTTCTTTTTCAAAACGCGCATAATTGCTCACAGAGCCTGCCCCGCCTTTTTGATCCATTTCCCGCGCTAAAACAATATTCGCAGCGCCTGATTTCCGCTCCAAATATTCCCTGTCCGCCAAAGTCAGTTCCGCTTTGCCCGCGGTTACAGCGACCGTTTCCGCCAGTCTGCCATTGATATAAAAACCAACTTTTTCTATGCTGTCATCTTTCACCAGAGCAGTATAAGTTGTAGAAGATGCATCGGCTGTGTCTGCCGTGACCGTAATGGCGTCAGACGCCTGATACGCCCCAAGCGAATGAAGCAAGGTGGAATAATCGGCAAACTGTCTGTCCAGCCAGTCCAGACGATTCTTCAAAAAGGTCTTAAGCCGCTCCGTTTCCGTCTCAAAGTCCGATCTATGCTGTAAAAATCCATACGCATAATTCATCTGCGCAGATTCTGCAAGGTATTCCTTATCCTGATCAATTACGCCGCCTGTTTTTACAATATCTTCAAAATTTTGCCTGTTTTCCTGATAACATTCGTAGAATTTTTCCACAAAATACGGGTCGGCAATCAAATAGCGGTACCAGCTTTCACTCTGGCACTGGCTGGCTGCGGTTTTCATCATCCATACTGAATAGTTTGACGTTTCTCCCTGACTGACAATGCTGTTTGAAGTCCAGTCCATATCCCAGACCGGGCCGATAAAAAGCTTTTTGCCAAGATCTTTGTACATATATGTGCTTTTCTTCATCGTCTCTGTATTCCAGTATAATTCGTTGATCATCAGATAACGGACAAGGGAATCTAAATCAACAAGATCCGTATAATGCCGTCTCCCCTCGTAGTCCTCCGAAAAACTCGCAGCGGCGGCGTCTGTCCCTTTCTTCTCCACCTCTGTATAAAAATCTGTGGAATGGATGCTATCCTCCAATGCCTGCATATATTCTCTGGCATAGTCAGACAGCGCATCGCAGTTTTGATAGGCGTTGTTTTCTGTAATGGAGGGATTTTCATAGCCACTCCCAATGGTCGGATAGGCAAACTCCGGATTTTTAAACATAATCGGCTGGCTATGCTTCGTCATAAATTTTGACACTTCATCATAATAAGTGTCCAGTTCAAACAAAAATCCGCCCGACACGTCTATTTTTCCGTCTTTTGTTTTCGGAATGTCCGTAAAATAATCGGAAATCTTGTATGTCTTTCCCCCAAACACGGCGCTATCGCTTGTAATCCACTGCATATTTTGATTCAAATAATCTTCCAGCGCGTCTTGGTCAACCGCCGTCCCATTTGCTTTTTCCGCCTTTGCAATGGCTTTTGCCACGTCGCCCGCGGTATCTTCCCAATCATGGATATCGACGCGGCCTTCATCAATCCTGACATTTCCGACAAGCTGATAATTTCCTGCGTATGTGCCGTTAAAAATTAACTCCACATGCGCCGACTTTAAGTACGTCATGCCCATTTTGCCTGACAAATCGTAAGAAGTCGTATTACGGATTAAAGATTCGTCCATAAAATTTGCCAACAAAGCCCAATGCTTGCTTACGCCAAATCCCATCAGGTCTGTTTTTTTATCCAGTTTAATTTTATAGGGAAGCTTCGAAAAAGCCGCGTTCCATGTGCTGTTTCCGCGGCCGCGGATTGAAATGCCCCCGTCATACAAAGCCGTCACGCCGCTGTTATACACGTCGTTTCCCTGAACATGCATTGACGCGCTTTTATATTCCGTTTTGCTTGTAATCCCGTAACCGTCGTCCGTATCAATGTAGACAACGGGAAGCTTACTGCAATAAATCCTTTTTTCCGCCGCTAATTTGCCGTCTATAAGCGCCTGAGCCGTAAGGAATTGATTCAAATCTGACTGTGCCGGCGTATACGAATCTGTCTGTGACACTTCCTCCTTATCCCTTAGCCAGCGGTATGAAAAAACCGTCCCTTCCGGCGCGTTTTGCGCCTGAGCCGTCATTTCGACGCCCGGTTTCGCATATTCCCTGTCAAATGCAATCTCTAATCTGGAGACAACCGTCACTTTCACTGTTTTTACGCGGCCGGAACGCGAAGACCGCGCGGTCAATGTCACCTGCGTATCCGTCAAGACCCCATGCGCCGTGGCAATCCCCGTTTCTAAATCGATCGAAACCACTGCTTCGTTGTCGCTCTCCCATGTAATTGTTTCTTCTCCTTCTTCAGATACAAAGGACAAAGGAAGCGTAAAATCTTTCGTAACGGAAGAAGCCCTGTCCCCTTGGGCAAATTCCGGCGAAGGAATCGGCGTAAGCGCAACGCCTAAACTCATCTGTAAAGCCAAAGCCCCATTTTGAAGCGTCCAGTATTCTCCCCCTAACGCATCGACTGTCGTCTGGCTGTTTAATTCCGCTTCCGTCTTTGCCGTGGAAGCTCCCATATCTTCCCCACTGCCGTCCAAATAAAAACAATTTATGATATTTGAAGTATTTGCGGCGGCGCCTGTATTGCCCGCCTCACTGCATCCATTCACCGCATAGCCCAAATTCCCTTTAAACAACACCTCTCCCTTATTTACGGCAGATGTAAGGGAGCCAATCACGCTGTTTTGGTGAATCCTGCCAATTATGCCGCCACAGCGCGGCTGTTCATTTGCCACGTCCTCTGAAACGGTCACGGACGCCGCATTGTAAAGATGGGAGATCTGCGCCGCGGACGTATTCGTCCTTGTCTGACCTACAATGCCGCCAACGCCGATTAAATCCCCTGATTTTCCATTGTTTGTTATGCCGCCGTTTACCGTAATGGCGCCATTTAACACTGCGATATTTTCCACTTTCACAAAGCCATTGACTTCCCCTGCCAGCGTCCCAATTACGTCCCCGCTGCCAAGCGTATGTGTAATGTCTACATTTGTAAACTGCAGATTCTTCACTTCCGCATAATCCGACTGCGCATCGCTTCCAATCATCGCAAATAAAGCGGATGCGTTTGTATTTGCGCCACTGTTCCTTCCGTCATAGTCAATCGTCAGTCCGTCAATGACGTGGCCTTTTCCATCAAAAGTGCCGCTAAACACGCGTTCCCCGCTGACTAACCCATATTCCGGGCCATAACTTCCCCCAATCGGCGTCCAGTTTATGCCGTTTAAGTCAAGATCCGCCGCAAGCTCATAGTCTCCATTCATTGGATATCGGCTGTCTTTTCCAATTTTCTCCAGATCTTCCACACTCTCAATCTGAATTTTCTCCTCTGCCGCAAACGCCGCCTCTCGGGCATCCGGCCAAACCGTAATTCCTGAAAGAACCATAGATGCCGCAAGGAACTGGCAAAACAGCCGTTCTCTCAAACGTTTCTTTTTACCTTGATACATAACGCTCCTTCCCCCTGCCTTTGCGCAAGTGAAAACCAATTTCCGACCAGTTTATAGTAATCCCATTGTACCATAGAGCCCAATATTTGTCACGGGAATTATAGAAAGACACGCCAAAAAAGCAACCCTGTCTTTTACGCAAATCCGCCCTTCCCCTTTTGCCTGACCTTATCCCACATCAAAAGGCAAAACCTGGGCGCGGACTTTTATAAATGATAGGATTGCTTTATAAAACGATGGCATATGCCGGCTACTTAGAAGCTTCCTTCCCATGCTTCCACCCGATAAATTTATTTTGATAGAGCGTCTGCATAAATTTTACCGCCCGCTCAATCACCGGTTCTGCATCTTTGCCAAATTCTTCTGCGACAAGCTGTGAAATATCATAGATATTCCGCTTCCCGTCCATCTGCCGCCAGACAAAGCTTCCATACGCATCTAACGCAATATGGCTTACCCGCGGCTTTTTAAACACTTTTTGCGCAAGCCTGTTATAAAACCCTGAGTTTACAACATGGACTGTCACAATCCCTTTCTTGTCTGCATCCCAGCGATATTCAGGGTTGCAGACAGGGACAAAATCCAAAAAATTCTTTTTCTGTTTCATCATGCGTTATCTCTTTTTCTTTTTCCGGAAACAAAATCCCCAAAGGGAAAGGGTCAGAAGGGCAAACGCCGCCAAACCAATGACATTCCCCACATTTACGTCTGCTAACGCCGGAGCCAGATTCGGCAAAAACCTTCCTAACACGTCTCCGACTGTCTCTTTTTTGAATGGGATTACAGCAAGAACTGCAAGGAAAATGCCGACAAGCCCTTCTCCCGCAATCAAACCGGAACAGTATAAAATCCCGTTTTCGTCCGCATCCTTCTTTTCTTTCTCACTTAAGCTTTTTTTCTTGTCAATCGCAAGTTTTATAAGACCGCCAACCATCATCGGCGTGCTTAAATGAATTGGAAGGTACAAACCGATTGCAACCGGAAGCACCGGAATCCCTAAAATTTCAATAATAATTGCAATAAACGCCCCAATGCCCACTAACGTCCAAGGCAGGTTTCCGCCCATCACGCCTTCTACAATCATCTTCATTAAAGTCGCCTGCGGGGCCGGAAGCTGCGTCTCCCCATATCCCCATGCAAGATCCAAAAGATAGAGCACGCCGCCAATGGCAAGAGAAGATGCAACCACGCCGATAATTTCGCCAATCTGCTGCTTTTTCGGCGTTGAACCCAGAATATAGCCAGTCTTTAAATCCTGTGACGTGTCTCCGGCAATCGCCGCAATAATACAGATGACGCCGCCGATTGCAATCGCGGCCGTCATGCCTTCCTGCCCAATCATTCCGGTCGCTTTTAACGCGATTGACGCCACTAATAATGTCGCAATCGTCATGCCGGACACCGGATTGTTGCTGCTTCCGACCAGACCTACCATTCGGGAAGAAACGGTCGCAAAGAAAAATCCAAACACAATCACTAAAAATGCGCCAAACAAATTAATCGGGATAACCGGAATCAGCCACATCGCAACCGCCAATACGATCACGCCGATGATGATCACTTTAATGTTTAAGTCCTGATTCGTCCGCTCGTTGGAATTATCGCCTTTCCCAAATCCCTTCATTGCATCCTTAAATGTCCGCACAATCAATGGGAGCGATTTTATAAGGCTTAACACGCCGCCGCAAGCGACCGCGCCTGCGCCGATATACCGGATATAACTCGACCAAATCGCGCTTGAACCGCCTTTTGCATATAATTCCGCAATCGTAACGTCTGCCGGAAAGAGCACAATGTTCGCTCCAAATAACGCAATTAAAGGCATCAGCACAAACCAGCCTAACACGCCGCCGCAAAACAAATAGGACGAAATTTTCGGCCCGCAGATATAGCCGACGCCAAGCAATGCCGGAAGCACGTCCATTCCAATCCCAGAACCTTTATACGCCGGAATTTCATAGTGGACTTCACTTGGAAACGCCTTTAACCCGTCCGTAATAAATTTGTATGCCGCTGAAATGCCAAGTCCGGCAAATACGATAGAAGCTTTATCCCCGCCTTCTTCGCCCGCCATTAACACTTCCGCGCAAGCCTGTCCCTCCGGATAAGGGAGCGTCCCATGCTCCTGAACGATTAACGCTTTCCGAAGCGGCACCATAAACAAGATGCCAAGCGCGCCGCCGATAAATGCAATCGCCGCAATCTCCGCCAAGGAAGGAGCTTTCGTCCCCCATTCTTTCGCCCAGAGGAATAATGCCGGAAGGGTGAAAATCGCGCCTGCCGCAACAGATTCTCCGGCTGAGCCAATCGTCTGCACTATGTTATTTTCTAAAATAGAATCTTTTCTGAGAAGTTTACGGATAATGCCCATAGAAATGACCGCCGCAGGAATAGACGCCGATACAGTCATGCCGACGCGAAGGCCTAAATATGCGTTTGCCCCGCCGAATACGATTGCTAACAACACGCCTAATACAATAGAAGTCCCTGTAAATTCTGGCATCGTCTTATTCGCCGGAATAAACGGTTTAAAGTCTTTGTTCGAGTTCATTGAACTTTTCTCCTTTACTGTTTTTAAGAATATTTTAACAAATCCTTAATATTTTGTCCAGACTTCATTGTGAGATATTACAATTATGCCCTGTTTCCTTTTATAATTTTCATTATTATGGCAAATATAAGGAAAATTTATACACCGTTCCATACGCCCGCTTGGGCAATTTGCGTCTCATACCACTCTTTCGGGGCGCCGCCGCTGTTATGCGCCTGATCCAAAAGCTTGTAGATCTGCGGATAAGTGATTCCGGATTTGAGCGCTTTTTTGAGTTCCGCCGTCTGCATCGGCAATATTTTCAGCCCCGTCACATAGTCCGTCCCCGCCGCATTATAATATTCCATAAATCTTCTTGCCCGAAAATCGGAAATCACATTTGTATTTAAAAAAGTCGTCACAAAAATACAATACGCTTCTTCATTTTTAAGCTCCGGTTTATGCTCTAAGCAGTAATCGCCTAAATGCCTTGAGACAGGTTCCATCTCCATTCTTCTCTGGTTTGCGCCGTCCGCTAACGTCGCTTCTAACAAAAGCGTATGCTTCGGATAAGCTTCTGTTTTTTCATATTGCCAGACAATATCCGCTTTCCCGCCGCCCGCGTGTGTTTTTGGCAGCAAATCCGTTTCAAGCGAAAGATTCATATATGCAAGGACGTCGCCTGTCCTGCCGCTTAAAATATACCAAACGATTGCCAGCACATATTCAAAAATAGTCGGAATGTCCGCATTGTCTGTCACCATCGCCCGGATTTCCTCATCTTTGCGGTTTTCAAAATGGCTTAACAAAGTAATCAGGGTATCGTTATCAAATTTTTCATCAATAAGTTTTTGCATTCTGTCATACCGTTCTTTTTTTATGACAGAATGAGCGGACGCTTTATCAAAAACCGGAGTTTGAAGAAGCTGCCCTAACTGTCGGTAGAGCCTTCCTGAATCAACTGTAAGGGAAGCATGGATCGCTTCTAAGGGGACGTCCTTTTCTAACAGCTTTGTCTTTGTAAATGCAAATTCCGGCAATCTGTCCGCGATCTGCCCTATATAGCATTTCGGAAGAATATCCAGCTTCACCCTCCCGTCTTCAAACAATGCCAGCCCCGTAATTTTAAAATATCTTCTGTTTAGGTCAAAATAATCCGCTAAGGTCGCTTTTGCTTTAAACAAGTGCATAATCCGGAAAAATTCCCTGCGGAACGCCTGCTCGCTCTGCGTTTGCAGAATTTTCACGGGATTTAGCATGGATAAGCCTCCTTTTGCAATGGCGCGTTTATTTACGCTCCGGAAAAAGTATTTCCTCCATGCGCCGCCGACTTTCCCGTTTGTGAGTTTTTTCGTCGCTTCTAAAAGCTCAAGGGCAAGATTTTCCTGCTGGAACGCAATCCTATGCAAAATTTGATACAATATATAATACGGCTTGTCATATCTTGCGCTCTTGCGGTTAATCCCAATGTTGCAGATTACGCTTTCCTCAATTTCTTCCTCTTGGAGCAGTTGCAGCGCCTGACGGTAATTTTCCATTTCCATTAGGACGGAAAGCAGGATTTCTTCATACTGTAAGGCGCCAAGACGGGACAAACGTATGCCTTCAATGACTTTTTCTGTCGTCTGCCTGTCAATGCACAACGGGAGCAAATAAGTAAATTCTTCATATGTCAGATAATCCAGTCTGCTGACGGCATACAAAAACACGACAAACGGACGGACGTATGTTTGATCCACGCAGCATGCCGTTTTTAAAAGCTGTTTAAAATAAAGATAACTGTCTTTCGGGATTTCCAGCAGATTATCCGGCGTAAAGTCGCCCGATTGGGCAATCTTAAGCAGAGCTAAGCCGGCCTCCGTGATTTGCCGCCCATCGTCCAAAAGCCCAATGTCCCTTAAACCGGACGTTTTCTCCCTCGCATCTTTATCCGGTCTTGGCGCATCGCCCTTTACGAACTCCCTGCTTTTTAGAAAACGGTAATACCGAGCCTGCAACGCATTGTTTTTCCTCCATGTCCCGCCTATTTGTTCCGGAAGCTCCCAAAATTCTTTTAAGAGCGCCAACTGTAATTCAATATTCATATTGAATTTATCCGTCCGGTAGCTGGTCGTGCCGACCGCCCAGCAATAGCTTTTAAAACAGATTTGATTTGCCATACGCTTCTTCCTGCCTAATAGTTTATCACTAGCGCTTCTCTCGTTACGCCTGTCCGTTTCGTATGATAGTTGGAATTTAGATAGTCATACTCCAAATCGATCACTTTTAAATTTTTCTTCTTCTGAATCCATTTCGCCAATAGTTCATTTTTTTTGCCTTTGCTTTCTAACACATTGGATAGGGCAAAACGGATCCCCCGCCTGTCTAATTGATCCAGATAGTTTAATAAGTCTTTTTCATCTTCTTTCGTCCAGCCGCCCTGCTCATTATAGGTTGCGCAGGTAATCAGGTACGGCGGGTCTGCATAGACGAAACTCTTTTCCGTCAATGCATCAAGCGAAACTTTCCGGAAATCTTGATTGGTAAATTGATAATCGCCGCTTTTTATCCGGTCTAAAAACGCGGATAATTTCCCCTGCATTCTGACATTGAAATCTCTTTTGCCCACCGGAAGGTTAAACTCCCCTTTTTTATTAAACCGCATTTGGTTGTTAAAAGAATAGACGATTAACAGGTACAGCATCAAGTAATATTCGTTGTCCTTTTCCCGCTTTCTGTTGAAATCGCCCCTCAGCGCCAAATAGCCCTCTTTATTATACCCGCCTACGCCTCCCGAACTTTCACAGCCATAATAGGCATACCCGTTTTCACTGACAAGCGAAAGGCGGTAACGGCTGACCGCTTCATAGATCCAAGCAAACACGGATTCTTTTGACATAGACGAAAAGACATTTAACAGGCCGATCAAACGTTCATTTGCGTCATTAAACCATACTTTGCTGCAGGCAAGGTTTATGCCGACATTGCATCCGCCGCAGAATAAATCCACTGCCAAATCCACGTCCGATGGGAAATGGGGCAGTATCTGCGGCAGTAATTTGAATTTTCCGCCTGTATAATTCAGGGCGGAAGGAATATGTTCTTTTTTGGAATCCGGGCAGACGCACAAAAATAAACGCTCCTGATTTTCTTTAATGTCTGACTTCCCTGCCGAAAACGCCTTATAATTTTCCGCAAACACCTTCACAGCCCCCTTTTTTTGCAAAATACGCCAAATCGCTTCATCAGAAATCTTTGCGTTCGAACGGTCGTTTCCTTTTTCCGCCATATTGTTATAAGACAGCAGAATATATCTGGCTTGAATGGAATCAATTAACGCTTCAAACGCTTCCGCCGCTTTTTGGGTGCAATAGTCGCTTTTTAATTTTGTCCTGTCCATTTTTTTGGCAACGCCAAATACGTCCGGCTTCTCCCATCTCGCTACATTTTCCAAGACATGGTAAGCGTCGCAATACTGTCTGGAATTGTAAGGCGGGTCAATATACACCAAATCTGCGGAAATCTTTCGGGCAAGCAGATTCGAATCCTGATTGTAGCAGACATTGTTCCGGTTTAAGCGCCGATCCGGCTTTGGCAGGAACAATTCAAGATGTTTTTCAAATGACGCCCCCTGCCTGTACGCATCGTAATGCCCGCAGGTGTTTGCAATTTTGTCCATTGCATACAAAAGCGACGTGATTAACAGCGCCCGCTCTCTTTCATTCAGTTTCTTTTCATGGAATTTGTCCTCTATGTCCTGACGGATAAACCCTATTTTCCGACAGTCTTCTAAGGAAAAGTATGTATTTGCAAAATGTTCGCTCATATAATTGTCTTCGGCAATATGGGCTTTATTGTAATCTGCGATGAATCTGGAAAGTTTTTTTTCAGAATATGCTTCGCTGTGAAACCACGCAAGATGGCAAATATAGTTGCTGTACATAATATCGTTTGTAATTAGTTTTTTATCTGTAAATGCAGATGCCACCGCCCCTGTCCCGGCAAAAAGATCCGCCACGGTCTGGACGTTTTCGCATTCTTCCAAAACAACCTTTTGAATAAAAGGCAAAAGTTTGTATTTGCTTCCAAGGTAGCGCCTGTTGTGAATTTTTATGGTGGAAAGCGGCGGTTTTTCCTTCTTAGGCTTCTTCTTAATCCTGTTTTTTTTGATATAGTCTTTAAGCTGTTGGTAAATGGCTTCCGTCCAGATCGGTTTTCCATGTTCATTCAATTCCGGCTGTATGACCCCGTTGTTTTTCAAATAATATAGGTATGACCTTGAAATGTCTAATTTTTTTGCCATCTGAGTTGCCGAATAATTCATTTTCCCATCTCCACTTTATGCAACTTTATTTTCATTTATTGGACACTTTTTCTTCTTATTATAACAGTTTTATTTGTTTTTTCAATTTAATTTTTGTATTTAGGCAAAAAAACAGATGCGAACTAAGACATATTCCAGTTTTTAATCCGCATCCATTTTTTGCTTCTCATCAGCTATTATTTGCTTCGGATGTCAAAAAGCCACTTCTATAAGCCATTCCTCAAAAATCGCAGAGCCTCTTTTGTTCATGGGCAATGCCCGCTCTGTATTTGTCTCGTCCGGCGGCATAGTTTCCACCAACACGACAACGACAGGGCGTATTCGCGCCGCCGTCCGACACAAGCGTGATATAATAATAATGTTCCTGATTTTAGTACAGCTTATTTAAAACGGCGCTGACCGCCGAGTGGATTTCCCGCGTCAATTCCTCTTGTATTTTCATAGAAACGTCTCCTCTTTCGCCATTTTCCATATCATAAAAATCCCCATGCCGGCAACTCCAAACAATCCCGCCATCGCCAATGCCAAAATTGCAGGCCCCGCATCCGCAAACGCAAATAAGCCTAATTCTGCCCGAAGCGTGGAAGTGAGATTCGCCGCCATATGCGCGGCAATGGCTCCGGCAATCGATCCAGTCACATTCGTGACATACGCAAGCAAGACCCCAAACACTGCCGCATAGACAAACTGCGCCAGATTCATATGTAAAAGCCCAAACACTGCGGCAGAAACAAACACCGCGGCCCGTTCCCCAAATGCCGCCACACATCTTTGCAAGACAATTCCACGGTAAAGAAGCTCCTCTACAATAGGAATCACAATACATAACGCAAGGATCTCAAGCATCAGGCGGCCAGTATAAAACGTCTCCTCCACTTGAACGTAAGACGGGGAATATTCCACAAGACGGAAAAGCCCAAGCAGATCATTAAATGCAAGGGCAAAACAGCCGCCTGTGGCAAACATCACCGCTAAAACGAAAAAGATTCTGGTTTGCTTTGCCCCGCCCTCTTTTTTTTCTTTCCGGTAAAAAACTGCCAGCATTGGAAGCGCCACAAGGGACGTGGCAAGCTGGCGGGACAGTTTCGTATCCACGGATTCCGGCAAAATATAATCTAACAGGCTTAAAGCAACTGCCGTCATAACAAAATACAAAAAAACCGGATAAATAATCGCAAAAACTTGCGCCGCTTTCTTCTCTTTCAAGAAAATTCCCCCTCCGTTCCCATCGTCTCCCACATTCTTGCCCGCATATAACCGTCTGCATATAGACTGCGCAGTTGGTCTGCATACCGTTTTTTCGGATTTGAAAGCTTACTTTCTTCAAAAGCAAGGACTTCTAACGCCGCATAGTCATGCGGAACATAGCTGTCCGGCTGTTTTTCATAGTCTTTATAAAACGCTTTCATATCTGCAATCAGGCTTTGGGCATACGCCTTTTTCGACGGGTAATCTTCCCAAAACGTCTGGCTTGCCGCAGTCTTATGCAGTTTGATCCGCTCCTTATCCGGCTGTGGCGCTTCCTTTGTTTGCCCGCCCCAAAGCAGTTTGGCGCTCCGGTAAGCAATCAGCAGATGGATAAAAATTAAGTCCCGTTTCGCCACTCCGGCGCAACACATGGGATTTAAGTCGAGCATACGCAGTTCTATATGGCTGACCCCGTTCTTTTTAAGATTTGCTAACGTATTTTCTCCTGCCGGTTTTAAACGAATGGGATAATACAATTCCTGAATGGACTCTATTTCGTTTCTCCTGACATATGCATCCATGCTCTCCAGATAAGAGGGAAAATCCACATAGGAAAGTTCCGGAGTAAAGTGGTTCCAATAGCCATACTGGCTGTTCCGCAGTGACGCATATGCATCCCGTTCGTCCTCCCTTACGTTTAGCCCGTCCCAAAACTGCCTCTCCGCCACAGGGCTTGCGGCAGTCAGGGCGACTAACAGCCAACTGTCAGACATTAACACGTCACAGAGTTTTAAATACCATTCGCTTTTCAAACGCTTTTTCGGAAGATCTGGCGCTTTTTTATGCAGCAGCGTAAAAAATTCCTCCGGCATGGAAAAATTCAAATGCACGCCGGAAAATAGCATTTTGACTTTGCCGTATTTCTCCGCCAAATACTGGCGGTACGTCGTTTTTTGCTTTTTCGCGCCGGAAAATTCCGCAATGCGGATACTGTCCTCTCCATGGTACAAAGGCGGGTTAGAATACGTCCAGACATATTCTTTTCCTTCTGGCCGTGTGTAAACCGCCCGTTCCACGATCTCTTGGAGGGCGCAAATTTCGATACAGGCGTCTTGCAGTGACGTATACACGCCGCTGATAAATTCCACTTGGCTTTCGCCAAAATCCCTGCTGATTCCCTTGCGCCTTATCTTCGGGTGGGCGGTGGATGCAAGATAACCGTCCGCGCCGACGCGCAGGGATTCTTTTTCAATTCCAAATTCTCCCCGTAACAAGTTACGGAATATCTTTTTGTCCACTTCCTGTACATTCATAAAACGCCTGTTTCACCTCTCTTAGACTATACAGCGAGCCAAACGCCGCTGCCATATGGCGCTCTTTGCCCGCGATTTCGTTTACGGCGGCGGCAACTGCCGTCTTGATACAGCGAAAGGCTTTTGCCTTGCCGCCTTTTTGGCAAACTGCGTCTGCAAGCGTTTGCGCAGGCAGCGCCCGCGGCTGATCCGGCGTAATGGCATAAATCACGTCAAAGAACGGAAGCAGGATTTCTAGCATTTCCCCATAGTCTTTGTCTGCCATTACGCCCATAATGCCAATTTTTTGAAACGCCCCAAACTCTCTTTTTAAGCTGGCCGCAAGCATTTTAGCCGCCGCCGGATTATGCGCGCCGTCTATGTAAAAACAGGGGTTTTGGCTTAGGCATTCAAACCTGCCTTCCCATTTTGCCGTCTCTATTCCTTTCCGGATCTGCGTATCAGAACAGGCAAAGCCCCTTTCCCTTAACAAAAAAAGCGTTTGAATGGCAAGTGTGGAATTTTCCACTTGGTAACTGCCTTTCATGAAAAGACACAGCTTCCCGAGTTTGGGATAAGTATAACAAAGCTTATCTCCCTCGATGTAACTTTCACTTATCACCGGCGCCTCAATATAAGGCGCATTTAAAAGATCCGCCCTTTGCTTTAACACAATGCGCGCCTCTTTTGGCTGGCAGACGGTTACGACAGGACAGTTTTTCTTTATTATGCCCGCTTTAATGTCTGCAATTTCCGTCAAAGAAGTTCCCAGATATTCCATATGATCCAGTTGAATGGGGACGAACACACTGCACAAAGGCGTTTCAATCAGGTTTGTCGCATCAGTGGCGCCTCCCATGCCAGTCTCTAATAACACAATATCACAGTTTCTTTTAAAAAACCAGAGAAACGCAACTGCGGTCTCCACCTCAAATAAAGTTGGATGGCGCTTGCCGCCCGCCGTCATTCTTTGGCAGGCCGCGGCTGCTTCTGCCATACAGGATGCATATTCTTCTCTCGAAATACGCGCGCCGCGTATCCGGTACGCATCACGCGCGCCAAAGACTGACGGAGAATTAAACTGCCCAACGCAGTGTCCCGCTTCGCTTAACGCGGATGCGAGAAAACAGCAGACGGAGCCTTTTCCATTTGTTCCGGCAATATGGACAATGTTTAATTCTTTCCAAATATCCCCTAATTCCTGCATAAGGGACTTTATGCCGTCAAGCCCCATTTGGCTCCCATACGCTTTTAATGATTCACGGAACACGTATGCCTGTGTATAATCCATTACGCTATCCATGCCTGACCCCTTTCGTATCACGGGTTCCAACCCTTAAGCGGGAAAGCTCCAAATCTTTTCCGTTGCGCGGGACGGTAAGGCTCTCTCCTTCCCGCATAAAATACGCTTCTTCCAGTTCATCGCCTGCGCCAAGCCGGATGCCGCGCGCGCCGATTGCGTTTTTCTTCTTTTCCGGTATGGAAGCGGCGGCAATCTTAAGGAACATTCCCTTTTTCGACTGCATAACGACATACATATCTTCTTCATAGAAATTAATGCGGATCACTTCGTCCCCATCACTTAATTTCGTCGCGGCGACTGTCCGTTTGGATACCTGAAATTCTGCGCCGTCCACTACTTTTATCATGCCCGTTTTTACGGCAAAAATAAGTTTTTTGCCACACATTTGCGAAACAGGGGCGGCAAACAAAAGCGTTTCTTCATTGCTGTTATAGTTGCTTACGTTGTCCACCGGCTGCCCTTTATCCCGGAATTTGCCATAGGGAAGATCGGATACTTTTACTAAGTGCATTTGCCCCTGATTGGTAAACAAAGCGATTTTATCTGTACTTTTGCATACGATCTGGTAGCGGTTTTCACTGTCCGCCGCTTCTTTGTTCCGTTCATACACTGCATAATCAACTGTTCTGGCATAGCCAAAGCGGTCCACTAAGCAAACGACGTCAATTTCTTCCGGTTCCGGCTCCTCAAGGACAATTTCCTTTCCGTTCTCGATTTTCGTTTTTCTGGGGACGGCATATTCTGTTTCAAAGGCATCTAATTCTTTGATAATGACGTTTGCCATTGTTTTTCTGCTGCCTAAAATCCCTTCGTATTTTTTTATGTTTTTAAGCGTGGCATCGTGTTCCTTTAACAATGCCTCTATTTCTAATCCGATCAATTTGTACAGCCGCATTTCCAAAATGGCGGCCGCCTGCCGTTCCGTAAAACAAAGTTTAGCGGCCTGCCGTCTGGATGCTTCGCTTTTAAATGCTATCCGGTCTGTCCTGCCTTCCGTCAGGCAGGCTTTGGCTTCCTTGATATTTTTACTGCCGCGCAGAATTTCGATAATTAAATCAATTACGTCACACGCTTTGATTAACCCTTCCTGAACTTCTTTTTTTTCCAGTTCTTTTGCCAGAAGCGTTTTGTATTTCCTTGTCGCAAGCTCATACTGGAAATTAACATGGTGGCGGATTAACGGCACTATGCCCATTGTCTCCGGTTTCCCATCGCATACGGCAAGCATATTGACCCCAAATGTGTCCTCTAACCTTGTTTTTTTATAAAGAAGCCCTAAGATCCGCTGGGCGTCCGCCCCTTTTTTCAGCTCAAGGACGATGCGGATTCCTTCTTTGGAGGACTGGTTTGAAATATCGGCAATGTCTGTGGCTTTTTTTGTTTCGACAAGATGGCACACGTCATTTAAGAATTTTCCAATGCCAAGGCCTATCATCGGGTAGGGAATTTCCGTAATGACAATCTGCTCTTTTCCGCCTTTTAGCTTTTCAATTTCCGCTTTGCCCCTGACTTTAATTTTGCCGCTTCCGGTGGAATAGATTTGCAAAAGATCATCTTGATTGACGACAATTCCGCCTGTTGGAAAGTCCGGGCCTTTGATATGCTCCATCATCTGTTCCGTATTAATGTCCGGATTTTTCATATAAGCTTTCACGCCTTCTATGACCTCGCCAAAGTTATGGGGCGGAATGCTTGTCGCCATTCCGACGGCTATGCCTTCCGCGCCGTTAATCAGGATATTCGGCACCTTCACGGGCAAAACAAGCGGCTCTTTTTCCGTTTCATCAAAATTCGGGCCAAAATCGACGACATTTTTATCCAAGTCAGATAAATACGCGTCCTGCGTAATTTTTTTTAGACGCGCCTCCGTGTAACGCATTGCGGCGGCGCCGTCGCCCTCAATGGAACCGAAATTTCCATGCCCGTCAATTAAGGGCATTCCTTTTTTAAATTCCTGCGCAAGCGCGACTAACGCTTCATAGATGGAGCTGTCGCCATGCGGATGGTATTTCCCCATCGTATCGCCGACAATGCGGGCGCATTTGCGGTATGGCCTGTCATAACGTATGCCAAGCTCATACATATCGTACAATGTCCGCCGCTGTACTGGCTTTAGCCCGTCCCTGACGTCTGGAAGCGCCCTTGCGATAATTACGCTCATTGCATAGTCGATATAGGATTTCTGCATAAGTTCCGAATATTCGGTGCGGATAATCTGTTCTGTTACGCTCATGTGTCCTATCCTTTCTAAATATCTAATTCTGCATCCTGCGCATGTTCATAGATAAATGCTTTCCGCGGCGGCACGTTGGTTCCCATCAGCATTTCCGTCACGTCGGAGGCCATTCTTGCATCTTCAATTTCCACTCTCTTTAAAATCCTAGTCTTTGGGTCAAGCGTCGTTTCCCACAACTGATCCGCATCCATTTCGCCCAGTCCTTTATAGCGCTGTAACGTAAAACTTCCTTTGTGGCGTTTCCGGTACTTTTCTAAAGCCGCGTCGTCGTAAAGATACTCCTGCTCCCCCCGCGCCGGCATGGCTTTATAAAGCGGCGGCATAGCGATATACACATGCCCCTCGAAAATCAGTTCCGGCATAAAGCGGTAAAATAAGGTTAAAAGAAGCGTCGAGATATGCGCGCCGTCTACATCTGCATCCGCCATAATTATGATTTTGTGATACCGAAGCTTCGCAATGTCAAAATCATTGCCGTACCCTTCGGAAAACCCGCATCCAAACGCATTGATCATCGTCTTGATTTCTGCATTGGCAAGCACTTTGTCAATGCTGGCTTTTTCAACGTTTAATATTTTGCCGCGGATCGGAAGAATTGCCTGAAAAGAACGGTCCCTCGCCGTTTTGGCAGAGCCTCCGGCAGAATCCCCCTCGACGATAAAAATTTCACAAATGGATGCATCCCTGCTTTCGCAGTTCGCCAGTTTTCCATTGGAATCAAATGAAAACCTCTGTTTCGTAAGCAGGTTTGTTTTCGCGCGTTCTTCCGATTTGCGGATTTTCGCCGCTTTTTCCGCACAGCTTATAACGGATTTTAAGGCTTCTAAATTCCTGTCAAAATAGAGCTGGATTTCATCGCCTGTAATTTTCCCAGCGGCGCGCGCCGCATCTTGGTTGTCAAGTTTTGTTTTCGTCTGCCCTTCGAATCTTGGGTCCGGGTGTTTCATGGAAATCACGGCCGTCATGCCGTTTCTTACATCTGTTCCGGTGAAGTTTGCGTCTTTTTCTTTTAAAATGCCAAGCTCTCTGGCATACTGGTTCATAATCGTCGTAAAAGTAGTTTTAAATCCGGTCAAATGCGTTCCGCCTTCGGCGTTATAGATGTTGTTGCAAAACCCTAGTACATTTTCGTGAAATTCATTGGTGTACTGGAAGGCGGCTTCCACCGTAATGCCTTCCGTCTCGCCTTGGAAATAGACAATGTCGCAAACCGTCTCAGAATTTTTGTTTAAATCTTTGACAAATCCCTTGATGCCTTCCGTCTCGTGGTATGTAATCCGCTCGGAAGGGTCTTTTCGTTTATCCGTAAAAAGTATGGTAAGCTTCGGGTTTAAGTAGGCGGTTTCGTGAAGCCTGCTTTTGATTTCATCTTCCCGGAATCTGGTTTTTTCGAATATTTCCCCGTCCGGCAGGAAGTTTATTTTCGTCCCTGTTTTTTTCGTTTTGCCGATCTTAGGCAGCAGGCCGTTTTCTAATTCTACGGCGGGAACGCCGCGTAAATAGCGGTCATGATGAATGTACCCTTCCCGGCTGATTTCCACGTCCAGAAAAACAGACAATGCGTTGACGACGGAAGATCCTACCCCATGCAGGCCTCCGCTGGTTTTATAAGCGGCATTGTCGAATTTTCCTCCGGCATGGAGCGTAGAAAATACGAGACGCGCGGCAGACATTCCTTTTTCGTGCATGCCGACCGGGATTCCCCTGCCATTGTCGGCAACGGTGCAGGAACCGTCTTTTTCTAATGTGACGCTGATTGTGTCGCAAAAGCCCGCTAAGTGCTCGTCCACTGCATTGTCCAAAATTTCATAGATTAAATGGTTTAAGCCTTTGCCGGAAACGCTGCCGATGTACATTCCCGGACGCTTGCGGACTGCTTCAAGCCCTTCGAGTACGGAAATGCTGGCTGCATCGTAGGATTGCTTTTCTGACATTTGTTTTTCCTTTCTTTGAATCCCTCTATTTTTAAGCGTTATACTCCAAATGTATGTTCGCTTATTTGCTGCGGTACCTATTATACTTTAGAATCTGGGAATTGTAAAGGGCAAAAACTTCTGTGGCAGAAAAGAAACGCCAAATACCCGTTCTACCCTGCAAAATCAAACAAAGACAACTGGTTCGATTCCGGCAAATCCTCTAAAATCCCTAAATCCGCCATTAAATCAATGACCGTCTTACTTGCTTTTGTCCTCTGCCTGAAATCATCTTTTGATAAAAATGCCCCGTCTTTTGCCGCTTCTTCAACCGCTTCCGCCGCTTTTTCCCCTAATCCGTCGATTGTGCTAAGGGACGGCATAAGTTTTCCGTCAATAATTTGAAATCTTGCCGCTTTTGCCACATAAACGTCTAACGGTAAAAATTCAAACCCTCTTGCATACATCTCTTGAACAATCCTCATATCACGGTAAGTATCCTGCTCTTTTTTCGACAGCGTTTCTTTCCGTCTTTCATAATCCCGCATAAAATAAGCTAACCGTTCTTCTCCCTGACACATCAGTTCATAGTTAAACCCTGTCGCGCGGATGCTAAAATAAGCCGCGTAATACGCAAGCGGATAGAATACTTTACAATAGGCAATCCGCCACGCCATCATCACATACGCCGCCGCATGCGCTTTCGGGAACATATATTTAATCTTTTTACAAGACCAGATGTACCAATCCGGCACGCCATGGGAAAGCATTTCTTTTTCCCACTCCGGCTTTAACCCCTTTCCTTTCCGCACGGATTCCATTATGGTAAAAGAAAGCTCACTGTCTAACCCCATATGGATCAGGTAAACCATAATATCGTCACGCGTGCAGATTGCCGTGGAAATGGTCGCTTTCCCTTCCTCAATTAAAGTCTGGGCATTTCCAAGCCAAACGTCCGTCCCATGGGAAAGCCCTGAAATCCGAATCAAATCTGAAAACTCCTGCGGTTTCGCATCAATAACCATCTGCATAGCGAAATCTGTGCCAAATTCCGGTATCCCAAGCGCCCCAAGCTGGCACCCGCCTAAATCTTCCGGCGTCACTAAAAGCGCTTCTGTGTTTTTAAACAACGACATCACCGAAGCGTCATCAAGAGGAATGGTCTGCGGGTCTATGCCCGTTAAGTCCTCAAGCATACGGATCATCGTCGGATCGTCGTGCCCTAAAATATCGAGTTTTAACAAATTATGGTCAATGGAGTGATAGTCAAAATGCGTCGTTATAATATTCGTATTCATATCGTTTGCCGGATGCTGCACCGGAGTAAAAGAATCAATGTCCTCCCCGACAGGCAGGACAATAATCCCGCCGGGATGCTGCCCTGTCGTCCTGCGCACGCCGACACATCCTTCCACAATCCGGCTGACCTCACAATTTCGTTTGTGGATGCCGCGTTCTTCATAATAATTCTTAATATATCCAAACGCCGTTTTATCCGCCAGCGTGCCAATCGTTCCGGCGCGGTATGTCTGCCCTTTTCCAAAAATAACTTCTGTATAAGCATGCGCTTTACTCTGGTATTCACCGGAAAAGTTTAAGTCAATGTCCGGCTCTTTATTTCCTTTAAATCCAAGAAATGTCTCAAACGGTATGTCAAACCCCTCTTTAGCGAGAGGCTCATTGCAGATAGGACATCGTTTATCCGGCATATCACAGCCGCCCCGTCCAGAAAACGCTTTGACCTCTTTAGAATCAAAATCACTGTAATGGCAGTTTGGGCAAAGATAGTGCGCCTGTAAGGGATTTACTTCCGTAATGCCGGACATGGTGGCGACAAAGGAAGATCCGACGGAGCCACGCGAACCGACTAAGTACCCGTCTTCGTTTGATTTCCAAACAAGCTTCTGCGCAATAATGTACATAACCGCATATCCATTTGAAATAATGGAATTCAGCTCCCGCTCAAGGCGTTCTTCTACAATTTTCGGAAGCGCGCTTCCATACATTTCATGCGCTTTTTTATGGCAGATGTCCCGCAGAAGCTGATCGGAATTTTCAATGACGGGCGGGCATTTGTCTGGCCGCACCGGAGCGATTTTTTCACACATATCCGCGATTTTATTCGGATTTTCAATGACGATTTCCTCTGCCTTATCACTGCCTAAGTACGCAAACTCCGCAAGCATTTCCTCTGTTGTGCGCAAATACAAAGGCGCCTGATTATCCGCATCTTTAAACCCTTTTCCCGCCATTATAATGCGCCGGTAAACTTCATCTTGCGGATCTAAAAAATGCACGTCGCAAGTCGCAACAACTAATTTATGGAACTCCTCCCCTAATTTTACTATCTTCCGGTTGATTTCTTTGAGATCTTCTATGCTCTCAACGGGCGTTTTCTCATTTTCCAGCATAAACTGGTTATTGCCTAACGGCTGAATTTCAAGATAATCATAAAATTCTACCAGACGCGTAATTTCTTCTTTTGGCCTTCCGTTTAAAAGCGCTTGGTACAGCTCTCCGGCTTCACACGCCGAACCAATAAGTAAGCCTTCTTTATGCTTTAAGTATTCGGTCTTTGGGATGCGCGGCCGTTTGGAAAAGTACGTCAAATGTGACATGGAAATCAAACGGTAAAGATTTATGCGGCCTATATCGTTTGCCGCTAAAATAATGGCATGATGCGTCGGCAGTTTCCGTACCGTTTCCGGAGTTGAAACGCTTAATTCACTCAGCTTTTTTAAGTCAAAGATCCCTCTGTCTTGTAACATTTCTATGAATTTTAAAAATATATCCGCCGTACATGCGGCGTCGTCTACCGCGCGGTGATGGTTTTTTAAAGACACGCCCAAAGCCTTTGCCACTGTATCCAGCTTAAAGCGGTTTAGTTCCGGCAGCAATGTCCGCGCCAATGAAACTGTATCGACAACCGTAAATTCCCGCTCTATGCCTAACCGCATAAGATTATGTTTGATAAACCCCATGTCAAACTCTGCGTTATGCGCAACCATAACTGCATCCTGGCAAAACTCCATAAATTTTGGCAAGATTTCTTCGATGGTTTTTGCATCGATTACCATGGAATCATTAATTCCCGTTAAGTTTTCAATCTCATAGGGAATCGGAATCTTCGGATTGACAAATTCCGAAAAATGGCCGGTAATATTGCCATTTTCCACTTTTACTGCGCCAATCTCTATAATTTTATTGACATTCGGATTAAATCCGGTAGTCTCTAAATCAAAAACGACAAACGCGTCTTTTAAGCTTTGCCCGTTTTCATGTTCGACAAATGACTTTACGTCATCGACCAAATACGCTTCTACGCCGTAAATAATCTTAAACTCATCGTCCGGCGAAATGGCATGGTTCGCTTCCGGAAACGCTTGGACATTGCCATGGTCGGTAATGGCAATCGCTTTATGCCCCCATGCTTTCGCGCGTTTAATAATGTCTTTCACATCGGACACGCCGTCCATATCGCTCATTTTGGTATGGCAGTGCAGCTCTACCCGTTTTAATGGGCTGTTGTCTGTTCTCTGCCCCCGGAAGTCGGAAGATTTTTTAATTCCATAAATGGAACCTATCGTCAATTCACTGTCAAACTTGTCTATCGTCGTGACGCCTTTTATTTTTAAGAACACGCCTTTTTTTATGTGTTCCGTCAAGTGCGGCAAATCTTCATTTTTTGTAAATATTTTCAGTACAATCGTATCCGTGTAATCGGTAAACGCAAGAATCAAAATAGTCTTTTCGTTTCGGATCTCCCTTGCCTCAAAACTAATCACCTGCCCGCGGATTACAACTTCTCCCATCTCACCTGTAATATTCTCGATCGGAATCGGCGCATCGTCAAAATCGCGTCCGTAAATCACATCAGGATTGCCGGAACGGACGATGCGTTTTTCCGGATGTTTGAAACTGCGTCTTTGCGGTTCCTTTGATTCGCCTCCGGCTTTTGGCAAAGTCGCATCTTTTGCTTCCGGTTCCTCCTTCTGCCTTCCCATGGCAGCCATACGGACCGTCTGCCGGATTTCCTGCTCAATCATATAATCCGACTGCTTTCTGCGTTCTTCCTTCTTTGGCGCAAAGGATACGTCCGCAATAAAGTCAACGCCGCACCGCTCACAAAATATCTTTTCTAAAATATGGACAAGCTCGTCTGCGCGCTCTTTCGCTAACATTGTATCCTCAAGCGTAAGTTTCATTCTGTTTTTTCCAACAAAAGAAATTTGGGCATTCCGGTAAACACTGTAAAGAAGTCTGCTATATGCGTTTAACTCTTGCGCAATGCTTTCCCCATAAATATCCATCAGGCTTTCAGCGCAATACTGTTCAGAAAGCATAAACTTCTCGATAATCTTCACTTCTACCCGCTGATTTGGAAAGAGCTGTTTTACGATTTCTTTTTCCAAACGGAAAATATCCGGTTTCGGGATTAAATGCCTGCCGCAAATAGAAATGCGAACCGCAGTTTTCTGGCGGTTCGCGCTCACTTTTGTGACTTCTATGCCAGACAGAAGTTTCTGCATATCTTCTTGCAAAGCCAATGCCGGAAACACTTCAAAAAAAGTTTTTGACATATTACTCACTCCAATTTAATAATTCCTTCCGAAGCTCTTTTAATAAATCCTTTTCAGGAACCTTTTTATAAACTTCTCCATGCTTGATAATTAACCCTTCCCCTATGCCGCCTGCAATGCCAATATCCGCTTCTTTTGCCTCTCCGGGTCCATTGACGGCACAGCCCATTACAGCCACCTTGATATTTAAAGGAATATCGCTTACCATTGTTTCCACCTGATTGGCAAGTTCAATCAGGTTTATTTTCGTCCTGCCGCAAGTTGGGCAGGACGCCACTTCAATCCCGCCAGCCCGAAGCCCCAGTGTCCGCAAAATAATTTTTGCAGATTTAATTTCCTCGATCGGGTCTCCCGTCAGGGAAACGCGGATTGTGTCTCCGATTCCCTGATGTAAAATCAAGCCCAATCCAATTGAAGATTTAATATTGCCGCTGATAATCGTCCCAGCTTCCGTAATGCCTACATGGAGTGGGTAACTGGTCTGCTGCGATATGATTTCATGCGCTTTTACGCACATCATCACGTCCGATGACTTAATGCTTATCACAAGATTCCTATACCCCATGTCCTCAATCATGTTCACTTTGTCTAACGCGCTTTCCACAATGCCTTCCGCCGTGACGCCATGATATTTTTCAACCAGCTCTTTTTCCAGCGAACCGCTGTTGACGCCGACACGGATTGGGATATTCCTTTCTTTTGCCGCATCCACAACTGCCTTTACGCGATCCCTGCTTCCAATGTTGCCCGGATTTATGCGGATTTTATCCGCCCCGTTTTCGATTGCCGCAATCGCTAAACGGTAATCAAAATGAATGTCCGCAACAAGCGGAATGGCAATCTCTTTTTTGATCTCCTTTAACGCCGCAGCCGCTTCCATTGTCGGAACCGCGCAGCGGATTATGTCGCATCCTGCCGCAGAGAGTTTTTGAATCTGCCCGACAGTCGCCGCAACGTCTTCCGTCTTTGTATTCGTCATCGACTGAATCAGGATAGGAGATCCCCCGCCGATTTGTTTTGTTCCAATCTTTACCCGTTTGGTCTGATTTCTGCCCATCGTACCCTCCTGCCATCTCTCTTATGTTTTATAAATTCTCCCTTTTCGGAAAAGCGTTCCAACTGCGCAAGCTTGAAATATAATACAAATTCGCGCATATAATTACTGCTTTTGCATCCGCTTAACAACTCACGGAAGTTATATGATTTGCTTTCCATTAAAATCTATTTCATAGTAGTTATTCTCAAAATCGTACAGGCAAATCAAGTTTTCACGTATTGTAAATGGTTCTCTGTTTGAAATAGAAACAAATATATCTTTTCCAGAAAATGACCATTGTTTCTTAAAATCCAAGTCCAACATCGTTATTTCAATTTCTCCATAGATAATATATCCCTTTTCAACTTTATAAATTGCAAAGTTACAACCCAAACAGTCCAGCACAACATGGCGAATTATACAGGCATCGGTAATCTTTATCTGCGTTATCATGTTGTCTTGTAGAACTGTAAGAATGTCATCTTGCAGAACGGCACAATCCAAATCATATGAATGATACGGTCCAATCAGCGCTACTTGAAATTCTCTTGCATATAAGCCAATATGAATTGACAGTGTTTTTGACAAATCGTTGTGCCGATAATGTTCTGGATTCAATGTTACATCGTAATGGCGATTATCTACCGAGTCAACGGTATATGTTTCGTCAATATTGATTTCAATGTGACATATTTCATTTTCTAAAATCATGGTCACACCTTCCCAAAATCTGATTTAATATTTGAATATAAAATATTTGCCTGCCACCCGTAATGTATTTTTATAGACTCATATTATCTGGGTACACAATTCCGAAAAGGGAGTATAAATTTTATAAAAACAGTTTCCGGATATCATTAAACATCACAAGAACCATAAGCCCCATTAAAATCATAATTCCGACAAAATGCACCATGCCCTCTTTTTCCGGATTGATTTTTTTCCGGCGGATTGCCTCTATGATTAAGAACACCAAACGCCCTCCGTCTAACGCCGGAAGCGGCAGCAGGTTCATTACGCCTAAATTCGCAGTCAGAAGAATCGAAAAATTCAGCATATTGAGAAACACATAAAACATTCCGTCCTGTTTGCTCGCATCGTATGTGTCGCCAATGCTTTTTACAATGCCAACCGGGCCGGAAAGCTCATTGACGCTGACTTTTCCCGTCACCAGCATTTTTAAGCTTTGCATTGTCGTCCATATCCAATATTTCAGTTCATAAAAACCATTTTTAACGTTCGACCATACGGACTGGCGTTCCCGTTCCCCGTTCGCGACGATCCCGATTTTATAACGTCCGCTTGCTTCGTCTAATTTTGGCTCAATATGCGCATGAAACCGTTCTCCATCCCTTTCATATGTGACGTCTAAGGACTCTTTTGGATTAAAATAAGTATACATACTGACTTCCCGATAAAAATGAATCGGTTTTTGATTGATTTTTACAATCACGTCTCCTTCTTGCATCCCTTCTTCCTGCGCAGGATAGCCGTCCGTCACCCCCGTCAGGACAGGAACGTCTACGCCGATACAGCTAATTAAAATAAACGCCAGAGCATATGCCAAAATAAAGTTAAACAAAGGGCCCGCCACAACGACGCTCATACGCGCCCAGACGGATTTACTGCCAAAAGAGCCTTCATTCTCGCTTTCGCCGTCTTCTCCTTCCATCATGCAGGCGCCGCCGAATGGCAAAAGTTTCACGGAATAAAACGTTTCCCCTTTCTGTACGCCAAACAGCGTCGGCCCAAGTCCCAGACAAAACTCATTGACTTTAATCCCATTCTTTTTCGCCAAAAGAAAATGGCCCAGCTCGTGGAATAAAATAATCAGACTGAAAATCAATATCGCTATGATAAATTTCAAACTACCACCTGCTCTCTATAAATTCATATACTGCCTGTTCTGTCTCCAAAATCTGCTCTACAGTAGGGTTTGGGACAAAAGAAATCCGGTCCAGACATGTCTCTATCATCTCCGTTATAGTAAGATATGCAATTTTCCGGCTTAAAAACAGCGCAACCGCTTTTTCATTCGCCGCATTATAGACTGTTGGCGCGTTGCCGCCCCTCTTTAACGCATCAAACGCCAAAGCAAGCCCGCGGAATGTCTGCATATCCGGCTGTTCAAACGTCAAACCGGAATGTTCAAAGAGATTTAGCCGCGTCCCGCTTAATGTACGGCGTTTCGGGTAATAAAGGGCATATTGAATCGGAATGCGCATATCCGGCGTTCCAAGCTGCGCAATGACTGCGCCGTCTTTAAATTCCACAGCGGAATGGAGAATGCTCTGCGGATGCACTGTCACCTGAATTTGCTCCGGCTTAACGTTAAACAGCCATTTCGCTTCTATGACCTCAAGCCCTTTATTGACTAACGTCGAAGAATCTATTGTAATCTTCTTTCCCATAGACCAGTTCGGGTGCTTTAAAGCATCCTCAAGCTGAACGTATCTAAGTTCTTCGGCTGTTTTTCCCCGAAACGGCCCGCCGGAAGCCGTCAGGATTATTTTTTGGATCGCATTTTCCGTTTCTCCCTGCAATGATTGGAAAATTGCGCTGTGTTCACTGTCAACGGGAAGAATCTGCGCATTATGCTCTTTAGCCAGCGGCATAATAATATGTCCCGCCGTCACAAGCGTCTCTTTATTGGCAAGCGCAATCTTCTTTCCCGACTGAATCGCCGCAATCGTCGGACGTATGCCAAGCATCCCGACAACCGCCGTCACTAAAGTCTCCGTCTCCGGCATTGCCGCCACTTCCAACAGCCCTTCCATGCCAGATACGATTTTAACGGAAAAATCCGCCGTCCTTATCCGCAGTTCCTTTGCCTTTTCTTCTTCCCAGATTGCCGCTATGCGGGGGCGAAACTCCCGTATCTGCCGTTCCAGCAAGGAAAGATTGCCTCCAGCGGCAACCGCCGTTACTTCAATGTCTTTTTGTTCCCTGACAATCTCTAATGTCTGGGAGCCGATGGAACCGGTCGACCCCAAAATCGCTATTTTTTTCATGTTATCCCTCGTTTGCTATTGCCCTAAATCAAATACGCGGCAAGATAATAAACAACCGGAGCCGTAAAAATGACGCTGTCAAATCTGTCTAAAATCCCGCCATGCCCCGGAATCAATGTCCCATAGTCTTTTATGCCATAATTCCGCTTTATGGCGGAAGCCGCTAAATCCCCAACCATCGAAATCAATGCCCCAACGCCGCCAATCACTGCGAAAATCAGCATTTCATTGAATTCAACCTGAATTTGCTCCTGAAATGCAAAACAATATAAAAACGTAAGAAGCATACTTCCGGCTATCCCGCCGGCTGCCCCTTCCACTGATTTTTTGGGGCTTAATTTCGGTGACATCTTATGCTTTCCAAATAAGACGCCGACACAATAAGCGCATGTGTCGCTTCCCCATGAACATAAAAAAATCAGCCAAACTATATAAGCGCCCTGCTCTAACATTCTGGTCTGATACACATAGGAAAGCATCGCCGCTGTATAAAAAACGCCAAAAAACGCCGCCAGCGCCTGTTCCGTCTTATACGCCGGATATGAAAACACATACACAGCCATCAGAAGCGTTAATAAGCCAATCACCAAAATCATCGGATCAGAAAAGAACTGCTCTCTTAAATTCAGATAAAAAACCACTGCCGCGGCATATCCCGCCACACCGATCACGCTCTTTTCTATTTGAAAGACACGATACAATTCATACAACCCAATCAAAGAAATAATAAGGAGAGACGCAAACAAAACATCTCCTCCCGTGATGATCAAAACAAGCGCAAGTATGACTAAAACAATTCCGCTGAGTAATCTTGTCTTAAACATTCGTTTCCTCTTTCTCGGAAATCCCGCCGTATCTTCTGTCTCTGGAACTATATGCTTCCACAGCGCGTTTTAATTCCATTTCTTTAAAATCCGGCCAAGGCGTTTCCGTAAAATAAAATTCACTGTAAGCGAGCTGCCAAAGCAAATAGTTGGATAAACGCTGTTCCCCGCTTGTACGGATTAACAAATCCGGATCGGGAATATCCGCAGTGTCGAGATAGGAAGAAAACTTTGTTTCATTCAAATCTTCTATTTCCAATTTTCCTTCTTTGCAGTCGGAATACATTTTTTTCATTGCGCGGATCATTTCGTCCCTGCTCCCATAATTAATGGCGATTTGCAGATTCAATCCCTGATATGCCGCAGATGCGGCTTCCAAATCCCTGATATTTTTTTGAAACTTTTCATCTAATCTTGAAATATCTCCAATGACGCGTACCCGCATATCATTTTTTTTCGCTGTCTTGATACAATTTTTTAAATAGGAATCCAAAAGCCGCATTAAAGCGGCAACTTCTTTGTTCGGCCTGTTCCAGTTTTCTGTAGAAAACGCATACAAGGTCAAATAACGGATTCCCATATCATGCGCCGCTTTTGCAACGACTTCCACATTCTTAGCCCCCATTGTGTGCCCGTAATTCCGCGGCATATTTTTTGATTTCGCCCATCTTCCATTTCCGTCCAATATAATTGCCACATGATTTGGAACCATAATTTTATACTCTCCTTTTCACATTATGGTGAAAATGGGGACACGCTTATGCAGTGCCCCCACAAATCATCATACAGTAAGAATTTCTTTTGTTTTTGAATCTACTGCTTTATCTATCTGCCCGATGTACTTATCCGTCATCTTCTGGGCTTCTTCTTCCAATCCTTTAATTTCATCTTTGGAAACGTCTTCTTTCGATAATTTCTTAAAAGAATCATTGGCGTCACGGCGAATGTTGCGAACTGCGACTTTTGCCTGCTCTCCCTTTTTCTTGATGTCCTTTGCGAGCTCTTTTCTCCGTTCTTCCGTCAATTCAGGAAAGACAAGGCGAATCACTGCGCCATCGTTCGTCGGATTGATTCCTATCTCGGAAGTAAGAATCGCCCGTTCAATTTCCTTCACCATGGACTTTTCCCAAGGCTGGATTTGAATCATACGCGGTTCCGGCACACTGACATTCGCTACGGACTGAATTGGCGTCGGAGTTCCGTAATAGTCCACTTTCAATTTATCAAGCACATGCGGATTTGCCCGCCCAGCGCGGATCGCTCCAAACTCCTCCTCCAAATTGTGTAAGGATTTCTGCATCTTCGTATCAAATGGTTCTAGTCTCGCATCCATATTTTAGCCCTCCCTCATCAGACCGTAACTTTCGTTCCGTTAAAATCACCGGATATCGCTTTTATAATACTATTTTCTTCGTTCAATGCAAATACATACATTGGCATTTTATTTTCCATACACATAATGGAAGCAGTCATATCGACAACGGCAAGCTTCTCTGCAATCACTTCTTCAATGGAAATGCTGCCATAGCGTTTCGCATCCGGATTAACCTTTGGATCGCGGTCATACACGCCATCGACTGCTTTTGCTAAAAGAATCCCTTCCGCCTCAATTTCGACAGCGCGAAGGACGGTTGCCGTATCCGTTGAAAAATATGGATGTCCGGTTCCTCCTGCAAAAAACACAACCATATTATGTGCAAAATATTTATTCGCGCGGTCTTTTGAAAACAGCTTTGTCATGGAGCCACATTCAAATGGCGTTAAAATCTGCGTCATCATGCCAACGGAACGAAAAATTTCAGACACATAGATGCAATTCATCACGGTCGCTAACATTCCGATTTGGTCTGCTTTGGTTCGGTCTATCGCCTCACTGGCGCGCCCACGCCAGAAATTTCCGCCACCGATAACGATTCCAACCTGTATCTTTTTGTCATTTAACTCTTTGACCTGATTCGCCACTTTTCGCACAGTAGGTTCATCAAACCCCGTTTTTTTCTCACCAGCCAATGCTTCTCCGCTTAATTTCAACAAAACCCGCTTCATAAATTAGATTCCCTTCTTTTCTTCAAAAAGACCCTGTACGTCAATGTCTGCATAGCACTGTGAGCAGAAGCCTTCGATAACGGCCCCGTTATTAATCTGTACGGAACGGGATTTGATATTGCCCATTACAACTGCGGAAGTATCTACAACCACTGGCCCCTGTACGTCTACATCGCCTTTGATTGCCCCAGCGATTACTGCTGAACTTGCTGTGATGTTTCCGATTACCACAGAGCCAATGCCAATCTTAACTGTTCCGCTGCTTTTTACTTCGCCTTCCACTTTTGCCGCATCTGCGAAAAATTCGGAAGAATTGCTGTTGCCTTCTAACATGCCCGTTACAACTAATTTTCCACGGCAGGTTACGTTTCCATTGATTTTGCCGCGAATATCAATAGAACCGTTAGAACCAATGTCACCCGTGATGTTCGTGCCTTCCGTAATTACGGTCACTTCATCTGAGATCGGTTCTTCCACATGCGCTTCCATCTCCGGCTGCTGTAAAGTTGTTGCTGTCATTACTTCTTCGTTCATTTCTTTTTTCTCCTCCATAATTGTTCTTTCATCTGCTTTTTTCACTTCGCCTGAAAACTCTTGTTCCAGATTGACTACCTGTTGTGAATTAACGACTGCCTGTTCTTCTTTTACAGGCGCTACAGGTTCTAACAATCCGTCTAACTTGGATAGTTCTGATTTCGTATCCACTCCTGTGTCCAGAGTGTTTACAACCATATCTTCACTCTCCGGCGTCTCTTTCTTTTCTGCCGGTTCCTCAGAACCCAGCATCAACTCATCCACCGCTTGGGAAAAGTCATCTTTAAACTCCTTAAAAAAACCCATCGTACTTCCTCCATCATTTATTTGTTATTGTTCCACACTCAATGCGGCGATATGCTGCACTACAGTGGTGTTTTCATCTATGGGCAAAATCTCAGCTCCCATGCCTAAAAGCGCCTGAATCATCGGTTCTAAGGCTTGTACCGTAGAAGTTTTCGTCTCCGCATCGTGCATAAGAACAATGGACGTCTTATATCTCACAACGTCCGTCATCACGTTCTGCACCAGCTCTTCCGGCGTATAGGCCTGTGAAGTGGCGTCTCCGCTTGAAACATTCCAGTCAAAATAGGTAATGCCCTGTTCATTCAAATATGTGATAAATTCCGACATATTGGTATTGCTGACTTTATTGCTGCTGCCACCCGGAAAACGGTAAAACAGGCATTCTTTTCCAGTGACTTTATAGAGGTAATTTTGAATTTTTGAAAAATCATCTACAAAAGATTCCATAGAAGCGTATAAATCTTTGTATTTGTGGGAATAGGAATGCATCGCCAGCGTATGGCCTTCCTCTACAATCCTTTTGTAAAGGGCTTCATTTTCCTCCCCTTCCCTTCCTATTACAAAAAATGTCGCTTTCAAGTTGTATTTTTGCAAAATGTCTAAAATCTGCGATGTGTTGCCGCTAGGCCCATCGTCAAACGTCAAATAGACTCTATGGGCGTCGTCTTCATCCGCCATGTTTTCTTTCTGGTTCATGGCCGGCACTACGCCATAATCCATCTCATCCATCAAGCTTTCATCTATGGAATTTTCCAGATTAAAATAAGTGCTTTCGTCCGTATCCGGCACTGTCTGTTTGGATTCCGCTTCCATCCGCCCGCTGACCGTAAAATTATCCAAAAGATAATCCACTTTTTCCTCCAGCCGGTACATTTTCCATGCCAAAAACCAGCATATGGCAACAGAAAGAAACAGCCATATCCCTACTACGCCGATAATCACGGCTTTCACTTTTGCAATCCGCTCGCGCCTTTTCCTTGCTTCTTTCAATCCTTTTGCAGTACTATCTTCCATTGCAATTCCCTTTTCTCCAGTCAAAATTATATACAGCGTTGCATACTTTCTGCATTGCGAGCAAGCCACTCCCTCATATTATATCACATCTTGCTGTATTTGCAAGATTATTCTGTATCTTCCTCTGCGCCTTCTTCAACAAAAACAGCTTCCGTCCCATCTTCTGGATCGCTGTCATCATCATAATCATCTTCTTCATAGTATTCTTCTTCCGAAACTTCTTCCACATTGGCGTTTTCATACAGGAATGCAACTGCTTTGCCCCTGACTAACATTGCCATTACGGACAATTCCCCATAATCCCCGACAAAGTCTTCTAAAGATTCATATTCATATTCAACAGCTAAAGCTTCGGCTTCTTCCTTATAATTTTTATCCGTAATCTCAAAACCTTCCGCCTTCGCAATCGCCTGTGAAACTAAAATCTCATTGACCCAGTTTAACGTCTCGGCTTCCAAATCCCCGTCTTCCATGTAATCAGACATAAATTCGTCAAAATCCACGCCAAACATATCCGCGTATGACTGATATTGCTCTACCGTGTCATTATAGCAGGAATCATATAACGCCTGAGGATACCCGTCTATCTCTGCGTTTGAAACCGCTTGTAACAAGGCGTCGTCTCCCGCCGCAGATTCCGCCTCCTGCTGGGCGGATAACAATAATTCTTCCCGCAATGCTTCTTCATATGCGTCAATCGTCTCATATTCGGTCGCTTCTTTCACAAAATCATCGGTGTATTCCGGAGTCTGCACTTCATTGATGGAATTTAAAGTAACGGTAAATTCCGCTGTTTTCCCTTTGAGATCTTCATCATAATCATCCGGAAACGTCATTTGGAAGGTGAACGTCTCGCCTGCGCTCTTTCCAACAACATTTGCTTCAAATTCTTCTATAAATTCTTCCTGCCCCAACGTAAATTCATAATCTTCCGCCGTACCGCCGTCAAATTCTTCTCCATCTACCGTCCCTTTAAAATCAAGATTCACATAATCGTTATTTTGCGCAGGACGATCTGAAATTTCTTTATATTCTGTATGTTCATCAAGCATTTCTTCTATGCTTGTCTCTACATCTTCTTCCGTAATGACCGGAACCGGATATTTTACGGAAAGCTGTTTATATTCCCCTAATTTAACATAATCATCAATTGAATAATCAAAAACTTCCGCTTCTGCAGTTTCTGTGCCGTTTACAGAGCCATCTGTCTTATTATTATCCCCGCAACCCATACACGCCATTGCCCCTGCAAAAAGCGCCGCGGCAAAAAGACCCGTTTTTCTCGTCATAAGTATCCCTCTCTTCATTTATCTCATTTTTCATAGGAATCATAACATATCTGAGAAATGAAAATCAATATTTTTTTTCGTTTTCATAAATTGTTCAAACTTTCCAATCTCTTTTGCCTTTTCCGGCAGCGTTTTTCTGTTCTGAATGAGCCAAAAACGGAATATAATAATAGTTTTACAGTCACTTTATTTCAGTTTCTGCATACGTTATTGGTATAAATGAAAAAAGGAGATTTTCTATGAATACTTGCAGCCAGCCAAGATGTGGGAAAAACCGGTTTTCCCCGCCGCCTATGCGCCAAAACGATGCATGGGCTTCTGATAACTTTGCGCTTGCAATGGCTTATGTGCCTATGCAGCATTTTAAAACTGTATACGAACCGGACGAAGCCTTACAGACCGGAACCATTTTTCCGGAATTAAATAAACCCTTTATGGGCTGGAAGGGAGGCCGTCCATGTTGAGACAGACAATGAACCAGAGCCAGTTGTGGGATTGGATCAACGAAGTCAGTTTTGCCGTAACAGAAATTACCCTGTATCTGGATACGCATCCAGACGATGAAGAAGCGCTTGCGTTTTTTTATCATTATAATGAAGAACGCAAAAAAGCGCTTGCCCTTTATTCTTCAAACTACTCTCCTCTGACGCTTAACATGGTGCAGCAGGAAGACGACTATTGGCGCTGGGCAACGGAACCATGGCCTTGGGAAGGGGGTTACTGTTAATGTGGAATTATGAAAAACGTTTGGAATATCCAATCAATATTAAAGAAACAAATCCAAAAATCGCTAAGTTTATTATGAGCCAGTATGGCGGCCCGGACGGTGAAATTTCCGCTAGCCTGCGTTATCTTTCCCAAAGGTATTCTATGCCTTACCGTGAGGTAATGGGAATATTAACGGATATAGGCACAGAAGAAATGGCCCACTTTGAGATGGTAGCCACCATCGTTCACCAGCTTACGCGCAACTTAACGCCGGAAGAAATCAAAGAATCCGGATTTGGCGAATATTACATCGACCATACATTAGGCATATGGCCGCAAGCCGCAGGCGGCGTGCCGCAAAATGCCTGTGAGTTTCAGGTAAAAGCCGATCCGATTACGGATATAATGGAAGATATGGCGGCAGAGCAAAAGGCCAGAAGCACTTATGACAATATCCTGCGCGTCGTCAAAGATCCGGACGTCATAGATCCCATACGCTTCCTGCGCGCAAGGGAAGTCGTCCATTTCCAGCGGTTCGGCGAAGCCCTCCGCCTTATCCAAGAACGATTAGACTCTAAAAACTTCTACGCCTGCAATCCTGTCATTGACAAAAACTGCGGCAGAAAATAAATAAAACAAAAAACGGGAGAGGCGCGTAAAGCGCCCCTCCCAAATTAATTCCAATTTATTTGCGTCCCGGCTTCCAATTTATTCCCCAGCCAAACGCTTTGTCAAGTGCAGGATGTCCCGGATAAAACTGTACAATCTTCTCGACGCTAAACGTCTCATCATTGATATTTTCAAACAGCGCAAGCCCGCACATCAGCTCTTTGGAATTATAATGATCCATCTGCACGACCAGATCTTCCGCCCCCGGATATTTAATCGTCACAACTGCATCCGCTTGCTGCCAGTTTGCAACGCCTTCATAAATAAACGTATACACCAGAACACGCTTAATCTTCGCAATCTGGTTGCCGTTAATCCGCAAGTTCTCGCCTGCCGCCGCCGCGCCGGTTCTGTCATCGCCATCTAATGCAATATACGGCGGATAGTTCAAAGAGCCAAACGCATTTCCAAGCGCCTGCACCGCCCCTTTGCTTCCGTCCTTTAATTCATACAGACACCCCAAATCAAGATCAATCCCGCCGCCGCTTTTAAATGCCGAAAACAAGCCCTTCTTCACCGGTCTTGCATTCCAGTTTAAATTCACCAAAATCTCTCCCAGCCCTGCGGACTGCGTTTTCTTTAAATTAACCTTTTGTCCCTTTTGTAAGCTTATCGCCATATTGTTCTCCTTCCCTTTCTTTGATACTAAAATTATACCACAAAAAATAAAGCGCGCAAGTTCCCTTACACACTTTATTTTCTATATACCATTCTGTTTCTATATTATTCTATTTCTATGTTATTCCGTCCCTGCCGCCGTCTCCGTTTCCGTAGATTCCGGAAGGGACGTCTGTGTATCGCTTTCCGTCTGTGTTTCCGTCTCTGTCTGCGTCTGTGTCTGCGCGCTTGCGTCAATCGGCGTAATAATAATATTTTCCGCGCTGATATTTGTTTTGCGTTTTACAATATCTTCCACTTGGGCGCGTTTTGCATCCGTAATATCGCCCATATTTAACACAACATCGGCTGCATTATCCGTAATGCTGACAACAACGTCCGTAAACCCTTTTGCCTCTAAAAGCATTTCTGCCGCAGCTTCCCTTTCCGCCGTATCCGTTAAGGCAATCATCTGATCCACTGCCGCCTGTTTCTGCTCGTCAGTCAGCGTTGCGCTGTTGACTATGCCTAGCAGCGTCTCTTTATTCTTTGCCCTCACCTGCTCTCTTGTCAGTTTCATCTCTGCCGCAAAATCCACATTTCCCACTGCCGTGCTCGTCAAAACTGCTTCTCCCGGGTTTATTTCCGATTCTGCCGGATTTTCCCCCTGCGCTACGTCCGTTCCCGCCGTTTCCGTTCCTGCCGCTACATCTAAACCATCGCCCGTGTCTGTGAAAATGTCCCCTTCTACAATCGGATCGTCTGAAATCTCATAAGAGTCTTCCGAAATGCCTGCGCTTGCCTGCGCCGCCGCTTTTCCGTCAAGGTTGCTTCTGGTATAGCTGACATATCCTGCAACCGCAATCATAAACGCCAACGCTGTAATAATAATTTGATTTTTCTTTAATTTCTTTTTCAATATCCTTCCTCCTGAATATTCATCTTAACTACTTTAATTCTATTCACATCAATTTGGAATAATGCCATAACTGCCTCAGAAATATTCTGCTTTACTGTAGTATTTTCTCCGCCCTCACAAACAACCAGAACACCGGAAATCTTTGGCGTCTTTTCTTTTCCCACAAATGGGATTTTATCGCTGCCCGTCTCCTGATAAACAGACGATCTTGCCGTCTGCCCATTTTTCTGCGCGCGTGAACCTCCTTCCTGACCGCTTTCCTGCAAATCCGACGTTTCTAAAACCGTGTCTTTTTCCACGATGCTCTCCCCTAAATCCTCTATTGTAATCATAACCTCCACCCTTCCCGCCCCTTCAATGCTTTTTAACGCGTTCTCTAGGCGCCGTTCCATTTCTTCTGCATAATCTTTCTGCGCCGTCTTTGGCGCGCTTTCCGTTTCCTCTATTACTGGCAGTTCCTCCTCTCTTTTTTTATTTTCTGAGGGGATTGCAAGGATCATCAGCAAAACCCCCGATAAAACCAGAATTGTCCATTGGCTTTTCTCCCATTTTTTCCAAGACTGGTTTTGAAAGAACTCCAAAAACTTCATAGGCGCCTCCTAATTCCTTATTGTGATACAATCCCCGCCTATCCGGTAATATGCGGCAATTTTTTCCTTTAACGCTTTTATTTCCGTATTTTCCGCGTTCTCCTCCAATGTGCCGACAATCACAGTTTCTATATTTTGTTTCGCCACCTCAATCTCCATGGATTCCACTTCAAACGCCTCATTTAACGATACAAAAACATCTGTCACTGCATAGCCGGAGTTATCCGCCAATAGTTTAACATCTTCCGCAATCGCTTTTTCGTAATATGCCACATAATGCCCTTCATTAAAAAATTCCATTTTTTCCTGATCCAATTTTATATTTGCAAGCCCCTGCCAAAAAGCGCCATAAGAAATTTTTTCAAATAAATCTGACGACTTCCCAAATAAGCCAAGCAAAGGATTTAGCAGCGTAATTACAAGGATAATTTCCACGAAAAGCTGAATATATTTCCGGTATTCTTTCCGCGCCGCAACGGTGGACAATATTGTCATAAGAAGAAATACCATACTGTAATTTTTTGCCCATTCTACAATTCCTGCCATGCTAACCTCCCATTCCAAGCCCTGTCGCGGCGGTAATCAGCGCAATCGTTAAAAAAAACAGCATAAGGCAAGCATTTAATATTTTCAAATACAACATACCGCCATTTGCGATTCCATTCATGCCGCCTGAAAGGCGTTTGTCCGCAACCGGCTCTAACACTGCCGCCAAAAACTTATATATCATGGCAAACAAAGCCATTTTTAAAAACGGAACCGCGCAGATCACAATAAGAACCACAAGCGCCGCCGCGCCGATGCAGTTTTTAATGACAATCCCGGAACTCAAAAAGATCTGCCCCATTCCATTTGCCACATTTCCAATGACAGGAGCCATTTGAATTGTTTTTGCAATGGAATTTCCCGTAAGGCGGTCAAGCGCCGGCGCCACCATGCCTTGAATCATATTAATGCCAAGAATAAAGGTAATGGCGGCTTTTAACAGAATCCGCACAGCGCCGGAAGTCAGTTCGGAAATTCTCTTAAACCGTTCTTCTTCCATCAGATAATTTAAAAACTCCATGATTACATAAATCTGCGCCAGAGGAGCAAGCAGATACCGTATCATCCACTCTACCAGATAAATCGCAGTAAACACCAGAGAATATGCAACGGCAGACGATTGGAAATTCAGCGAATACGACATCGCCGAACAAAAAACTGGAACTAAAACCCGCATAAACCCTGTCATGGTTTCCACCGTTTGAAGAACCGTCTCATTCATAACCGAAAACGATTCAAAAAGCATCCCCATCAGAAAGCAGTAGCATAAAAAAAAGCAGATTTCCGAAACATAAGAATTAGAAAAATTTTTCGTATAGGTTTTTAAAATGGAAAATGCAAGGCAAAGCGCCAATATTTTTAACACTAGCTGTTTCTGCTCCGCAAAACCAGACAATGCCAAGCTTTTTATATATTCTCCTATCGTTTCATACGGCAGTTCCCCACCCGTAAAAAGAGCCTTGACAACTTCCTCAAAGGAAAGATCCGTCCCATTATTTTTTTCCAAAAAACTGCCAAGTTCCGAAAAGTCCAATTCCTCCATCAATTCTTCCGGTGAGGACGCGCATACCGGCATACTGGTAAAAATCAAATACAAAAACAAACTTATCCAGACGGCGGCCCGTTTCATAATATTTCCCCAACCGTTTCCATAAATGCCAAAAGCACCGGCATGCCAACCACTAAAATAGACAATTTGGCAAACAGCTCTATCTGGCCTGCAATCGTCTGATGCCCGCAGTCTTTGCAAATGTCGGATGCAAATTCTGCAATATAAGTAATGCCGACCATTTTTAAAATCATGGTAATATAGGAATGGTCTATCTGAATCATTTCCAGCATTTTTTCAGCGTATCCGATGATTAGCTCTAATTTTGTGCCAACGAACAAAAAGATGCAGACACAAACCGCAATACTGAGAAAAACGCTGTATTCCGGCCGGTAACTTTTCAAAACCAAAGCAAGGAGAACTGCCGAAATCCCAAAGACACTGATTTTTATAATATCCATTTACTGCCCTCCTATAACGCAAACAGATTCTGCATTGTTTCAAACAATTCGACAATATAGGGCAAAATCCAAAACAGCACGATAATCAGCCCTGCAAGGCTTATCAAAAACGCATGCTCCTCTCTGCCGCTGTGCTTTAACACCTGACTCATCACGGTAACGATAATTCCTACCGCAGCTATTTTAAAAATTAAATTTACGCTCATGGATTCTCCTGTATCCTGCCGCTTACAGCAGCATAATCACCAAAAACAAACCGCCAAGGACGCTGACCGTCCCATATAATTTCTGTTTTTCTTTCTTTTCCTGCATTGCCAAAAGGATTTTATCCTCCAACTGCATAAAATATAATTTTGCCACCTGTGAATGGTCTCCCTCTAACAGCAGGCTCCTTGCCAATGCAAACAACAAGTCCGCCTCGTCTTCTTTCAGTAAAATCTGCGCGGACCGCCTTTCAAACGCCTGTTCCCAAAATACGGACACATCTGTCTGCGTGCGTTTTTCCATAGAATCCGCCACTTCTAAAAGGATTGCAGAAAACAATTCCGCCTTTCCCCTTGCTGTTTTCCTTAATAACTGGGCGTAAGGCAGCCGGAGATATTCCCGCTCATTGTCTAACTGTGTAAAAATCTCCCGCCATTCGATTAATTGCGCGAGATGAGTTTTTAAATAGGAAGAAAAGTAAATTGCAAACCCACATGCGCCTGTCACGATAAAAAGAACTCCGACGGCTTTTAACATAACCGTTTTCCCACTTCGTCAAAAACAAAATACGCCCGTTTCCCATCTGTTTCCCTTTTCAGCAATATGTATCGTTGAAACAACTTCTGCCGGTACATCTGCGCCACCCCCTCTGTTTTTGTCACTCGATCTATGGCGTCCCCATGTATTGTCCCCAAAATTTTACATCCGCTTAACGCCATCTCCCTGACCGCCTTTGCATCTTCTATCCCGCCAAGCTCGTCTACAGCTATAATTTCCGGTGACATACTGCGCAGCGCCATACGCATTCCCTCCGTTTTTGGCCCGCCGTCTAAAACGTCTGTGCGGATTCCAACGTCATTTTGCGGAATCCCAAGATGACATGCGGCAATTTCAGAACGTTCGTCTATCACGCAGATTTTTCTGCCTTCCCTGCCTGCATATCCGTCTGATAAGAGCCGTATGCAATCCCGCAGAAGGGTTGTCTTACCAATTCCGGGCTTTGAAACCAGAAGCGTATTTAAAAATTCCCCATCCGCAAAAAGCCACGGAAGCAGTTGTTTTGCGCACCCTTTTTGCTCATTTGCAATCCTAATATTGAGAAAACGGATATTTGTCATGCGGTCTACTTGTCCATGCAGTAAACGCACTTGCCCGGCAAATCCAATCCGGCTTCCTCCCTCAATCGTCAGATAGCCTTGGCGGATTTCATCTTCATAGGCATAAATTGAATAGCGGCTGATAAAGGTCAGCATTTCCTCTATATCTGCGGCTGTCACAGGCTCCTCCAGAAAGAAACTCTTTGCCCGAAAACGAATCTCAAGAGGACGTCCAATCCGAACGCGGATTTCTTCTATGCCCGTTTCATACTTCAGGCTTTTCGTTAATTCCCCGCGCAGCCGCATCGGCATAATATGTAAGATTTCCTGTTTCATCTTCCCTCAACTCCTAGTCTAATATATGACTTGTCTTACAAAATATTCCTGAAAAAAAGCAAAAAAAGAAGAAGTTCTCTCGAACTTCTTCTGCTCTGTCGTCCAAATTAATTATACTTGCGTTTTCTTGCCGCTTCGGACTTTTTCTTGCGTCTTACGCTTGGCTTTTCGTAATGCTCTCTTTTACGAATCTCCTGTTGGATACCGGCTTTTGCACAATTTCGCTTGAATCTGCGTAAAGCGCTATCTAAAGTCTCATTCTCTTTTACGATTACATTCGACATAGTCTCACACCTAACCTCCCTCCAGTTGC
>CAJUST010000019.1:0-9293 GCA_910589105.1 uncultured Lachnospiraceae bacterium
ATAAAATGAAGCTGCCGCTTCACGAATTTTCATTCGTTAAAGCGACAGCCCCTTTCTGGCAATCATTAGTCCTGTGGAATGATTTCTTTCTTGTTATAAGAACCACAATTTTTGCATACTCTGTGAGGCACCATTAATTCTCCGCACTTGCTGCATTTCACTAATGTAGGAACCGTCATTTTCCAATTTGCTCTCCTTTTATCTCTCCTTGATTTGGATGATTTGTTCTTTGGACAAATTGACATTGATTACACCTCCTTAAATTGATGAAAAATATCCTGAATCGCCGCCATACGCGGATCTAACTCCGTCTGGCCGCACGAACAAGTCTTTTCGTTCAAATTTACGCCGCATGTCCTGCAGATGCCTTTACAGTCTTTTTGGCATAACACTTTCTCCGGCCAGTTCACCAGAACTTCATTATAAATCAGGCGATCCGTATCAATCTCCGTCTCTATAAGGCCGCTTGTATCCTCCGCATCAAACGCTTCTTTCAACGCCCCGTCCTCTAACGGAAACTTTCTGTCAAAGAGAAGATGCAACGTCACAAAAACATCTTGTAAACACCTGTCACACGGTATTGCAAGCGTTATGTCTGTTTCACCGGAAATGAGAAGGCTATGTCCCTCTTTATTTTCAAAACAAAGCGTAAACGGCTGTTTCCCAACCACCGGAAATTCGCCCATCTTCGATTGAAACGAGGAAAACTCTGCTTCACACTGCTGCTCTGTCATTAAATTTTCTATGGATAGTAAGTCTGAAATATCTATTTTCATGTTTCTCTCCTGCCCATACCCGAACTATTATACCTATTCTTCTATTTTTTGTCAATAACTTCAAATGTAAATTTGTCTGCAAAATATGCATCAAGATCTTCGATTTTCACCCGCTCCTGCTGCATGGTGTCTCGGTCGCGGACAGTCACCGCCCCGTCTTCTTCGGAATCAAAATCATATGTAACGCAAAACGGCGTTCCAATCTCGTCTTGTCTCCTGTAACGCTTGCCTATATTCCCTCTGTCGTCAAATTCACAGTTGTATTTCTTCGTAAGCTGCGCAAATATCTTTTCTGCGCCTTCATTTAACTTTTTCGACAATGGAAGCACCCCGATTTTCACCGGAGCCAACGCCGGATGGAAATGGAGCACAGTCCGCATATCCGGCTTTTCCTCTGTCCCAATATTTTCTTCGTCATACGCCGCGCACAAAAACGCAAGCGTGACACGGTCAGCGCCCAGCGACGGCTCAATCACATAGGGGACATATTTTTCTTTCTTTTCATCGTCAAAATATGACATATCCTGCCCCGAAACCGTCTGATGCTGCATCAGGTCATAATCTGTCCTGTCCGCAATGCCCCAAAGCTCGCCCCAGCCAAACGGGAATAAAAATTCAATGTCCGTCGTGCCTTTCGAATAAAAAGCAAGCTCCTCTTGTGAATGATCTCTAAGCCGCATTTCTTCTTCTTTGATGCCAAGCGCCAAAAGCCAGTCTCGGCAAAATCCCCTCCAATACTGAAACCATTCTAAGTCCGTGTCCGGCTCACAGAAAAATTCTAACTCCATCTGCTCAAATTCTCTTGTGCGGAACGTAAAATTCCCCGGCGTAATCTCATTTCGGAATGATTTCCCTATCTGGGCAATGCCAAACGGAATTTTCTTGCGGGAAGTCCGCTGTACATTCTTAAAGTTCACAAAAATCCCCTGCGCAGTCTCAGGACGCAGGTATATTGTATTTCTCGCATCTTCCGTCACGCCCTGAAACGTCTTAAACATCAAGTTAAACTGACGGATATCCGTAAAATTATGTTTGCCGCAGGTCGGGCATGGAATGTTATGCTCATTTATAAACGAAAGCATCTCTTCCTGAGTCCACCCATCAACCGATTCTTCCAATTTAATGTCCTGTTCCGCAGAAAAATCCTCAATTAATTTATCTGCCCGAAAGCGTTCATGGCACTCTTTACAATCCATTAACGGATCGGAAAACCCGCCTAAATGGCCGGATGCCTCCCATGTCTGCGGATTCATCAAAATTGCGCAGTCTACGCCGACATTATAGGAATTTTCCCTGACAAACTTATCCCACCATGCTTTTTTCACATTATTCTTTAATTCTACGCCGAGATTCCCATAATCCCATGTATTGGCAAGCCCGCCGTAAATCTCCGAACCCGCATACACAAATCCCCTAGCCTTAGCTAAGGCAACGATTTTCTCCATTGACTTTTCCAAAATAATCCCTCCGTCCTGCTAATTGTAAATAATATATGTAAGAGCCGCTTCTTCATTGGCTCCTTCACCCATTATGGAAACAGTGTCTTTGGCGGTTACCTTTGTATCCTGTTTCGAGACATACAAAACTGTGCCGTCCACTTTCACGTCCACGTTCGCTTTGATCACAACAACTTTATTATTGTCTTCTTTCAAAATGTCCTTACTGTTTACGTCCTTTTGTCCGTCCTTCTTTTCCGAAACGCCATAAAATTCCGTATCAAAGTCATATCCTTCGGCCTGCGCCGCTACGACCGTCCCTGTAAAAAACTCAATCCCATTGAACTTCGCATAGTCTTCAAAAGATTGATACCGCATCTTAAGCTTCGCCGTATCTTCTTCCACGTCAAAAGATGACTTTTCCACAGCATCCCCGCTGGTTTTATTATATACCTCAATCCTCTCTGTAATATATTTTTCCAATTCCTCCGCATCGTAGTATTCTTTGTCGAATTTTTCCACATCGACACTGACAATACTGCCTTTTTTCTCGACAAAAACCGTACTGGTTTCTACATCTGTCTGCTGGGAACAACCGGATAAGAGCCCCATACAAAAAAAGACAGACAAGCAAATACCTGCTATTTTTCTCATTGTTCCACCCTCCACTTTATTTACAGTCCATGCTATTATACTATGTTCTTTCGAAGATTTCAACCTTCTTATATACAATCCCAAAATATAACCAAACGAAACAGCGCCCATACGCATATGCTTCAAACAGATTTCACCTAGAGAAAAGCATATACTGTTTTGGAGGATTTAATACATTCCCTGCCCCATTTCCTTTATGATTTCAAGCGCCCGAAACGTATGTCCGGTTTCTTCCACAAAAATACGATCTAATATACGCTCTAACTGCGAAAGCACTTCTTCCGACACCGTAAATGTATACAATTTCTTTACCTCGGAAGCAAGCGCATACTGCATCGCATATACAGCAGAGTCCTCTGTTTTAATTCCATCGCCCCCTTGAAAACAGGCGCCGCACAGCATTCCATGCGATTGAGCGGAAAAATATTTTAATCCCTCTTTTTTCCCACAGCATCTGCAGGCAGACACATCTGGGCATTCTCCCGCTTCCAATAAAACCCGAAGCTCAAAGACCCTCCGGATTAAACGGCAGTCCATCTTTCCCGTTTCTAACGCGCGAAGCGAGAGATAAAGCAATTTTAACAATTCTTTTTCATTATTGTTTTCCCTCGCGTAAAAGTCCGCCACTTCCAAAAAATAAAAGCCATAACAGGCTTTTATAGGATCTGCGGATAACCCCCTGAAATAATTGGAAATAGAGGCTTTTCTCAAATTATATGTACTGCGTCCCTGAAAAAATTCAAATTCTCCAAAGGAAAACGGGGCAGTCACAGCTAAAAGCTGACTCGTCGGCCGTCTGGCTCCTCTAGCAAAAGCTGTGATCTTCCCTCTTTCCTTTGTCAATACGGTAATGCGTTTGTCATACTCGCCAATCGGCATGACATTTAAAACCATTCCCGTCAGAACTATGTTCTGTTCCATACCTGCCCAATCCTCTTTCTGCCGCCGCCTTTGCCCCGGTTTGCTCCTGTTTCCCTTCCTGATTGGGAATTTGCCTGTAAGCCAGATAATCTGCCACTTTCCCGCTCATTTCAAAATTCTTCCATGCATCTTTTGCCATCTGCCGTCATCTCCTGCGTATGTCTTAAATTACATAGTTAGGGTATCCTTCTTTAGCAGAATCATACCAGATAAAAATTGGCATTCATTTTTTTACGGCAATTTCATCTGTATGGTAACCAAAATTTTTCATTAAGAAATCGGAATCCCGCCAGTCTTTTTTGACTTTTACCCAAAGCTTTAGATTCACTTTGGATTCTAACAAACGCTCAATCTCATAGCGGGCGTTGCTTCCGATTTTCTTTAACATGGCGCCGCCTTTCCCAATGATAATTCCTTTATGGGATTCTTTTTCACAGATAATCGTCGCTTCAATATCCATAAGTTTTTTCTTGCCTTTGCGTTTCTTCATCTTTTCAATCGTAACGGCTATGCCATGCGGAACTTCTTCGCTTAAAGCATGGAGCGACTTTTCCCGTATAATTTCAGCTGTAATCTGCCGCACAGGCTGGTCTGTGACAGTGTCTTCCTCAAAAAACATCGGACCGTATGGCAGGTATTTGTAAATTGTGTCTATGATATCCGTAAGATTATGGCCTTTCAATGCCGATGCGGGGATAATCTCATCAAATGGATAAACCTTGCGGTAAGTGTCAATATATTCTAGTATTTTTGGTTTTTCCACTTTATCAATTTTGTTAATCACAAGAAGAACCGGAAGTTTTACGCGTTCTAACTGCTTTATGATTTCACGCTCTGAAGCTCCGATATAATTCCCCGGCTCTACCAGCCAGAGGATTACGTCCGCATCTTTTAATGTCGTCAACGCGGCGTTTACCATATATTCCCCCAGTTTATTTTTCGCCTGATGCAGTCCCGGCGTGTCTAAAAATACAATCTGGCCGCGTTCTTTGTCTGTATAAACTGTCTGGATGCGGTTGCGCGTCGTCTGCGGCTTATTTGACGTAATCGCAATTTTCTGGTCGATTAAATGATTCATCAGTGTAGATTTCCCTACATTTGGCCTTCCAATAATGGATACAAATCCGGATTTAAATTTTTCGTTCATAAACACCCTTTCTTTTATTTAAAACAACGGCTCTATTTTTTCAAACATATCTTTCTGGCTTGAAATTTTATCTTCATTCCCAATGACACAGATATTTTCTTGTGAGAGGACGGCAGACAACAAATCAGCCAGATTTCTAATATCCTCTTGTGTCGCAGAAATAATTTCGTCTCGTTCCGTCTGTATATCTTCCTGAGTAAGATGCATCAAATACGCAGACACAGCCCGCATACCCTTTGCAAAAGGGGAAAGCGGCGTATCCAGATCACTTACCGTCCCGATAATATATTTTGTCATGTCTCGTTCGTCTGCGGTAAATGTTTTTATATATTCCGGGATATTCTCGTATATTTCATTTGTTTTTTGCAAATTGGGATCTCTGTAAGAAGAAAAATACACATTCCCATCCCGCGTAAATCCGCCGCCGCATCCATATGCGCCGCCTTTTACGCGCACGTTTAGCCAAAGATAATCGTAACTTAAAATCACTTTTAGGATTTTTAATGCGCCCGTATAAGAATAGCCCGCGCGTTTAAAATCGCCCGCCCTTGAAACATACTGCACTTTTGAAGCGTCCATAAAACCTTCATTTTTGCGTATGCAGGTAATTTCCGCTTTTGGACGGATTGCTTTTACAGATGGAAGTTTCTCCCAAAACGCCTGCAATGCGTCCGCCTCTTTATAGCCTTCTTCATCGCAAGTAACGGCCGCCAGAAGGGTTTCCTTCGTAAATGTCCTATGGCTTAAGTCTTTTAGTTTTTGGATTAATTGCTCTTTCTTTTCATCAAAGCATTCTTCATATTCTGATAGAACGCGGTAAAAATCAATGCCGAGGGTTAAATCGTTATAACGCGCCGTTGATGAAAAATATGACATTGCGCGCATTGCGGAAACGACATTTCCGGAAGCTGAAAATGACATTTGCAGTTTCGATTTTAACTCAGCGAGGATTTCACGCAGACGTTTTACATCTTCTAGTTTTGACTGCAATAAGATTTCACTGATTAACTCCATGGCTTTGGGTAGTTTGTTGTATAAGGCTTTTACACGGACTTCAAATTTCGCTTCATAGGCGCCCGCCTTTTTTGCATCTGGATATGTTGAAATGCAGGTGGCGATGCCACCCGTTTCCAAATTAATTTCATTTGCCAGACTGCTGTACGAATATTCTTTTGTATCCACATAGCCCAATACTGCTTTTAAGATGCCAAGATATGGCAAATCTTCTTCCGCCACTGTGTCAATGTCAAACAATAGGTTCATATAGATAATCCCATTGGTCTGCAGGTTGGAATGCAGAACTTTTATGCCGCCTATCTTTCGTTCCCTTAAAACCAGTGGAGCGGCTTCTTTTTTCATATCCGACCTTTTTAACATCGGGATTTTCTCAATGTCTTCTTTTGTGGAAGGTTCGCTTTGGTATGCTTTTAAATGCGCAGTGTCTGCGATCAGCCGTTCCAATTCGCTCTCCGTCAAACTTTCTTTGAATGCGGCAAGTTTTTCTGCAAGTTCCGCTTCCTGTTTCGCGTTTAAACCGCGTTCCGGCTCTATTTTCACCATGGATACATGGGTATTGTCTATCATATAGGTCTGTATCAGAGATTCAAAGTAGCCTGTCTCCACTTGTTCCCGCAAAAACTGAAACGTGTCTAACGCTTCGATATGCAGAAACGGGAGGGAGTCCTCATACAGCCAACTGTCAAACATCTGCAGGCCATAAATTAAGCCCTTGGGATAAGACCCAAAATCGGCTTCCCGATACTTAAATTCCGAACTGTTTATCGCCGCCAGAAGCGACTTCTTGTTTAAACCGCCTGACGCCTGCTCTTTTAACACGGATTTTATGATGTCCGCAAAACGGTCTTCGTCAGCCCCATCGGCATTTTTCGCCACGACAGAAAAGATTGGCTGGCGGATTCCGTTGTCATAAGATCCTGATATGTCCTTTCCGATTCCAGCTTCAATCAAAGCTTTTTTTAACGGCGCGCCGGGAGCGTTTAAAAGGGCGTAATCTAAGATTTCAAATGCCTGATACAGCTTTTTATCCAGAGAATCTCCTATCACAATATTGTAGGAAAGGTATGTGTTTTGTTCCATTGGCTCATTGCTCGAAATCGGATATTTTTTGCTGATTTTACGGGTTTTGCCAAAAGGCTTCTGGATCTGAATTTCCGAATCGACCGAAATCTCCTCATACCCAGACAAGTATTCCTTATCCAGCCATAAGAGTTTTTCTTCAAGATCCATATCGCCGTAAAGATAGATATAAGAGTTACTTGGGTGGTAATATTTTTTATGGAAATCCAAATAATCCTGATAGGTTAAGTCAGGAATGCAGGCAGGATCGCCGCCGGACTCATAGCCATAGGCGGTGTCCGGAAATAAAGAATTTATAATTTCCCGCTCTAATACGCCGTCTGGAGAAGAAAAAGCGCCTTTCATTTCATTATAAACTACGCCGTTTAACGTAATTTCAGATGCTTTGTCCTCTAATTCATAGTGCCAGCCTTCCTGTTTGAAAATTTCTTCTTTCCGGTAAATATTCGGGTTTAGCGCAGCGTCCATATAGACGTCCATCAGGTTTTGAAAATCTTTGTCATTACAGCTTGCCACCGGATAGACGGTTTTATCAGGATAAGTCATCGCATTTAAAAACGTATTGAGGGAGCCTTTTACCAGCTCTACAAACGGATCCTTTGCCGGAAACTTTTTCGAACCGCAGAGCGCCGTATGCTCTACAATATGCGCTACTCCGGAACTGTCTGCCGGAGGCGTGCGGAACCCAATATAAAACACCTTGTTTTCATCGTCATTTGACACTACAGCAAGTTTCGCGCCGCTCTTTTTATGGCGCAGGACGTACCCTTTGGAATGAATGTCAGTCAGCTCTTTTTCATTTTCTAACTTATACAATTTTAACAGTTCTGGCTTCACGCTTTCTTTTCCTCCATTTTTAAAATCTATAATCGACATAAAAGAGGGTGTCAAAAACACCCTCTTTGGTTATTCTTTCCTGTATTCCATTACATTATGTAATGCGGAAGTAATACGCATCTTTCGCTTCGGTTTTATCCTACGCGGACAACGTTTGTCGCCTGCGGTCCTTTTTCACCGTCCACTACTTCGAATTCAACCAGTTCCCCATCCTTGAGTTCCTTGAATCCGTCCATTTGTAATGCAGAATAATGAACAAAGACATCGTTACCTTCTGCATCTGAAAGAAAACCATAACCTTTTTTGACATTAAACCATTTTACATTACCTTGCTGCATAATATGCTTCCTCCTAAAACAATAGTTTTACTATCGCGGTTGTCCCACGCTTTATAGGGTAGCATAATTTGTCGTATTTGTCAAATAAATGCAACTATTTCCTTACTTTCATACTTTTCTGATAACCAGCTTTTTTATTGAATATTTTCTGATATTTCTTGTATTGTTTTTTCGGACACTGAATTGTCGCTTTTTTATGAATATTTTTAATTGCTTTCGCTCCGGCCGACCTTAATTTCCGGGAACGGATAAGAATGGTTTTCAACTTTCTACAGCCATAAAAAGCCCGTGTTCCGATTGTTTCCACGTTTTTCCCAATGATTGCTTTCGTAATTTTTTTATTGCCCTTAAACGCTGACTGTTTGATGGACACAACTTTATAAGTAATGCCGTTTTTGGTAACAGTTGGCGGGATTCTTACGGTTTTTCCTTTTTTCGCCATTCCGGTGACTTCCACAGTCTGATTCGACAAAACATGGTAGGTCAGGCCGCCTGCGGAAAAGCTGTCAGCCGCGCTTGCGGCAATGGCAGGAATGTCCTCTGTCCGAACCGTCCCACATACGCTGCAGATATATGTCCTTATGCCCTTCTCTGTCGCGGAAGGATTTTTCGTGACCGTCCCGCCATTCCATATATGCGCTTCTAATGCCGGAATTTCCACGCCTTTTTCTAATAACTCCCCACACGTTTTACAGTAAACGTCCCCTGTATAGCCTGCGTCTTTACAGGTTGCCGTTTTGCGGTTTCTAATCTCTTTGTCTGCATGGTTCGTCGGTTCCATGTCCGACCGTTTCGTCGAAGAACAGTGGATGCAGGCATACAAAATACTCCCGCTTTCCGTACAAGTCGCTTCTTTTTCTATCTCGCCTTCGTCCCATGTATGCTCTCCCGTCGCCAAAATGACTTCGCCTTCTTCGATCAGCTCCCCGCAGTCTTTACAGTAAACGTCCCCTGTATAGCCTGTCGAAATGCAGGTCGCATCTTCCTGATCTCTCACTTCCGTGTCTGCATGGTTCGTCGGTTCCATCTCTAACCGTTTCGTCGAAGAACAGTGGATGCAGGCATACAAAATACTCCCGCTTTCCGT
>CAJUST010000019.1:9393-49327 GCA_910589105.1 uncultured Lachnospiraceae bacterium
ACAGGTCGCTTCTTTTTCTATCTCGCCTTCATTCCATGTATGTTCCCCCGCCGCCAAAATGGCTTCACCCTCTGAAAGCATTTCGCCGCAGTCTTTGCAATAAACGTCTCCCGTATAGCCGGATTCCACACACGTTGCCTCTTTTTCATTCCTCGTTTCCTGATTGGCGTGTTTCGTACAAGAAACCGTCACATATACAGTTACCTCTAATTCGTCATATAAATTTTCATCTGGGCAATAAACCGCCGGATAGGACTGCCCTGCCCCTAAATGGGACGTCTGTGTATCAGGGTTTTTCCAGCGATAGCCCGCCGGAAGATCCAGATCGGATAAATGCCCATACAGCTCCCCGTCTAATGTAACCCTGTCATCCGGCTGTTTTGGAAGGGCTTTTCGTATCTCGTCCGTGACATAAACCAGCTCTCCCACATATCCTTCACAAGTGACTTTCACTATAATGTTTGCCCCTATATCCTGCCCAGTCAGTACATAGGTCTGCGTATTCGCCCCTAGTATCGGTTCTCCATTGCGGCGCCAGCTATAAGAAAGGGCGCCGTCTTGCCCATCTTCTAAATTGACCGTTACAGACAGCGTATTTCCACACCGCAATTCCCCTTCCATTGATAGAAAGCCTTTTAGCTCCGCAAACGGAAGGCGGCTGGAATGGATATATTTTTTCTGTGATTCCTGTAAATTCGGGGTAGACGAAACGGCATAATGCATCCAATCGTCTTCCAGCTGAAACCCATAAATGCCATATGCTTTTTGATCTGAATCTGACGGAATTTCTGTTGGATTATATAATTCCGTCACCTGTTCCGTTGCAAACGGCATTTGATAGATTTTCTTTGGCCCGTTAAATATCAGGCTTTCGCCATGTTTCCAAAGAAAAGCATACGCCGACTGCCAATAAGAAGAAGCGCCCGCCATCCATCTGTCAAAGGAATACAAAGCTTTCGGGCTGCCCGAAATCAAATCCTCTGTTTTATATAATTTCCCTGCTTTTTCATTGGAGTCATATTCTGTATAATACCAGTATCCGTCTTGATAAATCACGCTGCTTTGCGATTTTGCCCAAAGCGCATGTTCAAACGATGTGTCCGACGCCGTCAAACTGCTGTCCCATCCATTATGTCCGGTTTGCGTGGTCCCGTTATCGCTTAACAGGAAATTTCCATGCATCACCCTGCCGATGCTGTCCCATGCCGGATCGTCCCATGTAACGTCAACATGATAATAGTTTCCGCCAATCTGAATTATATTCCACGCATGGTTTATCGTGTCGCTGGATACAATATAGCATGGGATGCCAAGCTTATTTGTCATAAGATAACGATATGCTTTCGCATAAGAATCGCACACCCCTGTTCTATTTACAAGAACGCCATAAAGTGAATGGGAAGCTTCCGGCACATTATTTGCAAGATACGATTCATAATCATATTCGCAATACGTCGCAAGCCAGTCGTGGACTGCCAATGCTTTTTCATATTCTTCCATATCGTCCGTTAGCGCGGATAACGCTTTTGCCGCCGCTTCATCTATATTTCCCTGAAGGTTTTTCGCTTCATCGGCATCCATTGTATATTCCGGTTTTAACTTCGCCGCTTTCCCACCGGAAACCGACGCGCCCACCCGTCTTCCTACATAAAATAGATCCACATTGTTATTAATAATCTGAAAATAATACACTTGTATCTCAGCAAAAGTCATATTATATTTTGAAACGTCAATTTGTGAATCAAAATTTTTAAGCCCTCTTACAATATCCGCTTCCAACTCCGAAAGTGTATCGTCCTGACTTCGCGCCCGCCTATTTTCCGTCTGGACATTAAGCGGCAGGAAATATTTCGGGTCATACCGTTCTTCCTCTGTGAGTTCAAATGTCTGATCCCCCGTTTCCGCCTTCACATCGTCTGCCAGCCCGCCGCAAAACAATAGCGCCAATCCGGCTAAACATAGTAATTGATAAACTTTTTTCATATCCTCTGCGCCTCCTAAACCGCATCCGCCATTATGTTTTATATTTTATTATACTGTTGCCGCCTGACTAAGTCAATCCATCTGGAAGAAAACGGAAAAGATAAGAAAACGGGCTTTGCAGCATCAAAAACAGCGCAGCTTACGCTGCGCCGTTACTATGCCGCTTGCTTCTTTCCGGCAATTTTCCACAAACCCTTTCTTACTGTAACAAGGAAAGAACTCCCTGTGTAGACTGGTTTGCCTGCGCAAGCATGGACTGTCCAGCCTGCGCTAAAATATTGTTCTTGGAGTATTCTACCATCTCAGAAGCCATATCTGTATCACGGATACGGGACTCTGCATTCTGGGTATTCTCAGCCGCAGTGTCTAAGTTCGCTATGGTATGCTCTAAACGGTTTTGGATCGCGCCCATGCGGCCTCTTGCCTGAGACACTTTCTTGATTGCCCCATCAATCGTTGTCGTAGCTTTCTGAGCGCCTTCCTGTGTGCTCAGGTCTACTTTGTTTCCATCTACGCCAAGGGAACGCACGCTCATGTCCTCGATTGTGAAGTTCATGGTCTGGCCTTCATTTGCGCCGATTTGAAGCGTGATTCCAGCTCCGCCAGAAACGCCTTCATAACCTGCCTGACCCCACATTGCGTTTGCGCTGCCAAGGCCTGCGCCTGCTGTAGCGCCGTCCATTGTAAGCTGTCCTACCGTAGTAGCCCCGCTTGTCGCAAACAGTGTATTCGGTTCGTCAGGCGTATCCCCGCTTAACGTTACGTCAAAGTCGAATCCGGCTTTTGCAAGAATATCCTCAATATCTTCTGCCGTATATTCTTTTCCTGCCGCTAAATGAATGGTGTATTCTCCGGCAGTCACTGCATTTACAGCGCTTGTTGTAATTGCCGTTGTCGTTTCAACTTCTTCTTTTCCAACTTCCTTATCAAATGCAAAATCAAATGTTGTGCCATTAAATTCCACACCATATTTATTTGCTGTAAATTGGATTTTATTTGCGCCGACAAATCCCCCTGCCGCTACTTCCGCTTCATCAGATACTGCCTTTATCCCTGCCGCTGTCGCTGTTCCGTTTGTTGTAGCCGAATCTGCATTAAAGATTCCATTCTTTAACGTCACTTTCACTTCCGCAGGCGCGCCTGTTGCCGCGCTGTCTTCCTGTTTTGCATTTGCAACTAAAGCATCGATCTCATCTTGTGTGTAAACCTTATTCAATGAGAGATTCAATGTCAATATTTTTCCGGTTGCATCCCAGATTGCAGTTTCCTGTCCTGCTTTTGTTGTAGCAAGCGCAGAAGTCGCAACTTTAATGCCTCCCACATTAGACGTTACTAACGCGCCGTCTAATGTTGCATCCACAATACCAAATTTCGGGCCGGAACCTGCGCTTGACCCGCTTCCGCTCTGGCTTCCGTCTAACAGTTTCATGGTGTTAAATTCTGTCGTCTCAGAAATTCTTGTCAATTCTTCCTGTAACTGGCTAATTTCATTGTTGACTGCTTCACGGTCTTCGTCTGTCTCAACGCCGTTTGCCGCCTGAACGGACAATTCTCTCATTCTCTGTAAGATAGAGTGCTGTTCATTTAATGCGCCTTCTGCCGTCTGGATTAAAGAAATGCCATCTTGCGCATTTGAGGAAGCTTTATTTAACCCACGGATCTGCGCCCTCATTTTTTCAGAAATGGAAAGTCCTGCTGCGTCATCTGCCGCGCGGTTAATCCTGTAACCGGAAGATAATTTCTCTGTGGACTTTGCCTGTGAGGTTGTTACCATTCCCAAATTTCTGTTTGCATTCATTGCCTGCATGTTGTGCTGTACGAACATTGCCATAATTATGTACCTCCATGTGTTTGTTTTTGTTTGGGATTCCGTTCCCATGTATTTAGTTTTTAAAATTTATAATAAACCCGGCCCCTAGGTTAGCCGGGGATATTACCTGCTTTGCCGCGTGGCTTTTTTAGCCTGCTTTTAGACAGCGCCTGCCTGCGCGCTCTGTTTTCTTTTTTCCCTCATCAGGATATTTGTGATTTCTTTTTGCGCCTCAGCAGATATGCCTGTTTCACGGTAATATGGATTTTTCCGTGTTTTTTTCCCTGCTGCGCTCCTCGCAATATTTAATTCCTTAGGCGCATCCACTAAAAGATGGATATTGTTTGCAGAGCCGCCGGAAAAAACGACTTTAATCTCACTTCCAATATCAATAAAATCTCCCGGCTTCAATGTGAGTTTTAACATGGCGAACCTCCCTGTTTTTTTACTGCTACGACTATGCAACATTTTGTGTAAAATGTTGCCTATGCGGGACAATCCCCAAACACCAGATAAAAAATAAAAAAGCCGCCAATTTCAAATGATTTGGCTGCGGAAAGGAAAAGTTATGGGAACAACGGAACCGATACGGGACAAGGAGGATTTAAAGAATTTTTTGAACTATTATAGAAATGTACGCCCCTCTCCCAGAAACTACGCTATGACAGTAATTGGACTGCACACGGCGCTCCGTATCAGCGATATTTTGAATCTGAAATGGAAAGACGTCTACCATTTTCAAAAGAACTGTTTTTTAAAACATATCTGCCTGTGTGAAAAAAAGACGGGAAAACAGAGCAGCGTAGCTATGAACCAACATGTCAAAGAAGCTTTAGAAACCTACCGTAACACACGAAGACCAAAGCCAGACCATTATATTTTCTCGAAAACAACTGATAATAGCCTTCCCATCTGCCGCTCTCAGGCATACCGGATTATCAAAAAAGCGGCGGAAGAAACCGTATGCTGCCACACACACATAAGCTGCCATTCCCTGCGCAAAACATTTGGCTATCATGCTTGGAAACAGGGAATTTCCCCTGTTTTACTAATGGATATTTTCAACCATTCCTCTTTTGACGTCACAAAACGCTATCTTGGAATTGGGCAAGACGAACGGGACTCTATATTTTTAAAAAATTTTTATTAAATGGGGTTAAGTTTTTTTCAAAATCGCCGAAATAGATAATGTACATGAAAAATGCAACATTTTACACAAAATGTTGCATTTTTTATGATTATGCCCGAAATTTATTGGATTATACAGAATTTATTGGATTATATAAAGATTATTATATTTATACGGAATTTATTGGATTATTCTATGTTTTTGCACTATATTTATAAAAGAGATGGGATTTTCACTTTAAAAATCCCATCTCTTTTTTATTCTGGTTCCACTAAATGACATACGCCATCTATTTCATATTCATTTATAAATTATAACATAACCTCTAAATTTTACAACTTAGATTGTAATTTCCCCTTATATCCGATATAATGACAAGATATAAAAACAAAAAGGAGACTCTTTTATTATGGAACAACCCAAAAAAATAGATTTACACGCGCACTCTACCGCATCTGACGGCACCCTTAGCCCATCAGAACTGATAAAAGAAGCGGAACGCGCAAACCTCGCCGCCATTGCGCTCACAGACCACGACACCGTAGACGGCATTGCAGAAGCGAAAACCGCCGCGGCATCTTCTAAAACAGAACTTATCTCTGGCGTAGAGCTTTCTACAGATCACGAAGGGACGGAAGTCCATATGGTAGGCCTGTTCCTAGACGAAACGAACCCGAAATTGCTAGAACATCTCGCCCGCTTCCGTGACAACCGTGACAACCGCAATTTAAAAATGTATGCAAAGCTCAGAGAAGAAGGGTTTGACATTACGGAAGAAGCTTTACGGGAAATGTTCCCTGACGCAGTGCTCACAAGAGCGCATGTGGCAAGATATTTGCTGGACAAAGGATATATCCAAACGATTGCCGAAGCATTTGACACATATATCGGAGACGGCTGCCGCTGCCATATCCCAAGGGAAAAAATTTCCCCCAAAGAAGCAATCGCTCTGATCCATGAAGCAAACGGCAAAGCAGTTTTAGCGCATCCGATTCTTTATCATCTAACCGACGCCAAATTAAACGAATTGGTAAGCCTTTGCGCTTTGTCCGGCTTAGACGGGATTGAAGCGTATTATTCTACCTACCAGCCGGCAGACGAACGCTATATCAAACAGCTTGCCGCCAAATACCAATTATGCCTTTCTGGCGGCTCGGACTTCCACGGCAGCAATAAGCCGCATATCCGTCTTGGAAGCGGCATGGGGAATCTCTATGTCCCCTCTGATTTATTAGAACCTCTCCGCAATGCTTAAATACGGAAAGAAATACAAACAGGGATTGACAAAAACTGTCAATCCCTGAAATTTTATCCCACAGCCTGCCCGGGCATTCCCATTAATTCCTCATACCGCTTTGCTTTTTTGTGGTTCTTCGGCAGCAAGACCGCCCAAACCACCGCAATGCACACCAATAACATATAAAACAATGTACTCAAATCTGCCGCAGTTGCCATAGGCTGTATCTGAAACGCTTCCTGATATAACGCGATGATATTTCCCGATGCAATAAAAAGTTTTATATTTTTGATTACTGCGCTCGCCAGAATGCAAACGCAGATAATTACGGATGCGCCCTGCGCTTTTACTGTGTGGGACATACACCCCAATAAAAGGACACAATAAAATCCGAATCCCATAAAAAAGCCAAATACCTGCGCGCCGGCGGAAGCTCCCACAAGCGTCCCCACAACAACAGCCCGAAAAATATAACAAACAAGCCCAAGAAGCAGTAAGATCCGCATACACCGCTCTTTTGACCGCACAAACTCCCCAATCTCAGGATACTTGCATAGAATTTCTTCTTTTCGCGCAATCTGCCGTTTCGTCATTTCAATCTGTTCTTGCTGCCTTTGCTTTTTTGCCTCATTCATTCTCCTTCCTCCCTTTTACTTCCATTTCTTCCCTACACGGGCTCCACCGGCCGAAAAACTCTGTCTTGATATGCGTCTTTGTCTTTTTCCTTTTTCAGTTTCGCTTCCTTGCAAAATTGTTCTTGGGAATTGACAAGCGTTTTTCCCCGCTTATCTGGCTTTTCATACTTTCCATTTGGATTTAACAAATGCGCCTTAACGTTGTCCGCCAATTCCACTTCCAAAATATGATACACCCGCTTTTGGATTTTTTCATCGTCCACCGGAAAGAGGATTTCCACACGCCGGTCCAAATTCCTCGGCATCCAGTCCGCGCTGCCCATATAAAACTCTGGCTGCCCATCGTTGAAGAAATAAAAAATCCTGCTGTGCTCTAAAAAGTTTCCTACAATCGAACGCGCCCTGATATTCTCACTGATTCCTGATATGCCAACTTTCAAACAACAAATTCCGCGGATAATCAGATCAATCTGCACGCCCGCAGCCGACGCTTCATATAAAGCGGCAATAATTTCTTTGTCGCAAAGGGAATTCATTTTCGCAATAATCCTGCCTTCTTTCCCTTCTTTTGCATGTTTCGTCTCCCTGTTGATCAGTTTCATAAACTTCTTCCGAAGCCAAATGGGCGCCACGACAAGACTGTTCCATGATAAGGGTTCCGAATAGCCGGAAAGCATATTAAACACTGCCGTCGCATCTTCCCCAATCGCCTCGGAACAGGTGAAAATGCCGCAATCCGTATAAAGCTTTGCCGTAGAATCGTTATAATTGCCCGTGCCTAGATGGACATACCTTCGGATGCCTTCTTCTTCCCTGCGGACTACCATTGCTATCTTACTGTGCGTTTTTAATCCAACTAACCCATAAATCACATGGCATCCCGCCTGCTCTAACTTTTTCGCCCAAACAATATTATGTTCTTCGTCAAAACGCGCCTTTAACTCCACCAACACAAAAACCTGTTTCCCATTTTCCGCCGCCTGCGCAAGCGACGCAATAATCGGGGAATTGCCGCTGACGCGGTACAGCGTCTGCTTAATGGCAAGCACGTCCGGATCGACGGAAGCCTGCCGGATAAATTCCACTACCGGATCAAACGTCTGATACGGGTGATGCATTAAAATATCGCCCTTTCGGATTGAATCGAAAATATCCGTCTCCGGATCGATTTCCTGTACCTTCTGCGGACGGAATTTCTTATAGCGGAGCATGTCGCAATCCTCTAAATCATACAATTTCATCACAAATGTAAGGTCTAACGGGCCGTTAATATGATAAATGTCTTCGTCTTTGACGCGGAGCTGTTCTTTTAAAATAGACAAAAGCGCTTCATCTATCCCCGCTTCCACCTCTAAACGGATCACTTCGCCCCACTGGCGCTTTTTCAGCTGCTTTTGTATTTCTTTTAATAAATCCGCCGCTTCGTCCTCGTCGATTGGCAAATCCGCATTTCGCATAATCCGGTACGGAAATGCGCAGACCACCTTAAAATTTAAAAATAATTTGGAAATATTGCGTTCAATCATCTGCTCTAATAACAAAAATGTCCTGCTGCCTTCTTTAGCGGAAGGGATTTCCACAAAACGCGGCAAAACGGAAGGAACTTGGACGGTCGCAAATTCAATTTCTTTATCGTCCCCCCTGCGTTTAATCAGCGCGCCGATATTTAAAGTCTTATTGCGGATCAGCGGAAACGGTTTTGACGCATCGACTGCCATGGGCGTTAAAACGGGATAGACGCTGTCCTGAAAATAATTATCCGCAAACGCCGCCTGTGTTTCATTTAAAGTCTCATACGCATGGATAATTTCAATATTCTGTTCCTTTAAAAGCGGAAGCATGGAGCGGTTATATGTAAAATACTGGGACTCCACAAGCTCACGCGTTGCAAGATTAATCGCCTCCAACTGCTCTGCGGCAGTCATGCCCGCAATGTCTTTTTTCTTATAACCGGCATGAACCATATCTTTTAAAGAGGCGACGCGGACCATAAAAAATTCATCTAAATTAGAAGATGTAATGCCCACAAATTTCAGACGCTCCAACAGCGGGATTGTCTTATCTTTCGCTTCATATAATACGCGGGAATTAAACTTCAGCCAGCTTAACTCTCGATTCTCGTAGTATTCCGGATTTGTAAAATTTTTCTCTTTTTCCATAGTCTCCACCTCTCTAACTAAATACGCGTTTTTCCCGAATCTCCGGTTTCAATCCAAACACGCGTTCAAAAAATTCCGCTTTTGATGCAAAAAGCTCTTTTTCTAATGTAATATCGTCCCGTGTCACAATCGTAATGACTAACTGTTTTCCACGGACGGCGGCTTTGACGTTTTTAAATTTCTGCTTATGGCTTCTGTCCATGGCGTTTGAAACGCGTAAAATCGCCGCAAGCTTTGCCACTGTCATATAGCTTTTTTCGTCAAGCCTGTCGGAGAGTTTATCATAATCCGCAAGCGGATATGTATTATATAAAACGGTACACGCCACGATTTCACGCTCCAGATGGGCCAGACCGATAATCTCGGATTCCATTATAATATGATACGCGCATTCCGGCGCATTTGCCAGACTGACATACTTTCCGCAGTCATGCAGGATTGCCGCTGTCTGCAATAAAAGCCGCTCCCTTTTCCCCAATCCATGCGCTTTTTTCATCGCATCAAAAATAAGCGCGGACATCTTAGACAACGCTTCGATATGCGGGGAAAAGCCTGCAAACCGTTTCGAAAGCTGCCTTGCCGCCGAAAGTATGTCTTCATCAAACTCGTGCGCCGGTTTTATCATGCGGTTTTTCTCTGCGTAGTCATACGCCATTCCGTCGCTGACGCTTACTCCCGGCGCCCAGATTTCCTCCGCATTAAATTCTTCTGCAATCCGTGTGTAAATCACGATGTAAGGCACCAACAGCGGATCGTTTTCATTTGGCATATCCAATTCCGCCGCAATCTGTCTGGCGTTTTTGCGGTAAAGCTTTCTCATGGCTTTGACGAACTTTTCAGAAGAAACAATCCGGTTTCCTTTCTTTTCCACTTTTTTCATCAGCTCCATAATATATTCTCCAGTGAAAATTACATATTTCATCTGGAGTTCTTTTAGATACATCGCCTTGAAAACTTCCAGTTCTTTATTTACCATTTCTTCCAACTGGGTTTCATAATGCGTCACGGCATGTTCCACAGATGACAATTTTTCCCTAAGCCGCATGGAGCCTAACCCCATATGCTGCGTCAGGGCTGCTTTTCCGCCAGAAAACAGCGTCATCTGTAAACTTCCCCCGCCAACGTCTATCACAGCCGTCCCCTGTTTTATCATTTCTTCAAATTCCGGCTGGAACGCCACGGATTTATAACTGATAAAACGGCGTTCTGAATTGCTTGGCACCTGTATGCGGATTCCTGTGCGGATAAAAAGCTGATCCAGCACAAACAGCTCATTTTTGATTCCCTTAAACATGCCGCCCGCATAGGCCATATAATCGTCCGTCCGGTATCCTTCCATTATTTTTCGGTACCCTGAAAGTATGCCGCTAATTTCCTCTAATAATTCATGGCCGATATAACCTTTCTGATAAGATTCTTTGCCAATTTCCACTCTCGCCCTTACATGATCGATTTCCCGCGCCCCTTTTTTTGCGGCAATCTCAAATATTTTTAAGCTGGCTTCATACGAGCCGATATAAATTGCTGCAAACACTTTCATACGCAAACTTCCTTCCCCAGCAAATAATCAATAAACTGCTGCGCCGTCCTGCCGGAACGCCCGCCATGGCTGATTTCCCATTTCCCAGCCTCTGCCAATAATGTCTCCTCCTGAATAGGGATCTGATGTTTCTTTGCAAGCGCTTTTACAATTTCCCCAAACTGTTTTTTGTCCGGCGCGCCAAAATAAATCTGTACGCCAAACCTCGCCGCAAGGGAAAGTTTTTCCTGTACCGTGTCATTGTTATGCAGATCGTCTGAAAGAGAAGGTTTATCGGAAAAGCTCTCCCGGATTAAATGCCTGCGGTTTGACGTCGCATAAATTAAAACATTCTCCGGTTTTTTCTCAAGCCCTCCTTCAATTACGGCTTTCAAATATTTATATTCCACCTCAAAATCTTCAAAAGAAAGATCGTCCATATAGATGATAAATTTATAACGTCTCTGTTTGATCTGCCCAATCACATCTAAGAGCAGTTTCAACTGGTGTTTGTAAATTTCAACAACGCGAAGCCCCTTATTGTAATACTGGCTGGCAATCGCTTTTACGCTTGTGGATTTGCCCGTTCCCGCATCGCCAAACAAAAGGCAGTTATTTGCTTTCCGTCCATTTACAAACGCTTCTGTATTTTCCACAAGCTTCTGTTTTGCAATTTCATATCCCGTCAAATCGGAAAGCCGCACATCTGCAAAATCCGTAATTGGAACCAGTTCCACGCCATGCGCCGCCTGCCGGATGCGAAACGCCCGATGCTGCCCCAAATTCCCCACGCCATACGTTTGATAAAATTCCAAAACGGCTGACTGGAACGCCTTAGCATCTTCCGCTTCCAAAAGCCGAAGCGTAAGCGCCTGAAACTTCTCTTTCGCATCGGGTGGATTTCCCTTAAAATGGCTGATCCAATCCACGCCTTCTACGCCAAATGCGGTTTGTAACCTATGCAAGTCAACGTCAAACAATTCTTTGAGCGCCTTAAAATCATGCGCCGCCGCCTGACAAAGCGTTTCAGATGCGTTTCCATTGATTTCACAGGCTTTGCTGTAGGCATTTTCACAGCCTGCTATTTTTCTTGTCAAATATGCCTGCCAAAGATTCCCGTTACAGCCCTGCCCCTGCGCAAATTCCAGAAGTTGATTCAAGCATTCGTAATACTTTTCCTGTAAGCGTTTCAAATTTTCATTTCCGTTTCCGCAGTTTAACAGCAAACTGGAAAACTCCCGAAACAAATCGTCCTTTTCTAAATCCCGATATACAATCAGTTCTTTTTTCCCGTCCATATCCGTTTTGGCTTTTCCTTTCTGTTTTAATCCTTACCTTGCGAAATAATTCGATTTAATCATTGCCTAAAAATTATTTTAGCTCTTTTCCTTTAATAATTGCCGAGGATTCTCAATCCCTCTGTTTCTTCTTTTAACCCACGGAAAGCATCTTGAACAGCCGTGTCCATAAGATTTCCCTCAATGTCTATAAAAAAACGGTATTCCCAAGTTTTCCCCTGAATTGGCCTTGACTCTATTTTATTCATATTTAAGTTATGGCTGATAAAGTGGGAAAGCGCCCGGTACAGCGAACCGCTTTCATGCGGGATTTCAAAACTAATGCTGATTTTGCCTGCGTCTTTGCGGAACACTTTTTGTCCCGTCACAATAATAAAACGGGTAGAATTTGAGGTATGATTCTGAATGCCTTTCTGTAAAATTTGTAAGCCGTAAATATCCGCCGTAAGCGCCGATGCGATTGCCGCTTTGCTAAGGCATCCGTCCTCTTTGATTTTTTTCGCCGCGCCCGCGGTATTTTTCATGCTATGTTTTTCTAACTTAGGATGCGCTTCCAGAAATTTTGAGCACTGCATCAGCGCCTGAGGGTGGGAATAAACGTCCGTAATGCCGGAAATGTCCACGTCTTTTAAGCCGATGAGACAGTGGTCAATTTTTATAATCTGTTCCCCGATAATGACATTTTGATATTCCGTCAAAAGATCAAAGTTCTCTGAAACGATTCCAGCAGAGGAATTTTCAATCGGAAGGACTGCATATGTGGCATCTCCTCCTGCAATCGCTTCCATCGCATCCCGCCATGTCTCCACATGGAAGCTCTTAGCCCTCGTCCCGCAAAACTCCTGAAGCGCCTGCTGGCTGTACGCGCCTTCCACTCCCTGAAACACAACTTTTACATTGTTAAAATCAAAGGAACTGACCGGACGAAAGCCGAACCGGCCGTCTATTTTCGCATCTTCCTTAGCCGCCGCCTGTTCCATTAAGCGGCTCCGTTTTTGGTATAAACGGGTGATTTCCTGTTCAATCCCCGTCAGATCCTGCCTGATCTTCTGCAGTTCGTCCATAACTTCCTCCTGTCAAACTATTTAGTTTTATTTTATAACAATTTGACACAGATAGCAAGCTTGCAAGTTTGGATTTAAACAGTTATAATGGGGTACAGAAAGAACAAAAAGGGAGGGATTCTTATGGATAAAATTAAAAAGATGCTGCCGGCTCTGATCCTAGGCATTGTCCTTACTCTCGCTGCCGGCGTCGCATCTTATCAGTATTTTGTAAAACGGACAAAATTTAACGATTCTTTCGTAAATGGGAATACGGCAGGGAACCTGTACAATTATGGATTATTCTGCGAATATGGGGATACGATTTACTTTAGCAACCCGAACGACAACAATTATTTATATTCCATGAATACGCTTGGCGGGGAAATTACGAAGCTCTATGAGGACAGCGCGTCTTTTATCAATGCAGACGAACATTATGTGTATTATATCCGCAGCAATTCCAATTCTGACACAAGGCTTTCTTCATTTAGTTTAAGCGCGAACGGGCTTTGCCGCTATGATTTGCGGACAAAAAAGGTGACTCTTTTAGACATCGACCCTTCTATGTACGCATCTCTGATTGGCAACTATATTTACTATACCCATTATGACACAGAGGCTGCGTCTACGCTCTACCGCATAAAGATTGACGGATCAGAAAAAGAGCAAATCGACGAAAACCCCTACTTTACATGCTCGGCAAACGGACAGTTTTTTTATTACAACGGCATTTCAGATGATCACAATATTTACCAGATGGACACACAGACCAACGATTCAAAACTGATCTGTTCCGGCAACTACTGGATGCCGACAGCGGACAATGAAAACATCTACTTTTTAGACTGCGAACAAAATTATGCGCTTGTAAAGCTTGGACTTTCTGATTCCTCTCCAAAGGTAATTATAAGCGACCGCATAGAGACTTATAATGTTTACGGCGACACGATTTATTTCCAACGGAACAACTTAGACGGAAATTCCGCTTTCTGTTCCATAAAAACGGACGGAACGGGATATACGGAAATCCGAAAAGGCGATTACAACAATATCAACGCCACTTCCCGCTACATCTACTTTTCTCCCGTCGGAGAAGACGATATCATGTACCGCATACCTGTCGGCGGCGACAATACAGTCAGTATCTTTCACCCATAAACTGAAACCGTCCGTCCCGAAACAGGACGGACGGCGTTATATGAAATATTCATTACCGTACTCTAAGATGCAACGAAGAAAACGGAAAATGAAACAAAATTCCTTTGGCGGAACTCATACAATACCCGAAACCATACGCAGACGGCTATAAAGGTTTTTGGAATTTAGCGAAAATCTTTTGACCTATAATTCCAAACTCTCTAATCGGGCGCGTGAATAAACATTTTGCCTTTTCCCGCCCCCTCCCATTCTGCATTTACGGCAAACTCTGATCCAAACAGCCAGTCTGCAGACCGTAAAACCATCTGTTTTCCTGTTTCTTATCTATCAATTTCAAGCATTAACTTTTCTCAAACCATCTGAACCCCGGCAATTTTTCCCAAAAACAAATCCAGCCATGCATCTGCTTTTTATCCGGCTAAAAAAACTCTTGACATTTCCAAAATTTACGATACAATTATTTCTAGTTTGTTTATAATTAGTAAACTTTAAATCTACAATTAACAATACAAAGGAGCCTGACATGGATATTGGAAAAAGAATGAAAGAGCTTCGGGTATTCTACGGCCTGACCCAGCAGGAACTTGCAGACCGCGCGGAATTAACCAAAGGCTTTATTTCCCAGCTTGAACGTAACCAAAACACCCCTTCCGTCAGTACGCTGCTTGACATTATCCAATGCCTTGGCACAACGCCTGCGGAATTTTTTGAAGAATCCGGGCCGGAACAGATTGTCTTTAAAAAAGAGGACTATTTTGAAAAAATAGACGAAGAACACCACGCCAAAATCGAATGGGTAATCCCAAATGCCCAAAAAAACTCTATGGAACCTATACGGCTGACCCTAAAGCCCGGCGGCGCTTCAGAGGAACTTTACCCCCATGAAGGGGAAGAATTTGGCTATGTCTTAAAAGGCGCCGTAAAGCTCACGTTTGGCGCCCAAAAATATACGCTTCATGCCGGAGAATCGTTTGCATTCCCTTCCACGAAAAAACACCGTTTGGAAAACCCCGGCAGACACGATGCCGTAGTCCTTTGGATTACCACACCACCAAGTTTTTAAGGAGGATTGCCACACCATGGAAAAAGAATTCATACATCTGTCCCATCTTTCAAAGTCATACGACGATGCGTTAATTATAGATGATTTGGATTTAAAAATACAAGAAAACGAATTTATGACTCTGCTTGGCCCTTCCGGCTGTGGAAAAACGACGACTCTGCGCCTTTTAGGCGGGTTTGAAACGCCAGACGCCGGACAGATTTTTTTTGACGGTAAAGACATAACCGCTCTCCCGCCCAACCAGCGGAAACTCAATACCGTTTTCCAAAAATATGCGCTTTTCCCGCATATGACGATTGCCGAAAATATCGCATTCGGCTTAAAAATCAGCAAAAAAAGCAAAACTTACATTGACGATAAAATCAAATACGCGCTCAAACTCGTCAACCTAAACGGCTACGAAAACCGCAGCATCGACTCTTTAAGCGGCGGACAGCAGCAACGGATAGCGATTGCAAGAGCCATTGTAAACGAGCCAAAACTCCTTCTCTTAGACGAACCGTTAGGCGCGCTCGACCTAAAATTAAGGCAGGATATGCAGTATGAATTAATCCGCTTAAAAGAAGAACTTGGCATTACATTTGTCTATGTCACGCATGATCAGGAAGAAGCCCTTACGATGTCTGATAAAATTGTCGTCATGAATCAGGGCTATATCCAGCAGATCGGCACGCCGGAAGACATCTATAATGAACCCATCAATGCCTTTGTCGCGGATTTTATCGGAGAAAGCAATATTATCGACGGCATAATGGTGGAAGATAAACTTGTAGAAATCCTAGGCGTAAAAATCCCCTGCGTTGACACAGGTTTCGGCAGGCAAAAGCCCGTCGACGTAGTGATACGGCCGGAAGACGTCGAGCTGTCCGACCCGGCAGAAGGTTTTATGGAAGGCGACGTCGTTTCCATTATCTTTAAAGGCGTGCACTATGAAATCGAAGTCTCTGCAAACGGCTACGACTGGCTTGTGCATACGACAAAAATGTTTCCGGTAGGGACGCACGTCGGAATCCATGTGATTCCATTTAATATCCAAATTATGAACAAACCGGAATCAAGCGACGAAAAGGCGGTGGAGCTCAATGACTAAAATCAAACGGCAGTTTTTAAGCGGCCCCTATATTGTGTGGGTAATTGGTTTTATTGCGCTTCCAATCCTAATGATCTGCTTTTACGGAATTACCGATCCAAACGGAAATTTCACGTTTGAAAACCTGCTTGCCATCACACAGCCAGTCCATGTAAAATCCCTCTGGCTCTCTGTGAAACTGGCGTTTTTATGTACTGGGATATGCCTATTGTTATCGTATCCTTTAGCAATGATTTTAAACAGTTTCAAACTAAAGCGGCAAAGCTTTGTCGTCTTTGTTTTTGTCCTCCCGATGTGGATGAACTTTATGCTCCGCATTTTGGCGTGGCAGCTTTTATTATCAAACAACGGCATTCTAAACTCACTGTTTTCCGCTATCGGGCTTCCAAAAATGCAGCTTTTATATACGCCTGCCGCCGTTGTATTCGGCATGGTCTATGACTTTTTGCCATTTATGATCTTACCGATTTACAACGCCATGCAAAGAATTGGCGCTGACGTCACTGACGCCGCCTCAGACTTAGGGGCAAGCCGCCTCCAAGTTTTTATAAAAATCATCTTCCCACTCACCATTTCCGGCGTTTTGAGTGGAATTATTATGGTATTCGTGCCCGCATTGACTTCATTTGTCATTTCAAACCTCTTAGGGGGAGGAAAAGTGCTTCTAATTGGAAATGTCATTGAACAGGAGTTTATGCAGAATATGGACTGGCACATGGGAAGCGGGCTTTCCATCGTGCTTATGATCTTTGTCATAGCCAGCATGACGTTTATGAATGCCCAGAATAAAGATGGGGAGGGAACTGCCGTATGGTAAAAAAAATCCTAAGCAAATGCTATTTAGGCGTTATTTTCTTATTTTTGTACCTTCCGATTTTCGTGCTGATTGTCCTGTCGTTTAATCGCTCAAAATCAAGGGTGGTATGGGGCGGCTTTACCCTGAAATGGTATCAATCCATGCTTTTAGACGAAACCATTATGGAAGCGTTTTTTACGACATTAAAAATTACCCTGTCTGCTTCTATTCTAGCAACCATTATTGGCACCCTTGCCGCCATCGGCATACAGGCGATGCGCCGCAAAGAAAAAGCGATCCTGCTTGGGGCGACGAATATCCCCTTATTAAACGCAGATATTGTCACTGGAATTTCCATGATGCTTTTATTTGTGCGTTTTACCAAACTGGGTTTTACTACTGTGCTCATTGCCCATTTGACGTTTAATATCCCATATGTCATTTTAAACGTTATGCCGAAATTAAACCAAACGAGCAAATCCGCCTATGAAGCGGCTCTCGACCTAGGCGCCACACCGATCTACGCCTTTTATAAAATCGTATGGCCAGATATCCGTTCCGGCGTTGTTTCCGGCTTTTTAATGGCTGTCACAATGTCGCTGGACGATTTTTCCATCACCTACTTTACAAAAGGCGCCGGCGTCAACACGCTTTCCACTATGCTCTACACAGAGCTTAGAAAAGGCATCCGCCCAGAGCTTTACGCCCTGTCCGCGCTTTTGTTTGGGATTGCGCTGATTTTACTTTTTGTAATTAATTTCCGCTCCTCCAAGCGAAATCCGATTCACAACTAAAAGGAGATGCATATGATGAAGAAAAAAGGAATCTGCCTTTTGCCGCTTTTCCTTGCGGCCGCTTTGTCCGCCGGATGCCAAAACGAGCAAAACGGAGGCGAAACGCTTACCATATTAAACTATGGCAAATATTTTGATCCGGCAGCGTTAAAGCTATTTGAAGAAGAAACGGGAATTAAAATCGAATATGAAGAATACGAAAGCCCGGAAGAAATGTATACAAAATATAAAGCGGGTTCCATTGATTATGACCTGTTATGCTCTTCCGATTACATGGCGCAAAAACTTATCGAAGAAGGGGAAACGGTTCCGATCCAATTTGACCATATTCCGGAATACCAAAACATCGACCCGGACATCATCAAAGCCTCCGCTTCTTTTGATCCAGAACTTGCCTACACGATCCCATATTTTTATGGCACAGTGGGCATTCTATACAATACAGACGAAGTGGACGCCTCCGAAACAGAAACATGGAACGTCTTATGGGACAAAAAATACGACGGTAAAATTATTATGGAAAACAGCGTAAGGGACTGTTTTATCGCTCCGCTAAAACTTCTGGGATATTCCCTAAACACGACAGACCCTCAGAAATTAGACGAAGCCTTACAGCTTCTTCTTGAGCAAAAACCAATTACATACGCTTACTTTGTAGATGAAACAGCCGATGAAATGGCGGCGCAAAACGCTTCCCTCGCTGTCGTCTATTCCGGTGAGGCCGCCACTGCGCAGTCCTTTGCCGATAACCTCGCCTACAACGTGCCAAAAGAAGGCTCCAATCTCTGGATTGATGCGTGGTTTGTGCCAAAGAGCTGTAAAAATCAGGAAAATGCAGAAAAGTTTTTAAATTTCCTTTGCAGAAAAGACATTGCGGAAATGAATTTCAACTATGTATATTATGCCACGCCAAACAAGGCCGTCTACGACGATTTGGACGAAGAAAGCAAAAACGATTCCACCATCTTCCCAGACAAAGCCACACTAGAAAACTGCGAAACATTTTTCAATCTGGATACGGAATCCACCCGCCTATACAACCAGCTATGGAAAGAACTAAAATCAAGTTAGGAGAATCCCAACATGGAAAAAAACCAAAATGAAGCGCTCGCCGTAAAGGTTTCCACTGTCAGTATTCTGGTAAACCTGATCCTTTCTCTTATCAAACTGCTTGCAGGCGTCATCGGGAAATCCGGCGCCATGATTTCCGACGCCGTACATTCCGCTTCCGATGTATTCAGCACATTTGTCGTCATTATCGGCGTAAAAATGGCGGGAAAACAGGCAGACGAAGAACACCCTTACGGGCATGAGCGTATGGAATGCGCAGCCGCCATGATACTTGCCATGCTCCTAGCCGCTGTCGGCATTGGCATAGGCGCATCCGGCATACAAAAAATTATTTCTGGCAATTACGATTCCCTAACTGTGCCTAAACGGCTGACGCTGTTTGCCGCCGCCATATCCATTGCCGTCAAAGAATGGATGTTTTGGTACACGAAATCCGCCGCGAAAAAAATCAATTCTGGCGCGCTTATGGCGGACGCATGGCACCACCGTTCCGACTCCCTCTCCTCCATCGGCTCTTTCCTTGGAATCCTATGCGCAAGAATGGGGTATCCTGTAATGGACCCCATTGCAAGCGCCATAATCAGCCTTTGCATTTTAAAGGCCGCCTACGACATCTTTAAAGACGGCCTCGACAAAATGGTGGATCACTGCTGCGACCCCGTCACGGAACAAAGCATCTGGGACACTGCCTTATCCATTGAAGGCGTGGAAGGGATTGACGACTTAAAAACAAGGCTGTTTGGCGATAAAATCTATGTAGACTTGGAAATTCTGGTGCAAAAAGATTTCACGTTAAAAGACGCCCATGCCATCGCCGAACAGGTGCATGACGTAATCGAACGCGACTTCCCCAACTGCAAACACTGCATGGTGCATGTCAATCCCTTTTAACCTGAATCTTTTAGACAGCTTGAAATCCCCGTTTCAAATCCTCCAGAATATCCTCGATATGTTCCGTCCCAATCGAAAGCCGGATCGTATTCGCATGGATATTCTGCTCTAAAAGCTCCTCTTTCGTCAACTGGGAATGCGTCGTCGTCGCCGGATGAATCACAAGGCTTTTCACGTCCGCCACATTTGCAAGCAAAGAAAAAACCTGCAAATGATCAATAAACCGATGCGCTTCCTTTTCCCCTCCCTTAATGTCAAACGTAAAAATCGAACCTCCCCCTTCCGGGAAATACTTCTCATACAACGCATGATCCGGATGCATAGGAAGCGACGGATGATTCACCCTCTCTACAAGCGGATGCCCAGCCAAAAACTCCACTGTCTTCTTCGTATTTTCCACATGCCGTTCCAAACGCAGAGAAAGCGTCTCCACTCCCTGCAAAAGCAAAAACGCATGAAACGGAGAAATTGCGGCTCCCATGTCACGGAGCAAAATCGCGCGGACATACGTCACAAAAGCCGCCTCTTTTGCCGCATCCACAAAAGACGTCCCATGATAACACGGATTCGCCTCCGAAATCCAAGGAAACTTCCCAGACGCCTTCCAGTCAAACTTCCCAGAATCCACAATAATCCCTCCGAGAGCCGTTCCATGTCCCCCAATAAATTTCGTCGCGGAATGAACCACAATATCCGCGCCATGCTCTATCGGACGGATCAGATAAGGCGTGCCAAACGTATTGTCTATCACCAAAGGAATCCCATGCCTGTGCGTAATCTGCGCAATCGCATCAATATCCGGTATATCACTGTTCGGATTCCCCAAAGTCTCCAAATAAACCGCCCGTGTCTGCTCCGTAATCGCCGCTTCCACTTCCTGGGGATTATGAATATCCACAAAGGAAGCCGTAATGCCAAACTGCGGCAGCGTATGCTCCAACAAATTATAACTCCCGCCATAAATCGTTTTCTGCGACACAATATGCCCGCCGCAAGCCGCAAGCGCCTGAAGCGTATACGTCACCGCCGCCGCCCCAGAAGCTAACGCCAGCGCCGCCACCCCGCCTTCCAATGCGGCAATCCTCTTTTCCAACACTTCCTGCGTCGAATTTGTCAAACGCCCATAAATATTCCCTGCATCCGAAAGATTAAACCTAGCCGCCGCATGCGCGCAATCCCGAAACACATACGAAGCCGTCTGATAAATCGGAACCGCCCTCGCATCCGTCGCCGGGTCTGGCTCCTCCTGCCCTACATGAAGCTGTAACGTTTCAAACCTATAACCACTCATCGTAATCTCCTTTCTTGCTTAACCTAGCCTATTCCTTTTCTTAAACAAAGAATACGCTATAATACCTAGTTTGTCAATAGGTATTATAGCGTATCCCAATAAAATATCACACAAATTTACTTCCTCTCAATAAACCCCTTCGCCCGCAGCAACTCCGCGCAAAGCAAAGCCCCGCCCGCGGCGCCGCGCACCGTATTATGGGACAGACCGACAAACTTCCAATCATAAATCGTATCTTCCCTCAACCTTCCGACCGAAATTCCCATGCCGTTTTCAAAATCCACATCTAAAGACACCTGAGGCCTGTTATCCTCCTCCAGATACTGGATAAACTGCTTCGGCGCGCTAGGCAGTGACAACTCCTGAGGCAGTCCCCGAAACTTCCGAAGCGCTTCAACCAACTGTTCCTTTGACGGGTTCTTCCGAAACTTCACCGATACCGTCGCCGTATGCCCATTTAACACTGGGACGCGGATACACTGGCAGGCAATCAACGGTTCCTCTGCCGGAACAATCACGCCGTCTTTTACCTCTCCAAAAATACGAAGCGGCTCCTTCTCGCTCTTTTCCTCCTCCCCGCCAATATACGGAATAATATTCCCTTCCATCTCCGGCCAGTCCGCAAACGTCTTCCCTGCGCCGGAAATCGCCTGATACGTCGAAGCCACAACCTCATACGGCTCAAATTCCTTCCACGCCGCAAGAACCGGCGCGTAACTTTGAATGGAACAATTCGGTTTTACCGCAATAAAGCCACGGCTCGTCCCAAGCCTTTTCTTCTGGGAAGCAATCACGTCCATATGTTCCGGGTTTACCTCCGGTATCACCATCGGCACGTCCGGCGTCCAGCGATGCGCGCTGTTATTCGAAACCACCGGCGTTTCCGTTTTCGCATACGCTTCTTCTATTTTGCGGATTTCCTCCTTCGTCATATCCACCGCGGAAAAAACAAAATCAACGCCGGATGCAACGTCATCTATCTCATTCACATTTTTTACAATTATGGATTTTACGGCTTTTGGCATCGGCGTATCCATTTTCCAGCGGCCGCCCACCGCTTCTTCATACGTCTTTCCCGCGCTCCTTGGGCTTGCCGCAATCGTCGTCACTTCAATCCACGGATGGTTTTCCAAAAGGGCAATAAACCTCTGCCCAACCATTCCGGTCCCGCCTAAAATACCTGCTTTTAACTTCTTATCCATACGTTTCTCCTCTGCTTTCTATCAAAAAATACTATGTTTATGTTAGGTCATTTCCCGCAAAAAAACAATTCACAAATTATCAAAAAATGACCGCCCATTCCTTATAATCTTATACACATATGCCAATCTGCGGATTTTGTTCCAAATATTCTTTTTCTTTTTTTATTGCCGCTTCCATTGCTTCCTTTGCAGGCGCGCCGATTGTCAGACGTTTATTGACGCAGGCCTCCATGGAAACCGCTTCAAATATATCTTCTTTAAAACAATCAGAAAACCTTCTTAACTCCTCTAAAGACATATCTTCCACCGCAATTCCTTTTTCCACGCAATACAGCACAATCCGGCCGATAATTCCATGCGCATCGCGGAACGGAACCCCATGATTCACCAGATAATCCGCCGCATCCGTAGCATTCGTAAACCCACGGCTTGCGCTTTTTTTCATATTTTCTTCCAAAAACTTCATGGAAGACAGCATTCCTTCAAACAATGCAAGGCAGCCCTTTGCCGTATCAACCGCATCAAACGTCAGCTCTTTATCCTCCTGCATATCTTTATTATATGCAAGCGGCAGACTTTTCATTGTAGTAAGCAAAGAAATCAAAGCTCCATACACCCGTCCCGTTTTCCCACGCGTAAGCTCCGCAATGTCTGGATTTTTTTTCTGCGGCATAATGCTGCTTCCCGTACTATACGCATCGTCAATTTCCACAAATTGGTATTCATTGGTATTCCAGATAATAATTTCCTCAGAAAACCGGCTTAAATGCATCATAACCATAGAAAGCGCCGACAAAAGCTCGATTAAATAATCCCTGTCCGAAACGCCGTCCATACTGTTTAGCGTCGGCCCATAAAACCCTAATGCCTTTGCCGTATATTCTCTGTCCAACGGAAACGTCGTGCCCGCGAGCGCGCCAGAGCCAAGCGGGCAGTAATTCATACGCTCGTACAAATCAAAAAGCCTCTGCCTGTCCCGCTTAAACATCTCAAAATAAGCGCCCATATGATGCGAAAGCGTAATTGGCTGCGCTTTCTGCAAATGCGTAAATCCCGGAAGGATCGTTTTGGTATGTGTTTCCATAATCTTTAAAAGCGTTTCCAAAAGCTTTCTTAATAAACGATCCAGTTCCACCGCTTCTTCCCGAATATAAAGACGCATATCAAGCGCCACTTGATCGTTTCTGCTTCTTCCAGTATGCAGTTTCTTTCCGGCGTCCCCTAACCTCTGAATTAAAACCGCTTCCACAAAGCTATGAATATCCTCATGCTCCTCCGTAATTTCAAGCTTCCCAGATGAAACGTCCTCCAAAATCTCATCTAGCGCCGCAAGGATCTGTTTCGTCTCCTCCTCCGTCAAAATTCCCTGTTTCCCCAACATCGCGGCATGCGCCTTACTGCCTGCAATATCCTGTTTATATAGTTTTTTGTCATAAGAAATCGATGCGTTAAACGCATAGGCAAGCGCATCCGTTTCCTTCGTAAAGCGTCCTCCCCATAATTGTGCCATAATTAATTGCTCCTTTCCTTTTGCCGTTCCCGTTCCATGTTAGAAAATATGCAGCCGCAATAGTCCTGACGGTACAGTCCATATTCCTTTGACAATTCCACTGAACGTTTATACCCATTTTTTTTCTTAAAATCCGAGACAAGATAAGGAATGCCATATTCTTCCGAAAGCGCTTCCCCGATCTCATTTAATTTTACAGCCTGTTTTAAAGGGCTGATAGACAGCGTCGTCGTAAAATAATCCATGCCAAGACGCTTTGCCATTTTCGCCGTTTCCTCAAGCCTTAGCCGGTAACAGCAAAAACAACGTTCCCCGCCCTCCTTTTCCCTCTCTAATCCTTTTACCGCTTCATAAAACCGCTCCGGTTCAAATTCCCCATATAAAAACTGCGCCGGATATTTTGCCGGAAAACGCCTAATAAACTCTCTTTGTTCTTCTGCCCGTTTGCCATATTCCTGCTCCGGATAAATATTGGGGTTATAATAAAACACTGTAATTGAAAAATAAGAAGAAAGATATTCTATCACATAAGAACTGCATGGCGCGCAGCAGCTATGCAAAAGCAGGCGCTTTGGCGGCTGATCCTGCAAAAAGCCAGACAACGTCCGTTCTAACTCTTTTTGATAATTTTGTGCCATACTCCCCTTCCTTTCCATGCCCTCAATATTTTAACCCAAGTGTCAAAAAATAGCAACCGACATAAACTAGAGTATCTAGGAAAAAGGCAGGAAATTTCATGGAACCTACAATTATCTGCAGCCATGTCAATTATACATATCATACCCTACAGGGAGAGACTCCCGCATTATGCGATATCCATTTCCATGTAGACGAAGGGGAATTTGTCAGCATCGTAGGCCCTTCCGGATGCGGAAAATCCACGCTCCTCTCCCTGTTATGCGGGCTTTTAAAACCGGAATCCGGCAATATCTATTTTAAAGGCGCGCCCGTTTCTGACAAAAGCCGCTGCCGGATCGGCTATATGCTTCAACGCGACCATTTATTCGAGTGGAGAAGCGTCAAAAAAAATATCCTCTTAGGTCTTGAAATACAGAAAAAAATCACGGACGAAGCATTGACCGAAGCAGACCATCTGCTAAAACTCTATGGCCTGTATCCGTTTAGAGATGCAAAACCTTCCCAGCTTTCCGGAGGAATGCGCCAGCGCGCCGCTTTAATCCGCACTCTGCTTTTGCATCCGGATCTAATGCTCTTAGATGAACCATTTTCCGCTTTAGACTACCAGACAAGGCTGAAAGTGGGGGACGACATTGGAAGCATTATCAAAAAATCAAGAAAAACAGCTATTCTGGTTACGCACGACTTATCGGAAGCCGTAAGCTTAGGCGACCGCATTCTTGTACTGTCCCCGCTTCCGGCAAAAATAAAAACGATTATCCCCACTGAATTTCCAAAAGAGCTCTCCCCATTTGAGCGGAGGAACACAAGCGAATTTCAAACATACTTCAATCAGATATGGAAGGAGTTAAACCCAAATGAGCCACAACCCTAACACTGTCTCGGCCGCGCAGACCGCTTATCTGCGTTCCCATAAATTCCATAAACTCAAAATCCAGTTCTACCGCATTTGCATTCTTTTGCTCTTTTTAGGGCTTTGGGAATTTGGCGCGCGCGCAGGCTGGATTGACGATTTTATATTCAGCAGCCCTTCCAAACTCGGCGCCTGTTTCTATCAAATGACAACTGAAAATACCCTGTTTTGCCATATCGGCATCACGCTGTTTGAAACAATTGCCAGTTTTTTCCTCGTCATGCTCTTTTCACTTGTCATTACAATACTGCTCTGGTTCAGCCAAAGCCTGACGGAAACCCTAGACCCTTACTTAGTCGTTTTAAACAGCCTGCCCAAATCCGCCCTCGCCCCCCTGCTCATCGTCTGGCTCGGCGCCAACTACAAAACCATTATACTTACCGGAATGTCTGTCGCCATCTTCGGCACAATTTTAAATCTCTACATCGGCTTTCACGAAGTAGACGAAGAAAAGATAAAGCTTATCCAAACCTTAGGAGGGAATAAAAGCCAAGCTCTGTTTAAAGTAATTCTTCCCGCCAACCGCGCCAACCTTATCGGCCTGATGAAATCCAATATCGGGCTATGCTTAGTCGGCGTTATTATCGGAGAATTTATTGCCGCAAAACGTGGCCTTGGGTATCTTATTATTTATGGCAGTCAGGTTTTTAAACTAGACTGGGTAATCCTTTCCATTTTCATACTATGTATAATCGCCATGGGATTCTATAGCTGTATACGTTTTCTGGAACGTTTTATAAAATAAAAATAAACGCCGTCTGGGTTTAAGCCAAAATAACGCTTTAACCCAGACGGCTTCTTGCCAACCGGACATACAGATCTTCCGCAATCACGACCAGACACACAAGTCTTCCGCCTTCACTGACTGGACATACAGCCTTCCACCCTCACCGCTTAAAACAGCGTCATATAGTTTTTTCCTCTGTCCTTACTCTTTCTTGCGGAATTTTACCGTATTACGAAACCCTTTATTCGCCAATAGCTTCACATACTCTTGATACTTTTTCGCAGGAACAGACACGACAGCTTTTTTCGAAATTCCCAAAAACGCCTGATTCCCAACTCTTTGCAGATGACTGCCCTGTATTTTAATCTGCTTCAACTGGCTGCATCCCGCAAACGCTTTCTTTCCAATCGAAAGAACATTTTTTCCAATTACTGCATCCGTCAGTTTTTTCTGGTTCAAAAACGCAGATTCCGCTATTGAAACCACGCGGTACTGCCGTTTCTCCCATGAAACCGTATCTGGAATGTCCGCCTTTTTCAAATTCTTATTTTTCGGCATAACCAGTTCTGCCGTAAGTTCCGTTTCACTGACTGTTTTGTAGATGAATTTTCCGCTCTCAAACGTATCTTCCTTCTGTTCCTTCCTGTCTGCCTCCGTCTGCGTCCCATCTTCTTTCGTCTCCCGTTCTTCCGATTCGGCTTCCTCCTCATTCAAACGAACCGTTTCCCCTGTATGTAAATCCACTTCCTGTTCCGCAAAGGTCACAATCTTTGGGGAATTTCCCTTTAATTTCGCCGTCACTTTCAATGTATACCGATCTGTCGGCAAACCTGAAATACGGACTTGGCTCTCGTCTGGATCTATGCTTTTTGTATAAGTCTTTCCAGAAGAATCCGTTAAAACTGCTGTCAACCCGCCAAGCCCGCCTGAGTTAATAAATGCAGATTCAAGAGGACGCTTTGGCACCGTTACCGTATCTTTGCTCCCTGAAACCCGAACTTCCGGCGTAACTTTACTATTGGACTGAATATAAGAAAACGCATAGGATAGGTTTGCAATCTTTGTATTCGTAAAAAGCCCGCACTCCCGGATTAACTGCGCCGCCATTCTCACATGCCCTGCCGCTCCCGGATGCAATCCCCCGTCCCCAAAATAATGCGCAGCATCAAATAAATAAGAATATGCGCTTGTCTCCTTATTCCACTCCGTATACTGGTCTATAAACAAAATATTCCCATCTTCTTTTGCAACTCTTTCCATACGCGCCACAGATCCATCTTCCCCAGCCGCATCTTCTGCATATTCCCCGCTCGCAGGGACAGGACTGCGAAATACAATGACCGCTTCCGAATTTACTGAGCGGATTTTTTCCACGATTCCTTTTAAATTCTCCTGATACCCTGAATAAATGTCGGAATACATCGAGTCATTCGTCCCAAGCATCAAAAATACAATGTCTGGGCAGTATTTCACCATACGTTGTTCGATATGCTCTAATGTCCGTTCCGCCGTAGCTCCTGACACGCTCGTATTAATCACTAGATCCTCTGTCCTGCCTAAATCTTCTTTGACATACTTCTCAAAAAGCTGCGCCACGCCGTCATACCCTTTTGTATGCGCCGCAGCATGTGTAATGGAATCCCCCATAAAAAGCCATGTAAGAGAACAGCTCTTTTCAGATGCCATCTGCCGTATGGACTGCTGTAACGAAGACAAAGGCGGTTCTTTTGCCATTTCAAGAGGAGCAATTTTTCCTGCCGCCCTTATAAACTGCGCCGAACCGTCTGCCGACCAAAGCAAAAGCTCATACTCCTTTCCGGAAGGCAGATGCTCCACCGTAAACGGATTCCCAGACGCCAAAGCCGAAATCAAAACCCCGTCAACAGACAGCGTATACCGAAACCCTGCCTCCTTTGGATAATCCGGAACAAAAACAGTCAGGCTGTCCGCCGAGGCCTTTACTTCCGGCAATATATCTGGGTACAAAACAGGCGCAGGCTCCGCCTGCCAAGAACCGGAAATAGAAGGAAATCCCTCAATGGAGCCATACACCGCCTGCGTAAACTGTTTCGCTATTTCATAATGCCCTTCTGCATTAAGATACCCTTCTCCCGTCAGCATAGAGCTGACAAAATTTTCCTGATCCAAACCGCTAGCATGATCGACTAACAACATACGTTCCGCCGCTTTTCCATCTGCCGCTGCCGCCTCTTCAAACGCATCTTTTGCCGCTTTGGCATAAAGTGAAGCGTCTTGTGAAAACTGCGCCTGCGCGGCATGGGGAAGCTGTATAACGACAAATCCCTGTCCCTCACGCATCTGCAAAGAAATTTCAATGATTTTAGAAATCGCTGTTTGGAATGCCAAAATCCCTGAACTCCCCTGACGGTAATCCTCCTGCCCAACCAAATATGAGACTGCCTTTGGATCTGTCTTTTCAATTAAATCCTCAAGCCTTCCGGCAAATTCTGCGGCATCCTGCCCCTCTTTCCCGGCATTTACTGTATAGCGCTGCATTCCATATAATTCATCGTCCACGCGTTTCACCCAGCGGACATATTCTTCAAAATGCCCGATATAACTTCGGATTCCGCCCAGTTCCGCAAACCGTCCCTGAGTCTCTGCCCCTCCCCCAAACAGCCATGTATTGTCCAAACTGCTTTTCTCAAACATCTCTGATATAAATCTGCTTCCATAAGACGCATGTTTTGTTTCCGCCTCTGCCTGTTCCGCTAATTGTCCGGAAATAGGACTGTTTTCTATCGCATCAAACCGATGTTTTTGTCCTTTGTCCTGCAGCGCCTTCTTTTCACTTTGTTTTTCTGGCTCTTTTGCGTTTGGCGCAGACACGCCTTTTGCCTGTTGGGAAATTCCAATCCCGACAACGGCTAATAATACGATGAGAGCCAGCAAAAATGCTTTTTTGGAAGATTTCATCCAACCGCCTCCTACTGTTTAAGTGACTGGGTTCCACCGAAAATTAACAGACTCCGCATTTTTCCCAGAACACACGGTCAGCGCAATCCATAAATTCTCTGTCAAAAGCAGGAAAGAACTGCTGCAGGCGTCATTCCCTTTTATCCTGTAAACTGTCCCTTCCCGCTGATTCTTTAAATCCGCCACGTCAAAACAAACTTCACGAAGCGGATGCCTTAACCCTTCCCCCGTCATTTTTACATAACTCTCTTTTAAAGTCCAAAGTTTTAAAAAACGTTTTGTCTCCTGCGCAGTCAAAACGCTTCCACAATGTGTCTCCAGATCCGGTTTGCCAAACACAAAAACGCATTCTTCCCTGTTACAGCAGCTTCGGACTGTCCGGCTGTTTATGCGGCGTAAACTCTCTACGTCTACGCCAATCTGAAACTTCGACACAGCCGCCACTGCGCCGGATTTGCAATGGCTGACATTAAACGCGCAATCCAAAAATCCGCCATAGTAAGGCTTCCCGCCAGATGCGCGCCCCACTTGCCCCTCCAAGTATTCCACGCCAAAAAAATCCAAAAATCCCTGTTGCAGCAGTTTTTTCGTTAAGACGCGTCCACAAGCCAAATCTAATTTTGGACACTCCCTGTAATAAACTGCCCCGTCAATCTTTTTTTCCAATCTCATATACCTGATACACTGCCTTCTCCCGAATCGTCAAATCCGCCTGAGCCAAAAGATCCGGCCTGCGTTTTTTTGTCCGAAGGATCGACTGCTCTCTGCGCCAGTTCGCAATTTTCTGATGATCGCCGGATAATAACGCCTCTGGAACCGTTTTCCCATTCCATTCATATGGTCTTGAATACTGCGGATATTCTAACAGGTTTCCTTCAAAGGATTCAAACATGCCGGAAGCTTCATTTGTCAAAACATCAGGCACCATACGCGAAATCGCATCAATCATGACCATTGCCGGAAGCTCTCCTCCCGTTAAAACATAATCCCCAATCGACACATAATCCGTCACAGTTTCTTCAAGCGCGCGTTCATCGACGCCTTCATAATGCCCGCATAGGAACACCAAAACATCTTCCTTTGCAAATTCCTTTGCCATCTCCTGTGTAAATGTCTTTCCCTGAGGCGTGACATAAATTGTCCTTGGCGGAAAGCCGATCCGCTCTTTTACTGCAAGGAACGCATCATACACCGGCTGGGCCTGAATCACCATGCCCGCGCCGCCCCCATAAGGATAATCGTCCACTTTCTGATGCCTGTCCTTTGTGTAATCCCTGATATTTACCGCTTCTATATTCAAAATTCCTTTTTCTTTTGCCCTTCCAATAATACTGGCATTCAGCCCCTGAATGACCATTTCGGGAAACAGCGTAAGAATATAATAATCCATATGCATCTCCTAAAAGAAAAAGACTGTAAACGCATTGTGTTACAGCCTTTTATCTGTTCTCATATCTTCTTTCCAATATCTGTCAGATTTCCGCCTGCAAAAACGCATTGCTTATCTATTATAGCAAAAACGCCGCATAACGTAAAGCCGCTCTCTACAACCGGCTATGCAGCCAGAAACCTGCAAAAGAGAAAACGAAACATATCTTACCGAAGCTTATAGCTTACTATTTCATCGCCGGATTGAAATTGAAGCAAAAGCTCATCAGTGGCCGAAGCAACGGCTTCCGGTATTTCAAATATCATCTCGCCTTCCATTGATGCTCCGGCATCTATGCTTTCCGTCGCTAAATCTTTGTCATAATTTAATAACTGGGTCTGGGTAAACTCCTCATCTCCATAAACGATCGTCGCCATAACGTCGTCATTATATACTAAAGAGGGTAAAAAAGTGTCCGATTCCGTTCCTTTATTATTTACCGTTACAGAAACTTGGGCAAATTTATTCCCTTCCCCACTCGGGGTAAATTCCCATATATCAGATGTGATCTGATCCGCAGCCTGAATATTCGTAACCGTAATTTCCCAATGCTTTAACTGAACCATTTCACCGACAGCATGAATTACTTCCGGAACTTCTTCTGTTTCGCTTTCCGTCTCTATCTGCTCCGTCTGCGCTTGAGTGTCTTCTTTCTGTGTTTCACTCTGATTTACGACAGCCGTATCCTCTTTCACTTCTGAATCCGGTTTGCCCCCACATGCAGCAACCGATAAACTAAACAGCATTCCTAATACAACAAGCGTTTTTCTTTTCATTGCTTTCCTCCTAATTCTTTTATTGCCGCGAATTTAGGTAATTGCGAAACTCCGAAACCCAAATAGATACCAGACTTTATTAGTCCTAATTTCGCTCCGTCCCTTACTGCAAGTTAAGTGTCTCATACAAAGGCATTATGCTTATTCCAATCACTAACGCCTGTTCCCATGCCAAACATACCAGTTTAGAGCTATAAATTTCGCAATTACCTATACCGTCCTTATTATACACGCTTTGATACAATACGGCAAGCATCTTCTTTATACAATACGGCAAAAAATCCCACACGCCTGTCACATATTAGGCATGTGGGATTTTATCCACTATTATACTGCGAAATGAACCGCATCTTTTACGCTTTTCACACCAATAAAACGAATCCCATCTATTTCAGGCAAAGCGGATTTACTCACTTCCGGAAGTATACACGTTGTAAATCCTAGCTTTTTCGCCTCAAGGACTCTCTGTTCCGCCATATTCACCGCCCGCACTTCTCCGCTTAACCCGACTTCTCCAAAACAAATCGTCTTTTCCTCAATCGGGCGGTTCTTATAACTTGACGTCAGCGCCAGCACAATTCCTAAATCAATCGCCGGCTCATTCATGCGGATCCCTCCGGCAATATTGACATAGGCATCACAGTTTCCCATCGACAACCCTAAACGCTTCTCAATCACCGCCATCAAAAGATTCACGCGGTTAAAATCCGTCCCCGCAGCCGTCCGCCTTGGCATTCCAAAATTCGTGCGGCAGACAAGCGCCTGAACTTCTAAAAGTATCGGCCTGCTGCCTTCCATCGAACACGCCACCACAGAACCGCTTGCGCCTTCCGGCTTCCCGCCCAGCATAAATTCTGACGGGTTTTTCACTTCCTCTAAACCAAAGGAACGCATTTCAAATACGCCAATCTCATTCGTAGAGCCAAAACGGTTCTTAACTCCGCGCAATATCCGATAAGCCGCATGGCGGTCGCCTTCAAAATAAAGCACCGTGTCCACCATATGCTCCAACACACGCGGTCCCGCCACAACGCCTTCTTTCGTCACATGGCCTATGATAAAAAACGCAATGCCATATCCTTTCGCCATTTGAAGCAGGCTTGCCGTCGACTCCCTGACCTGCGAGACGCTCCCCGGCGCGGACGAAACGCTTTCATTGTACATTGTCTGAATGGAATCAATGACAACAATCTGCGGAAGCTCACGCTTTACAATTTCCCCAATAAGATCTAAATTTGTCTCACAGAGCAACAGAAGCGTATCTTCAAATTCTCCAATCCGCTCCGCCCGTATTTTAATCTGCTGCAACGATTCTTCACCGGAAACATATAATATCTTTTTTCCGCTGTTCGCCAAATTCCTACAGACCTGAAGCAAAAGCGTCGATTTTCCAATCCCCGGATCTCCGCCCACAAGCGTCATGGAACCCGGCACAATTCCGCCGCCCAACACTCTGTCTAACTCCGCTATCTGAGTCGAAATACGCGCATTGTCCGCCGTTTCTATATCCCTTAACTTTGTCACTTTCGCCTGTTTCGCCTGATTTGCATTCTTGACGCCGGACCGAACCCCTTTTTTTGCAGAAACAACTTCTTCCACAAAGGTATTCCACTCTTTACATGCCGGACACTGTCCCATCCATTTTGAAGACTCCGCCCCGCATGACTGACAATAAAAAATTACTTTTTCTTTTGCCATATCACTTCTTTTTTATCTCAACTGAAACCGGATTCTCTCCATCTAACTCTACGCTAATGCTCAACTTCCCGCCAAGGTTCGTTTTCATCGCGCCGGCATCCGCATGGTTAATCAAAATATCATACTCTGTCCCAGCTTCTAATTCCAGAGTAATCTGCGCATCGTTTGGCCCTTCCACCTGAAAACGAACGGCTCCCTCATCTGCGCAAAATCCACTGACCGCCGTACCCGGCACAGACTCATACACAAACATGCCATTACGCTCTAACTTCGTAATGTCCTTGTATGTCTTTACTTTATACAAATCCCCAGTATGGGCAAAATTATCCAGTTTCGCTTTTGCCGGAAGGCTATAATCCCCAAAACTTACTGTTCCATCTGATTCACTGCGAATCAATTCACTAATTACAGACATTTTTATCCTCCTGTGCAGCGCTAATGCGCTTCTATCATTTTCTAGCATTATTATATAATATTTTTTTCAATTTTTCCAGCGGTATTTACTGATTCGCCACAGAAAAACGCGCCTGTTCTCCACGGATGCCGACATCCACCATATCTCCGGCTTTTATGTTGCCATTTAAAATTTCCTCTGCCAAAGCATCCTCTATCACATTTTGAATTTTCCGCCGCAAAGGCCTTGCCCCATACTTCGGATCAAAAGAAGACTCGACAATATAATTTTTCACGGAATCCTTAATGGAAAGAGAAATATCCATCTGCTTACTACAGCGTTCCACAAGATTCTTTGACAACAGCGTCACGATTTTTTTCATGTCGTTTTTATCCAATGAACGGAATACAATCGTCTCATCAATTCGGTTTAAAAATTCCGGCTTAAAGATCCGCTTTACCTCCTCCATCACGCCTTCTTTCATACGATCGTAATTTTGCTTTTCATCTTCTAACACTCCAAATCCCAGCTTTTTCGGCGAGATTATCGCCTGCGCTCCGGCATTGGAAGTCATGATAATAATTGTATTCTTAAAGTTGACCTTTCTACCCTGCGCATCGGTAATATGCCCATCGTCTAATACCTGAAGCAAAATATTAAAGACATCTGGATGCGCTTTTTCTATTTCGTCGAAAAGAATGACGGAATATGGATTCCTGCGCACTTTTTCTGAAAGCTGCCCGCCTTCATCATATCCCACATAGCCCGGCGGAGAGCCAATCATCTTTGATACGCTGTGCCGTTCCATATATTCCGACATATCCACCCGTATCATCGCTTCTTCATTCCCAAACATCGCCTCTGCAAGCGCTTTTGTAATCTCTGTTTTCCCTACGCCTGTCGGCCCTAAAAACAAAAAGGAGCCAATCGGACGTTCTGGATCTTTTAACCCTACTCTGCCGCGCTTTACCGCTTTTGCAATCGCGCCGACCGCTTCTTCCTGCCCAATCACGCGTTTACGCAGAATTTTTTCTAAGCGGCGGAGCCTTACGGCTTCTCCTTCTTCCAGCTTTTTCACCGGAATTTTCGTCTGCTCCGATACAATGTCCGCCATTGCTTCCGCTCCAACAACCGGTATCTTTTTGCTGGCTTCTTTCCGGTATTTTTTCAGAAGCTTTTCATACTTCTGCTCTATTTCCTGTTGCTTTTTATTAATTTGGGCCGCTTCTTCCACATGGTTTTTCACTAATGCCTGTTCTATCGCAGTATTATATTCCGCCAACTGCCTCTCTAACTCTGTAATGTTTTTCGGCGTTTGAAAACTGTTAAGCTTCACTTTCGACGCCGCTTCGTCCATTAAGTCTATCGCCTTATCCGGTAAAAAACGGTCGTTCATATAACGGATTGATAAATCTACCGCCGCTTCAATTCCATCATCCAATATCATCACGCGATGATGGTACTCATAATGATCCCGCAGCCCTTTTAAAATTTCTATCGTCTGTTCCCTGTCCGGTTCTTCTACATTCACCGGCTGAAACCGCCGCTCAAGCGCGGCGTCTTTTTCAATATACTTCCGGTACTCCGTAATCGTCGTAGCTCCGATTAACTGGATTTCCCCACGCGCCAGCGAAGGTTTTAAAATATTCGATGCATCAATCGCCCCTTCCGCGCCGCCCGCTCCAATTAATGTATGGATTTCATCAATAAACAGTAGGATATTTCCTGACTGTATCACTTCACGGATCACCTTTTTAATTCTTTCTTCAAACTCGCCGCGGTATTTCGAGCCTGCCACCATACCTGCCAAATCCAGCGTCACGACTCTTTTTTCCGCTACCGTATCTGGAACAAGCCCAAGCGCGATACGCTGCGCAAGCCCCTCTACAATCGCTGTCTTCCCAACGCCCGGCTCACCAATCAAGCAGGGATTGTTTTTGCTCCGCCTGCTTAAAATCTGAATCACTCTCTGGATCTCCGAATCCCTTCCAATTACCTGATCTAATTTCTTCTCTAACGCCAGTTTTGTCAAATCCCTTGCATACTGATCCAGCATCGGAGTTCCCGTAGAACTTTTCCGCTTGTTTGGCTTCCCATTTAAAAAATCTTCCCTATACAGGTTTCCATCTTCTCCCATGGCAACCAATGTATCCACATACAGTTTTTGCAAATTGACATTTAACGTATTCATCAGCCTCGACGCCGCGCATTCCGTTTCTTTTATCATCGCAATTAACAAATGCTCTGTGCCGATCTGCCTGCTGGAAAAACGCTCCGCTTCCCGCTTGGCGCTTTCTAAAATCTGCTCCGACCTCGGAGTCCAGCCGTCCGCGTCAATAACTGCCGTCTGTCCTGACGGCGCAATTAAATTTTCTATCAGCTCTAGCAAATGATTGACGTCTACTCCATTTTCCATCAGGACATTTGCAGCAACACCCGTACCTTCTCTTAGTAATCCAAGCAGTAAATGTTCCGTGCCGATATAATTATGCCGCATGGATTTTGAGGCTTTTTCAGCCAGTTTTAACGCTTTTTGCGCTTTACTTGTGAATGATCTCTGCATAATTCCACCCTTTTTTTACAAATCGTTTAAATCCAAAAATTCTAAGTCATCGTCTTCATCCTCTGCTATAATTTCCGTATCCTCTACAGGCAGAGTTTTCACCGGCGGTTCTTTTTTCTTCGATCTTCTTCCTAATATAACCGGTTCTTCTTCAAATTCATCCATAAAATCATCGTCATCTTCATAAAAATCCGTATCTTCTTTCGTTTTTTCTATCTTTTGATACGTTTTTTTCACGGGCTGAGTCTTCTTTACCGGTTTTGCCTTCTTTGTATTCCTTACGCTCTTTGCAGTTTTCGTCTTTTTCGCTGTCCCTGCCGGCTTTTCTTCTTCCTCCTCATAATCCTCTGTCTTTAAATCCCTGATTTTCAAAATCAGGTTTACAATGAGAATCAACAATACAACGGACACAAAAATCAGGACGGCAATTAACCTGCGGTCTTTTGCTTTTGTCTTTTTCTGCCGTTCATTTAATTCATTATAAGACTTCGAAAGAGCTTCATAATCTTCAGAAGGACTTCCTGCTGTTACCGCTTCTTCGTTAAACCGCTGATACGTCCCCTGTTTGACGTCATATTGATACCAACAGGATATCCCAGTCGCATCCATTCCATAAAAAATATAAAAGTCTGACGTGTCATTAGACGTTGTCTCTCCAGATTCATCTTCTATTTTAACAATTTCTTTATCCTCTCCCCCGGCATATTGATACGCTGATATATTCGGCACCTCTCCAATAGTCAAAGTGGTTTCTTCATAATTGTCAGGAGGAATGACCCCATTTGGCACTACCATTAAAATTATGAAATGATCTCCGCTTTGCAGTTTTACAAATGGATAAAAACGGTCTCTATTTGTATCATAAATAAAAAATTTACCTTCTCCAGCTTCATTTACGAGATAATACATGCCCAAATAACCGGAATCAAACATAATTCCCTGATATGGAACGCCTTTATATTCAAAATCCGCCCTTGAAAACCCTTCCGGTATTACGTCATCAGATATAGTGGAGGAAATCGTATATATCACATTGTCAATTATCACCTGATTATCTCCCACGCTTTCGGAAGGCGTCTCATTTGGATTTTCTATATTTGTTTCCGTTTTTTCCGGCTCATTTGTCTCTTGAGCTTCTGAAGAAGTTGTATTTGCGCCGCCTTTCGTAACAGTAATGCGATATGTCGCTTCATTTCCATTTTCCGCCTTAACGACAACCGCAATCACGTTTTTTCCATTTTTTAGATCTTTATTTCCGGTAATGGATACAATTTCCGCCTTGCTGTTTGACGTAACCGGGCTGACTGTAATTTCATTGACATTCTCTCCCACTGTTGCCGTATATTCCGTCACGCTTCCTTTAAAAGCCGGAGAAAGCGTCCCTGAAGAAATAGAAAGGGAAGAAAGCGAATTATCCCCTGATTTTGCCGCATCAATCACTGTTTCCGCATCGTCGTCATCGTTTAAGGCAGCGGAACCCGATACCATAATATGCGCGCCTGCCGCAGTCAGGGTCGGTCCTTCCGCCTTTACATAAGCATCTCCGGAACCGATCGCTTTAAATTTAATGGTAAGATCAGATGCGCTCGCTTTTACAGTTCCGCCGCCGCCAGAAGCATTCGATGCTGAACTGCTGACATATTCCAACTTTGAAGAATCATATGTGATATTCATGTCCGCTGTTACTTCTGTTTGATTCGCTCCCACAGCGTATACAGTGACAGTAACAGTGTCTCCTGATTTTACTGTGCCAGACGATACGGCAATCGTCAATGTTCCTGCCCCAAATACTGTATATGCAGTTCCCAAAAAAACCATACACCAAACGCATAGCGCCATTAAAAATTTTATTGTTCTATTTTCTCGCATGTTTTCCTCCAATCCATGTTCTAAGACATCTATCCAAATCTCATTAGCATGTAACTATTTTATCCCAACTGATTTGAAAAATCCTTCATACTATTCAACATTATAAAAAATGAAAGAAAACACGTCAACCTAAATTTCAGATTCTCCCAAAAGCTCCAGAAATTTCCCTATTTCCTTCCACGCGTATCTCGATTCCGGCATATGCTGCATTGCCATTTGAAATACATGGAACATTCCCTCATAGACATGCAGCCGCACTTTCACCCCTTGTTCTTTTGCTTTTTTTGCAGTTAGTTTGGAATCACTCAACAGCATTTCATAAGATCCCACCTGAATTAACATGGGCGGAAATCCGGTAAAATCACCAAACAATGGAGAAATATAAGGATTTCTCGGGTCTTCTAGGCCAAGATACTCTCGATTATAAAGCATGCTGTCTTTTGTGCCGCCAAACAACGGATCTTTATCAAAATTCGTCTGATAAGATTCTCCCGAAGCCGTCAGATCTGTCCACGGAGACATGGCAATTATCCCACAAGGCAGCTGCTTCCCATGATTTTTTAAATACATGACAAGCGCCAACGCCAGCCCACCGCCTGCCGAATCTCCAGCCAGAAAAATATGTTCTCCATCATATCCTTTTTCAATCAGCCATTGATAAGCGCAAATGGCGTCTTCAAGCGCTGCCGGATAGGGATTTTCCGGCGCTACGCGGTAATCAATGGTAAGAACCGGCATACCATTCCCAAGCCCACTGTATTCCACAGCGAAATTACGGTAAATGTTCCGCATTTTTCCAATATATCCTCCGCCATGAAGCTGTAAAATTGCCTTATCTGAATGATGCTGTTTTGGCATCAGCCATTCCATCTTAAATTCTTCCATTTGCAATTCCGTTAAATCAAATCCATCTGGAACATTCCAAGGCGGCTCTGTCATCTTCTTTCGAAACTCTCCATTTTTAAATTTTTTCCCTATCAAATGGTCAGAGGTAAAGCGCGCGATTAATTCCCGCATAACTGCGCCCTGCATGCTTACTTCCTGTTCTTTTTGCTCTTTTTTCTCTATCTGCGCCATTCCTACCCCTTATTATCTAACATGAAACCGCCTTTTTAATTCATTTCTTGCGCGTTTATCCCCTATAATCAACGTACCTAAAAATAAGAGAACTGACGCTGCAAATGCAAGCCCGCTTATAAACGTTTCCGTTACAATGTCAAGCCACATCAAAAGCAGTGGAACCATACTTAAAAAAATCATGGATATTTCCAGCATAATGTAACTTTGCCAGTTCCTGCGGTTGACAAACATCACAAAAAGAATCGCAATGTCTACAAATAATAACCCACCTGGCAATACAAAATTTACTGACCAGCCATGATAACCAATCACACAATCAATTAATATCACATAAAGAATCCCAAAAAATGTCAACAGCAAAAACTTAGAACGATAACCCGCATTATCATTTAAAACTGCAAACCTTGCCACAAAATAAATATATGAAAGTCCCGCTCCACTAATCACGCTCCACCAAATGCCATCGAAAAATTTATAATTCAAATATACCAAAAGCGCTTCAATTAAAATGGAGATAAATAAAAAGATACGAACCGCCAGATTTAATTTCCTTGCCCGAAAACGAATATCAGGATAAGCGTTTTCCATCTGCGCATCTTGTTCAATCACACACTTGCATAAAGGACATATAAGAGTATTATCTAAAATTTCAACGTTACATTGTCTGCATCTGCCCATACTGCACTTCCTTAATTTCAATTTTTATTACACAATATCTTATCTTAATGACACAATGAGTTCAACCTTTATTCTGAGAATATTTTATTAAAATTATAAATTTTAAGTAGATTCATTTGTATAATTCTAAAAAAAATGATAAAATAAAAATATTCTATTTAGGAGGATTATATTATGGATGAAAAAGTATATAAAACCATGGGATTTTCCGGAGCTTCGAATCTAGTCATTGGAATTTGCATTCTAGTCACAGGCGTTACTTCTGGAATCCTGCTCATTTTAAATGGCGCAAAACTTTTAAAAAACAAACATCGAATACTTCTCTAAATTAAATCCAATGAAAAGAAAATGTGTGTGAATGCCTCACTAGTATTCACACACATTTTTTCATCTCTAAGCAGGGGCAGAAGGACTTGAACCCTCGACATTTGGTTTTGGAGACCAACGTTCTGCCAACTGAACTATACCCCTCTATCCTTATTATTTATATATCTTCAAAACCCCACACAGAACAAGCCCCCTTGGTCAAGCCCTCGACCGATTAGTGGC
>CAJUST010000020.1 GCA_910589105.1 uncultured Lachnospiraceae bacterium
TAAAATGAAGCTGCCGCTTCACGAATTTTCATTCGTTAAAGCGACAGCCCCTTTTTTTTAGATTATTTAATCTTTGTTTTTTTGTTGATTCCTGCTTTTTTCAGAGCATTTAAAAGTTTCTTTTTCTGACTGCTTTTCATTTTCTTAGGAACTTTGACAGTCATTTTAGAGGATGTCTTTTTGAATGCCCCTGATTTGACAGATGGGGCTTTTGTGCCTTGGAAAGTAATTTTCTTTAGCTTTTTACAGCCGTTAAACGCGTTTTTATTGATTTTTTTCACGCCTTTGCCGATTTTTACTTCGGTTAATCTGGAGCATCCTTTAAACGCATTTTTACCAATTTCCACAATGGTACAGGTTACGCCGTTAATTTCAACTTTTTCTTTGATTTCAACTTTTTTCAAGTTCTTATTTCCTGACGACATAACGACTGCTGTTTTTTTGTCGGCATTGGATACTTTGTACGTGATTTTTGTTTTCGGGTCTGTCGTTTGTGAGGTTTCATCAAATTTCGGAGCGTCTTCTGTCCATTTTGCATATAACGTGAGATCTTTTGTTACGGGTGAAGACCAGTTATAAGCGGCTCCGTTTTTGGATGACGTCCAGCATACGAATTTATATCCCTTTTTGGTTGGCGTTGTTTTCGGCGGGTTGACTTTTGAAAGCGCATTGACTTGAATGCGGGCAGGCGCGCCTGTGCCGCCATTTGCATCAAATGTTACATAGTATTTCTTAAGCTGCCATTTCGCATATAGCGTAAAATTACCCGTAACCGGAGTTTGCCAGTTATAGATAGCGCCGTTTACTGATTTGCTCCAGCCTAAAAATGTATAGTGCGCTCTGGTCGGGTTTGCCGGTTTTGCCGCTGCGGCGCCGTCTTTAATGTTTGCAATGCTTTTCTTTGTAAGCGTTGCGCCATTTCCATTTAACGTAATTGTCCATGGGCCCTTTTTTGTATCTTCTCCGGAAGTCGTGTCTTTTGTAACTTTTACCTGAATCGTTTTCGAGTATGGTTCGCCCGAGGATAGCAGGGCAGTTACTTTAATCGTTGCCGTTCCTTCCGCCGTTGCCGTTACATTGCCGTTTTCATCTACTTCTGCGCCTGTATCGCCTGATTCTTCCACTTTAAAAGTATAAGTGATGTGGTTGGAATCCGGATGTCCCTCTACAGAGCAATCGTCATTTTTGAGGGAGGCTGTCGGTTTTAATTGGACAGAGCCTTCTGTAGCATCTTTTTCAATTGAAATTTTTGGTTCAGCAGGGTCAAATGTAATGTCGTCAATTTCGCAAGTACAGTTCGGATCATGTTTCGTTACAGTAATCGTTACGATTGTAACATAAGGTTCGCCGCTTTCTAATAAAGCAGTCACTTCGATTTTTGCGAATCCCGCCGCTGTTGCCGTAACTGCGCCTGTTTTGCTATTGACTGTTGCATTTGTGCTTCCCGGATCTGCCACTCGATAAGAATAGGTGACTTTGTTGGAATTCGGATGTCCCTCTACAGAACAATCGTCATTGCGGGAAAGCACCGGATTTAATGTTACGCTTCCTTCTTCTTCATTTGCCGGAATTGCAATTTTTGTTTCTGCTGGATCGATAGTAAGACCATCAATTTTGCAGGAACAGTCTGGATCGCTCTTGCTGACGGTTACAGAAATGTCTTCGTAACGCGATTTGCCATTTAAGGAAGCCGTTACGCGGATTGTCGCAATGCCTGCTTTCTTCGCCGTTACTTTTCCCTTATTGTCTACACTGGCTTCTGTTGTCCCTGCGTTTAATACTTCATAGGTAATTACAGGTTCGTTTGTCAGATGGCCTTCTACCGGACATACGTCATTTCTGGAAGCGGTTGCCTTTAAATCGACTGAGCCGCTTTCGTCATCGACATCCATTGTAATTTTCGGTTCTTCTGGCGTAATGGTAAGGCCGGTAATTTCACAGGTACAATTTGCATTCAATTTTGTAACGTTTACCGTCACCGTTTGAGTCTTCGTTTTCCCGTTAAGGGATGCTGTCACGCTAATTACGGCTTCGCCTTCTTCTGTCGCTGTGACTACGCCTGTCTTGCTGTCGACTGTCGCTTTTGTAGTTCCTGCGTTTTCTACAGCGTAAGTGTATTCTACACTGCCAGAATCCGGATGTCCTTCTACTTCGCACTCGCTGATTGTGGCTGATGGCTGTAACGTGACTGTGTTATTCGTTCCATCTGCATTGATATTGATTTGCGGATTCGCCGGATGAACTGTGATTCCGGTAATTTCGCATGTGCAATCTGGTTCATGAACGCGCGTGATATTTAAAGTATATGTTTTTGCGCTTTGTTTGTCTTCAGAGACGGACAGAATCTTTATCAGAGAATCACTCAGAGGAAGAATTGTAACAGCGGTATTCTCTGGATTTTCAAATGTAATTTCCGGGATTTCATCTGAATCGTCAGCCTCAATCGTTACATTATAAGATTCTGTAGTATTATTAAAGGTAACTGTCTGTTCTCCAATTGTTACTCCCGGGAGAGCAGCGGAGGTTTTAGGATTATAGGCGTATGTTGGCTTCTGTACTTCAACTTCGTTTAAGCCGATAAATGTTTTCGCAGGATGTTCAAAGGTAATGCGTATTGCCTGCGGATTAATCATTTCTTTTAAATGATACGCTTTGCCTACGGTGGTTAATGTTTCGTTATAGGAATTTACATCAATATTTGTAGGATCGTCATATTCGATTTCTATCCATTCATTTGCTGTGATATTGCCATTTTCATAGTTGGAACTTAAGGCATATTCAAATTTTACAACATCTGGGAGTACGCTGTCAGTCCGATCTGTTTGTTTAAAGAAGAATAAATCTATTTCGTCTGTAGTCGTAGCAGTTGCCCAGTCCATTGTAATTTGAATGTTTGTATTGCGTTCTGTACTGTCTTTTTTGTCCCATGTACTCCAGCGGCCGGCGCTTCCGCCAGTATCAGAGCGGTTTTTATCAGTAATTGCAGGTAGTGAATCATTGTATGGGCCATTGTCTGCTAAGTGATCCCGGTCTGGCGCCACATTGATTCGCGTTTCAACAGGCGTTGCAACGCGTACGGCTGCTTGTGTTGGATAATCAACTCCAAGCGCATTTACTTTTCCGGAAATTGTAATTATTTCTTCGTTTGTGTCGAAAGAATCGTTTGTTATATTTGAAGTGTCCCATTCGATTGGGAATTCCTCAAATTCGTCGCCGTCTGTATCGTATGTCATGGATACGGCAGGGAGCGTCGGAACAGTATTTGGCTCCGTATAGAGAGAATGTTTCTGTACATTAATGATGGATTTGTAAACATGGACTGTAACGGAGAGGCTTATGGTTTGGTTTAGTTCAGAATCTACGGCATAACCATAAATTTTAAACGTGCCTTTTTCGTTTAGTTTCTCTAAATCATAATCTGCCCAAGTAATATTTAAAGTTTTCGTTCCTGTTGTTTTTGTATAAGAAGCAGTTATGTTTTGTGGCAGATTATTTTTAATATCTTCAGAGTTTACCGGAACATAACAATGTTTCGATAACGTATAGTTTTTGATCTGGTTAGGTTCTGAATCACTGACGACTGCTTTTGTGCTTACAGAAGCAGTCGCAGGCGTCAGACCTTCGGCTTCCGCTTTGATTTCAAAGCTTCCCGCTGTTTTTGTAGAACGGACAATAACTAATGCTTTGCCTGCATAAGCTTTAATATGCGCAGATGAGCCGCTTGTTAAAACGGATGCTTGCTGATATTTATCTACAGTTGCCTGATCGCCATTGTCTACGCCTAAAATTTCACCTTCTCCTGTCAGTGTAAAACGGATATCATTTGTAGCGGTTGTTTTTGGATTTCCGTCTGCATCTGTTACGTCAATTGTAATGTAGGAAAGGCTTTTTCCATCTGCATCAATGCTGGTTTTGTCTGTAGAAGCTACAAGTTTTCCACCTGATTTTGTTGGCGTAGTGACAGAAGTTTTTCCTGCGCATTGACTTGTAATGTCAGCTCCATTTTCGTCAAATGCTTTCGCTGAAATCGTTCCTGCTGCATATGTAACGTTAAATACAGAATATAAGGACTGATCGCCTGTGCCGGAAGTTGTTTCACAAACAGCGGTCTTATTGCTTGTTGTTGTATATTCGTAGCGGACATGGCCCATGGCAGTTGTTGTTGAGGAAACATCTTTGCGTGTAGCTGTGCCGATTAATTCATCATCAAGATATAATTCTACTTTTGCTGCATTGGAATAAACCCATACAGGTGTTTTTCCATTCGTTTTCATTTGATTGTCTGGATCCCATGCGGTTACGAGATGCAGTGTGTTTGCATCATGGTTCCATTGGCTGCGGTAAAGATAATAATTATCTTTTGGGAACCCGGCGGTATCTACGATTCCAAAATAACTGCTATTTGGTATCGCTCCACGGCCTCCGTCGCCTGTTCCTGTTCCGTTCCATGGGGTTGGCTCTCCAATATAGTCAAACCCTGTCCAGACACATTCGCCTGCAATGAAATCATTGCTTAAAGTTGGATACATGGATGCGTGGGCTGTTTTGCCCCAGCCTACAGAAGATGTATCATACGAAGTCAGGTGATATTTGCCGTCTGCATTTGCCTGGCTCGCCTGTGATGTGTAAATGCCACGGCTGTTTACCGCGGATGCAGTCTCGCTCCATAGCATTACGGGATAGGTGTTTTTTGCCTGATTCATAAAATTTATGTCACCGTAGTTATATCCAACCACTCCCCCATCTTTAAAGATAGAATCGTTTACGGCAGGGACGCCGGTCGTGCCAATGGATCTGTTATTTGATCCTGAAGTAGGTAAGTGCGCAGTGTCGACTTCTTTTACCCATCGAAGCATTTTAGTGACTGCGGAAGCCCAGTCGTAATTGCCGCCAGTTCCTTCCTGTATTTCATTTCCGAAGGACCAAAGGATAATAGAAGCATCATTTCTGTCCCGTTTCACCATGGATTTTAATGCAAATTCCGCCCATGTCATGGAAGGATCTCCGTCGATCACATGATTGTCAGAGGTTAAATTCCGGTCAAAGTAAACGGAGAAGTCGTTTGAGTTTCCATTTTTTGGAATCCCCCAGCCGTCAAAGGCTTCTTCAATTACTAAAAGTCCAAGTTCGTTGCAAATATCTACAAGTATTTCTGCCGCCGGATTGTGGGTCACGCGTATGGTGTTTACGCCCATATCTTTCATAATCGTCATTTGGCGGTAAATGGCATCGTAATATGCGGACGCCCCAAGGGCTCCCTGATCGTGATGCATACATACGCCATTGATTTTTACATGTTCCCCATTTAATATGAAACCTTCATTATTTTTAAATTCAAACCATTTGAATCCAAATTCTGTGTCATAGGAATCTAAAACGTTGGTTCCTTGCAAAATCTCAGTGCGGACAATATACAAATTCGGGGTCTTAGTAGACCAGAGTTTTGGGCTCTCAACAGAGGTTTCTGTTGTCACCTTTTTTGTCTCACCTGAAGGAATGGTTTCATCTTTTGAGATAGTGGCAACAGATGTGTCAGAACCTTTTTCATAAATGGTGTTTTTAATTGTGACGCTGGCAGATGCATCGCTGTCGTTTTGTACATCTACGTCAATGTTCACTGCGCCGTTAGAGCCGGCGCTCGTCGCCAGATTCGGCGTAGTGACATATGTGCCGTTTTTTGGAACATGCACAGGATCAGTGATAATTAATTCTACATCACGGTAGATGCCGCTTCCTGAGTACCAGCGGCTTGATGGAAGATTGTTTACCACTTTTACAGCCAGGACATTTTCTGTGGTATTGTCACAGATAAGCTTATCCGAGAGATCAAAAGCAAAATTAGTGTATCCATAATGATGCTCTCCCAGTTTTTCTCCGTTTATATATACTGTGGCGTCTTTATAAACGCCGTCAAAGTTTAATACAATGGATTTTCCTTCATAGGATTCTGGAAGGGCAAAGTTTTTCCGGTACCATCCAGTGCCTCCCGGTAAGAAACCGCTTTCCGCTTCGCCTTCTGAGGTAAAGTCCTGTGTAATGCTAAAGTCGTGCGGCAGTTGGATATTCTGCCATGTGTAGTCATTGAAATTGACTTCATGGGCAGTGTTTGAGTCTCCAAGATAGAATTTCCAGCCTTCATTGAAACTGTCATTCGCGGAAATGGTTTCTGGATCCGTTAAAAAAATTCCATCGGAGGGAGAATCCGTTTCCGCCCGCGCAGTCTCTGTGGGCAATGTTGGAATACACAGAGAAGTAGCGAGTACGATTGCCAATAGTTTTTTGAAACGATGTTTCATGCTAATTTCCTCCTTTTTATTAATACTGACAAATCTATGTAGAAATTCTAACACAAATATGTCAAAATAGCCATACTATTTTGGGGTAATTTCAAATAATATTGGTATATTTTTTGTGGCTTTTCCTGAATGGATATAGTCTTTTTTTGCTAAATGAAACTTCCTACTTGTAATCCCGCCCAAAATTCGATACAATAAAGTAATGGCATTGAGGGACTCCTGAATCGTTTTACGAAAAGGAGTTATGCGCATGAAAAAAAGAGTTTGGCTTGGCATTGTTTTAGCCATACTGTGTTTGTCCGGCTGTAGGGATGCTTCCGCTCCCTATCTTCTTAAAGAAGAAGCGGAGCAGGCAACAGAAGAAACAGCCGCATTAATAGAAAAAGAAACAGAACTCAAAGAGGAATACTGCATATATGTCTGTGGGGCGGTAAACCGGCCGGGCGTTTATAAGCTTCCTGCGGGAAGCCGCATCTATGAAGCGGTTCTTTTAGCGGGAGGAATGCAAGAAGACGCGTGTGAGGCAGCCGTAAACCAAGCGGAAGAGCTTTCCGACGGCCAGATGGTTTTCGTTCCGACGATAGAGGAAGCGGAGACGCCGGAGGCGGAAACGGGGGCTTCTTTGGGAGCGAGCGGTCCGGCCGGCAAGGTCAATTTAAACACGGCGGATTTTACAGAGCTTTTGACGCTGCCCGGCATTGGTGAGTCAAAGGCATCGGCTATCTTAGCTTACAGGGAAGAAAAGGGCAGGTTTTCCTCCGTTGAGGAGATTATGGATATTACGGGGATTAAAGAAGGGGTCTATTCCAAAATCAAAGATCACATAACTGTTAATTGAGGTGTTGAAATGGCAAGAAAGGTTCTTGTAGTAGATGATGAAAAGTTAATCGTAAAAGGAATCCGCTTTAGTTTAGAACAAGACGGCATGGAAGTGGAGTGCGCCTATGACGGCGAGGAAGCTTTGCGCATGGCGGGTGAAAAAGAGTACGATTTAATTCTTTTAGACATTATGCTGCCCAAAATAGACGGTTTTGAAGTCTGCCAGCATATACGGGAGTTTTCAAGCGTCCCGATTGTCATGCTGACGGCGAAAGGCGATGACATGGATAAGATTTTAGGGCTGGAGTATGGCGCAGACGATTATATTACAAAGCCCTTTAACATTTTAGAGGTAAAAGCCAGAATCAAAGCCATTATGCGGCGGACGTCTTCTAGTAAGCCGAAGGCGGAAAAATCTTCCGTCATAGAAAATGGCGACATTAGAATGGACTGTGAGAGCAGGCGGCTTTTCGTCAAGGAGAAGGAGATTAACCTGACTGCCAAAGAATTTGATCTTTTGGAACTGTTGGTGACAAATCCCAATAAAGTATACAGCAGGGAACGTCTGTTAAATCTCGTCTGGGGTTATGAATATCCCGGAGACGTCCGGACGGTAGACGTGCATGTGCGGAGGATGCGTGAAAAAATTGAGAGCAATCCGAGTGAGCCGAAATATCTGCATACCAAATGGGGAGTCGGCTATTATTATCAAAATTAGCGGGCGTAACAGCCGGCGCAGATAAGGTGTAAACATGTCAAAGAAAAAGTTTTGGGATTTTTTTAAAAGTCTGAAAATCCGATTTATTCTATTGTTTCTGCTGATTGGAATCCTGCCGGCGACGGCGCTTCGGGTGGGCATGCTTCGTTCTTATGCGAAAAAAGCAGTTGCCAACCGAAGCATTGACGTTTTAAGTCAGGCGAAAATTCTGACGAACCAGATTGTTTTTAATAATTATCTGTTAGATGCGGGTTCTGAAATCATCAATTCCCAGTTAGAACAGCTTTCCAATATTTATGACGGACGCATTATGGTGATTGACGGAAGCTTCCATATTATAAAGGACACCTATGGCTTAGATGAAGGCAAGACGATTGTGTCTGAGGAGGTCATGCGAAGCTTCCGTGGGGAAGAAATTTCCAAACATGATTCGGAAAACAACTATATAGAAATGAGCCTGCCGCTTACGATGCCGGAGAGCAAAGATATTATCGGCGTTTTGCTTGTCAGTGTGTCAACAGACAGCATTTTGCTCAATCAGGATTATCTGGAGCGGAGCGCATGGGTGATACAGCTTGTCTGCATTATGGCGGTCGTTTTGGCATCTGTTTTTTTAGCGAGGCTTTTGACAAAACCGTTCCGGAAAATGGCAGATGAAATTGCGGAAATCCAAAATGGCTTCCGGGACGAACTGCGGGTTACGGATTATGCGGAGACAGAGGCGGTTTCTTCTAGTTTTAACCAGTTGTATGGCAGGATGAAAGTGATTGATGAGTCGAGAGAAGAATTTGTCTCAAATGTCTCCCATGAGCTAAAAACCCCGCTTACGTCGATGAAAGTGCTGGCGGATTCCCTAAATGGGCAGGAAAACGTTCCGGTGGAGCTGTATAAGGAATTTATGGCGGATATTGGCAATGAGATTGACAGGGAGACGAAGATTATCAATGATCTGCTTTCGTTGGTGAAAATGAACAGATCCGCCGTGGATTTGAATATTGCAAGCGTAAATATCAATGAATTGTTAGAATTAATTTTAAAACGTCTGCGTCCGATTGCCGCAAGACAGCATATAGAGCTTGTATTAGAGAGCTTCCGTCCGGTTAGCGCAGAAGTAGACGAAGTGAAGCTGACGCTTGCTTTTACAAATCTTGTGGAAAACGGCATAAAATATAACAAGAAGGAAGGCTGGGTGCATGTCACTTTAAATGCTGACCATCAGTATTTTTATGTCAAAGTAGAAGACAGCGGCATAGGCATACCCGAAGATGCTTTAGAGCATATTTATGAACGGTTTTACCGCGTCGATAAATCCCATTCAAGGGAAATCGGAGGCACAGGTTTAGGGCTTGCGATTACGAGAAGCTCAATTTTAATGCATCGGGGGGCCATAAAAGTGTTTAGCATTGAAGGGGAAGGGACTGTCTTTAACGTCCGTATCCCTTTGAATTATATTATTGCATCCTAGGGTCTGCCTGAATGATTTGTTCTGCCGCTGCCCGTTTTGGGGATATAGCCGGCGCGAACGGTTTTGGGCGCTTTGGACGTCAGGAGGAAAATTATGAAAGCAATGCGCTTTGCCCTGCTTTGTCTTCTGGCAGTTGTTTTGGCAGGCATAACGGGCTGCGGCCGAAATTCAGGGGACGAAGGGGAGTATTATATTTATTACTTAAATAAGGAAAAGACGAAAATTATTCCTGAGCCATATGAACTTAAGGCAAAACAGGAAGATACGTTAGCTGTGATTGAGGAACTTCTTTTGCGGCTTACGGCAGAATTGGAAGATGTGGATTATATGAATCCGATTCCGAAAGAAGTTTCACTTTTGGATTATAAGTTGGAAGAATCGCTTCTGACGCTGTACTTTTCTGCGGAATATCTTAGTTTGGATAAAATTGACGAGGCGCTATCCAGAGCGGCGATTGTACGCACGATGCTTCAGGCGGAAGGGGTGGAATGCCTGTCTTTTTATGCAGGGGATGCGCCTTTAGCGGATCACAAGGGAAATCCGGTCGGCATAATGACAAATGACAGTTTTATTGAAAATCCCGGAGAGCAGATTAACTCCATAGAAACAGCGGAATTAACGCTGTATTTTGCCAATAAAAAAGGAAACGGGCTTGTGACGGAGACAAGGGAGGTGCATTACAGCAGTAATATTTCTATGGAAAAGCTTGTGATGGAACATTTGCTGGAAGGCCCTGAAAGCAAAGATGCGCAGTCTGCAATTCCGGAAGGCGCGAAGCTGATGAATGTGTCTGTGCTGGAGGGCGTGTGTTATGTAAGCCTTGATGAAAATTTTATGAAACAGAATTATAATATAGAAGAAGCGGTTGTCATTTATTCCATCGTAAATTCCCTTTCGGAATTATCAGCCATCAATAAAGTGCAGATTTCTGTCAATGGGGACACCAGCGGCGTTTATCGGGATATTTTTCCGTTTGACCTGCTGTATGAACGAAATTTGGATTATGTCAATCAGGAAGGAATGTAATTGAGAGAAAGAAAACTTTGTTTTTTGTCCCTGTCCTTCTTGCTGGGGGCGGCCGCGGCGGAATACGGACTGTTCCTGCTGTGGCTTGCCCTAGCCTGTTTTGGGCTTGCTTGGATGCGCTCTGCCGTCCGGATGCAAGGCAGTCTTGCACAAAAATCTATGTGGATTGCGGCTTTTTTTGCCGCCGTAGCTTTAGGGAGCATCCGCAGTTTTGGGCGGCAGGCATTTTATAAGGCATTTGAGACAAAGCTGTATGACGGGAAGGAATGTCTCATTCAGGGAAAAATTTACCAAAAAGAAGCAAAAGAAGAAAAATACTACTATTATCTAAAAGACTGTGTGACACAGTTAAATCAAAAAAACTATTCTTGTAATTCAATCTTATTAAGTCTAAATGCCGGAGATTATTCCATCGGCGAAATCCTCTGTGTAAAAGGAACGGCGCAAACATTTTCATTGCCTGTGAATGAAGGGAACTTTAATGAAAGGGCATACTATCAAAGTCTTGGCATCGGTTTTTTGGTTGAGGGCGAAGACGTGTTTGGCGTGTATGGGAAGAAAAATTTTATAAAAGAATGGCTGTATGGCGTTCGGGAACGCGTAAAAATGCGTTATGAGGAGTTTTTGCAGGGGGAAGATGCGGGCGTGCTTGCCGCAATGACGCTTGGTGAGAAGGGAATGGTTTTAAAGGAGCGTAAAACATTGTATCAGGATGCCGGAATTAGTCATTTTTACAGTATTTCGGGGCTTCATATTTCATTGCTTGGCATGACGCTTTATTCCGTTTTGCGCAAATGTGGCATTGGATATTTTGGATCAGGGCTGTCTGCGTCTGCATTGATTTTAGGGTATGGGTCATTGCTTGGTTTTGGCGTTTCAAAAAGCAGGGCGATCGGTATGTTTTTACTGCTGATTTATGCAAATTTGCGTGGAAGAAGTTATGACAGGCCGACGGCGCTTGCCGTTTTAGCGGCGGTCTTGGTCTGGGGGAATGCCGGATTTTTACAAAATGCCGGATTTTTGCTGTCGTTTGGGGCAGTGACGGGCGTAATGCTGGCAGAATTTTTGTTAGAAAGACAGAGGGGAGGGCAGACAAAAGAAGATTCAAAGAATTGTCGGATCTTGGGGAAGGTATTTGCTAATATAAAAGAATCAGTTGTAGTCAGCGTCTGTATTCAGGTAATGACGGTTCCGGTTTTATGCCAGTTTTTTTATGGGATTTCCCCTTATGCGGCAATCGTAAATATAATTGTGATTCCCTGTATGGGAATTATGCTTGGAATGGCATTGGCTGGAGGATTGTTCTGCGGCGTGTTCCCTTTTGCGGGAAATGTGGCGTTTTGGGTATGCCATATGATTTTACGGTTGTTTGACGGCGTTTGTAAAATGTCTTTAAAGCTTCCTTACGCAAACCTGATTACAGGCGCGTTGTCCGTATGGGGGATTCTGCTTTGGTATGGGATTCTTTTTGCAATACTGGCGCTAAAAAAATCCGGAAGGAACAAGGGGCTGCCAGTTTTGGCCTGTATGCTTGTGGTTTTATTGGCGGCGCAAAAAAAGCCTGAATTTGAGATTGACATTTTAGATGTGGGGCAGGGAGATGGGATTTATATTGCGACAGGCGACGGGATGGATTTGTTTATTGACGGAGGCAGTTCGAATGTGGCGAAAGCAGGCGCTTACCGGATTTTGCCATTTCTGAAATATAGGGGAATCCGTCAAATAGACTATTGGTTTGTCAGCCACTGCGATGCAGACCATATCAGTGGCTTGGCGGAAATCATAGAAGCGGATTATCAGATTGGGTCGCTAGTCGTATCGAAATTTACGAAAGCGGATGCGGCTTTTCAAACGATTCGGGATTTGGCGGATAAGAAGGGGATTGCCATTTTAACGATGGATAGAAATGATACGCTTATTGGGAAAAATAAGGATTGGCAGATGCAGTGCCTTTGGCCAAAGGAAAATGGGCGGCTTTCTGACAGAAACGCAAATTCATTGGCGCTGTTTTTTAAGAGTGAATCTCTAAGCGGTTTTTTTGCCGGAGACATTGGCGAAGGGCAGGAACGGGAGCTTGTTTTGGGAGGGAAGCTTCAGAAGGCGGATCTATATAAGGCTTCGCATCATGGTTCAAAATCTTCAAGTGGAAGCGGATTATTAGAAGCGCTGTCTCCGGAAATCACGGTCATTTCCTGTAGTAAGAACAACCGGTACGGCCACCCGGCAAAAGAAACGATAGAGCGTCTTAGGGCGGCAGGCAGCAGGATTTTTGAAACAAGCCGCATGGGACAGATAAAAATTAAAGGCGCGCATCTTGAACCGGAGGGGTTTTCTGTGGTAAAATAAAGCTATGAAAACGATTGATGAAGATATTAAAAACAACACATTTCAGACATGTTATCTGCTTTTTGGAGAAGAAGCGTATTTAAAAAGGCTCTACCGGAATAAACTGCTTTCGGCTTTGGGAGTAGAGGGGGATACGATGAATTATTCCGCCTATGAGGGAAAAGACATTTCATGCGGAGCGCTTGTGGATTTGGCGGAGACGCTGCCTTTTTTTGCGGAACGCAGGGTAATTCTGGTAGAAAACAGTGGTTTTTTTAAGCATAGCTGTGAAGCTATGGCAGATTATCTGCCGCAGATGAACCCGACGGCCTGTTTTATTTTCGTGGAATCCGAAGTGGATAAACGTTCGAAAGCCTATAAGGCCGCGAAGAAAGTGGGAGCTGCCGTTGAATTTGCGTCCCAGAAAGAACCTGTGATTACGAAATGGATTTTAAGCCGTCTGAAAAAGGAAAATAAAAAAATCACAAAAGCGACGCTTGAGCTTTTTCTTGGCAGGACGGGCCTTGATATGGGAACGATTGACCGGGAATTGGAAAAATTGCTTTGTTATACGCTGAAAAAAGAAGTCATCGAAGCAGACGACGTTTTGGCTGTTGTGACGGAACAGCCGGAAAATAAAATATTCGAAATGATTGATGCGGTTTCAGGCCATAACAGGAAACGGGCGCTTGAATTATATTATGCTTTGTTAGAACTGCGGGAAGCTCCCATGCGGATTTTGTTTTTGATTGTCCGCCAGTTCCGTATTCTGTCAGAGGTAAAGGAACTTACGGCAAAAGGAAACAGCAGTTTTGAGATTGCAAAACTTGTAGGGGCGCCGGAATTTGCAATCCGTAAATACCAGACGCAGGCAAAACGGTTTACGGCAAAACAGTTGACGTCTGCGCTTTTTGAGGCGGCCAAAACCGAGGAGGCAGTCAAAACAGGGCGGCTCAATGAAAAGACCGCTGTAGAGATTTTAATTATCCAATACAGCCGCGAAACAAAAAAAGAATGGATTTGACGAGGGTTTCAAATCCATTCTTTTTCCATAAGTTTTATAGAAAAGGTTTTTTTAAATTTCGTTCACAAGTTTAGCCAAACGGGAAACTTTTCTAGCGGCATTGTTCTTATGGTAAACGCCTTTTTTCGCAGCTTTTGCGATAGTGGAAGACGCGTTGATAAGAGCGGCTGTTGCTTCCTCTTTGTTCTTTGCGGCAGCGGCAGCTTCTACTTTTTTGATCGAAGTTTTCACTGCGGATTTTATAGATTTATTTCTTGCAGTTCTAGTCGCTGTTACAAGGATTCTTTTCTTTGCAGATTTAATGTTAGCCAATCCGGACACCTCCAATATGTGAATTTGTATCGTTATTCTAAATCGACACCGGAGCCGGACACGGACGTTCCGATGTACATAGCAATACTTATTCTATGTGAAGATTCTTTATCTGTCAATACATATTTTCTCATTTTTCGCAAAAAATAAAGAAAAATCATAAGGAATGCCGATCCGGCAATTCTGCTGTCCCAAAAGAAGGGCAATGGTAAGGCAATCAATCTAGGAAATAAAATACGAAGGTGGTTAAGATGTATCAGGTTCGGACGGATCTGGCTTTAGAAGCAAGGGAAAAATTTGAAAATGACAATGTAGAGGTCAAGGGCGTTCAGGTCAAAGAGGAGCATCCAAATAAAAATATTAAAATCACAAAAGTGATAATTGAAACGGAAAATGGCGCAAAGATTATGGGAAAGCCGCGGGGAAATTACATTACATTGGAAGCTCCGGACATGGCGGATTCTGATGAAGATTACCATAGGGAAATTTCAAATCAGCTTGCCAAAATTTTAAAAGAACTTATGCCCATTGATAAGAAAGAGCTGTCTGTTCTTGTCGTCGGGCTTGGGAACCGCGAGGTGACGCCGGATGCGTTAGGGCCCCGCGTGGCGGACAATATGATGATTACAAGGCATATTATCCGCAAATTTGGGAAATATGCGTTTGGCTTAAAACGGAACCATCAAATCAGCAGCATTGTTCCCGGCGTAATGGCCCAGACAGGCATGGAAACGCTTGAAATCATTAAAGGCGTTTTAGACGAAACATCGCCGGATTATATTATTGCCATCGATGCATTAGCGGCGCGCAGCGCAAAAAGGCTCAGCCGCACAATACAGATTACCGACACTGGGATTTCCCCCGGATCTGGCGTTGGGAACCACAGGCACGCGTTAAATCAGGAAAGCATGGGGATTCCCGTGATTGCCATTGGGATTCCGACAGTGGTGGACGCCGTAACGATTGTAAGCGATACGATGAATAATCTTGTTTCTGCAATGGAAGAAACAAGGCGCTTAGAAGATCTTGGGAAATCCATCAGCCAGTTAGAGGAAGCGGAAAAGCATGAATTGATACGCGAGCTGCTTGCCCCAAACCTCAATGCCATGTTTGTCACGCCAAAAGATATTGACGAATCCGTGAAACGGTTAAGCTATACAATTTCAGAAGGGATCAATATGGCGTTTTTTCCGGTATAAATCACTTGTCCACTCATATATATATTAAGTGGCAGGAGTGATTATTGCGTGAAACAAAAATTAAAAAAACGGATTCAAAATAAACCGGCGGCTGTCAGCGCGTTTGTGGCGCTTTTTAGTATCTGTGTGGCGTTTGTGAATTTCATTCAGGAAGATTCCCTGTTTGAAATCGTGTTCCGGCAGGCAAAAAGCGAACTGTATACGCAGATGCTTTCTACAGCCGCGCCCTCTCTTTTTTATGAAAAAAAGGAGAAAAATCTTTTAAATGACATATTACAGCAGGTTTACCATGTCATACCGGTATACAGATATGTGACCGATGCAGAAGAATATGCGACTCAGGAGGAAAGCCAGATTTCTTATGAAGCAATTATTGCAAAAGAAGCGGCGGACGAAAATTATGTCGATGAGACGACAGGGGAAGTCATTACTTCCGGTGAAGCAGAGACGGCAGGGCAGACAGACGTTCCTGTTGCTGAAGACGTGTCTATGCCTGCGGAAACGCCCGTTTTGGATGCCTCCATTGGGGAAGCTCCGGTTGTAGAAACGGCTCCGGAAGGCGTCTTTACGCCGAACCAGACAAAAGTTGTCTCGTATTCTCCTGAGAAATTAAATGATTTTGATTATCTGATTCAAAATTTTTATGTGGTAGACCGGACGACGACGATTAACAGCAGCCAGTTAAACGCGGCGGATTTATTAAGCCGCAGCATGAAGCTGACGCATGGGGCCGAGGCGCCGCAGATTTTAATTTACCATACCCATTCTCAGGAGCGTTTTGCTGATTCGAATCCGCAAGACCCTGCGACTTCCATTGTAGGCGTAGGGGAATATTTGACGCAGCTTTTAACGGGCTATGGCTTTCATGTGCTGCATCATACCGGAGAATACGACCTTAAGACAAGGGACGACGCTTATTCAAAAGCAGGCCCCGCCATTGAGCAGATTTTAAAAGAAAACCCCAGCATAGAAATCGTGATTGACCTGCACAGGGACGGCGTAGCGGAAGGGACGAGGCTTGTGACAAATGTTCAGGGAAAACAGATGGCCAGCATAATGTTTTTTAATGGCTTAAGCCGCACGACTAAAAATGGGGACATCAGTTATCTGCCCAATCCATACATACAGGATAATCTTGCGTTTTCTTTGCAAATGCAGATTGCGGCGGAGGAGTATTATCCTGATTTTTCGAGAATGATATATCTGAAAGGCTACCGTTACAATATGCACTTATGCCCGAAAACGCTCTTGGTTGAAGTCGGGGCGCAGACGAATACGGTACAGGAAGTAATGAATGCAATGGAGCCGTTGGCGGATATTCTTGCAAAAGTTGTCGGGGGGACTTAGTTTTAAGTGAAACTTTCTGTTTTATTTGGAAATTTTTGTTGACGGAAAAAAAAATATGTGATATACTTTACAAGTTATCAAAAGCAAGCAGAGTATCCACTCTCACCGAAGCGCGATTGGGCGGCTTATGGTTTTCATTCGATTTTATAGTAACGCTGTTTTTAGCGTTTTCTTTGAATGTGGATAGTCCCTGCTATCTGCTTTTTTTATGAAAAAGTTGGAATAGGAATTGAATCAATTATTTTGGAGGTGCGCGACAATTAGCGAATTAATGATTAACGAAAAGATCAGGGATCGGGAAGTCCGCCTGATTGGGGTAAACGGAGAACAACTGGGCATTATGTCATCCAGAGAGGCAATGAAGTTAGCCGAGGAAGCGGAGCTTGACTTAGTCAAAATCGCTCCCACTGCCAAACCGCCTGTATGTAAAATTATCGATTACGGAAAATACAGGTATGAGCTGGCAAGAAAAGAAAAAGAAGCTAAGAAAAAGCAGAAGGTTGTTGAAATCAAGGAAATTCGCATGTCACCGAATATCGAATCAAATGATTTGAATACCAAAATGAGTGCGGCAAAGAAATTCCTTGAAAAAGGTAACAAAGTGAAAGTCACGCTGCGGTTCCGTGGCCGTGAGATGGCGCATATGCAGAGCAGGAAGCATATTTTAGATGATTTTGCGGAAAGCCTTGCAGATGTGGCAGTGATAGAAAAAGCGCCAAAGGTGGAAGGAAGAAACATCAGCATGGTGCTTGCAGAGAAAAAATAGCATTTAAGGAGGAACTACTATGCCAAAAATGAAAACCAACAGGGCAGCTGCAAAGCGTTTTAAAGCGACAGGGTCAGGGAAATTAAAAAGGAATAAGGCTTACAAAAGCCATATCTTAACGAAGAAGTCCGCTAAGACAAAGAGGAATCTTAGAAAACCTGCGATTACGGATAAATCCAATGTTAAGAATATGAAGAAGATTTTACCATACTTATAGGAATTAGAATAGGAGGAATAAACTATGGCAAGAGTGAAAGGCGGCATGAATGCCAGAAAAAAGCATAATCGGGTTTTAAGACTGGCTAAAGGGTACAGAGGCGCCAGATCGAAACAGTATAGAGTGGCGAAACAAGCCGTTATGCGGGCGCTGGCAAGCTCATATAAAGGAAGAAAAGAAAGAAAACGGCAGTTCCGTCAGTTGTGGATTGCGCGTATTAATGCAGCGGCAAGATTAAACGGGATTTCTTACAGCCGTTTTATGTATGGATTAAAGACCGCGGGAGTGGAGATCAACCGTAAAATGCTGGCAGAAATGGCAGTCAATGATGCGGCAGGTTTTGCAGAGTTGGCGGAATTGGCAAAAAGCAAGATCTCATAAAGAAAGGCTTCATAGAGTAAAAAAGGACAGGCTCACTGGATGTTTTGGTTCCGGAGAGCCTTTTTTATTTTCAATCGTATAAATGGAAGGGAAAAAGGAAATAATTAGAAATATATCTTTGATTTACATGGCAAAAGTGGTATGATAGAAACATAAGCAAAGAAAAAGGAGGAGTTTGCGATGGCTATTTTAGTAACAGGCGGCGCCGGATACATTGGCAGCCATACATGCGTGGAATTATTGAATGAAGGATATGAAGTGGTCGTACTGGACAACCTTTCCAATTCCAGCGAAAAATCTTTGGAACGCGTAAAGCAGATTACGGGAAAAGAAGTGAAGTTTTATAAAGGGGATATTTTAGACCGTGACATTTTAAAGGAAATTTTTAAGGCGGAGAAAATTGAAAGCTGCATTCATTTTGCAGGGTTAAAGGCAGTTGGCGAATCCGTGGAAAAACCATGGGAATACTACAATAATAATATTGCAGGCACGTTGACATTGACAGACGAGATGCGCAAACATGGCTGTAAGAACATTATTTTTTCTTCATCTGCAACAGTCTATGGCGATCCGGCGATGATTCCAATTACGGAAGAATGCCCGAAAGGAACTTGCACGAATCCGTATGGCTGGTCGAAGTCTATGCTGGAACAGGTTTTAAGCGATATGCAGAAAGCAGATCCGGAATGGAACGTCATTCTTCTGCGTTATTTCAATCCGATAGGGGCGCATAAGAGCGGCCTAATTGGAGAAAACCCGAATGGAATCCCGAATAACCTGATGCCGTATATTACGCAAGTGGCAGTTGGGAAGCTGAAAGAGCTTGGCGTATTCGGCGATGATTACGATACGCCAGATGGAACGGGCGTAAGAGATTATATTCACGTTGTGGATTTGGCAAAAGGGCATGTGAAAGCAATTAATAAACTCAAAGAGAATGTAGGGCTTGGAATTTATAATCTTGGCACAGGCACAGGGTACAGCGTGCTTGATATAGTAAAGAATTTTGAAGCGGCGACAGGAATGAAAGTTCCCTATGCCATTAAGCCAAGAAGGGCAGGGGATATTGCCACCTGTTATTCGGACGCCGCAAAAGCGGAGAAAGAGCTTGGCTGGAAAGCGCAGTTTGGCATTAAAGAAATGTGCGCGGATTCATGGAACTGGCAGAAGAATAATCCGAATGGGTATGATGAATAAGTTTAAAAATTAAATAATTCGTATTTTTTTGAAAAAATGCTTGCAAAGGGACATGAGATGTGATATAGTAATAAACGGTTCATGGTTCGTTGGTCAAGCGGTTAAGACGCCGCCCTCTCACGGCGGAAACAGGGGTTCGATTCCCCTACGAACTGTTCTGTTTATTATTAAACAGCCCAACCCGAAAATACTGCAAATCCTGTTTTGGATTTGCAGTATTTTTTATTTCTTAAAAAGTATTATAAATAATTATTATAATCGAAGGAACTTCTGGGGGAACAAGTATGTTAAAAGTAAAATCAGATATTGGAATAGATCTGCCGCTCATTATGCCTTATATACAAGAAATGGCTTGGGAAATAAATGCCATATCTTGTATATAGCCGCTATTTGTGGCAGACTATCCCTAATTTTCTGACTTTTTTGAACGCGCGCCTGTATTTTGCCGTTTCTCCATACTGCCTTGACAAACATATCTCCATATGTTAGCCTATTAAAGTATTTTATTAAGGTAAAGTGATACTATGTTATCACAATAGAGGAGGAACTTTTATGAAGAAATGGATTACAGCGGTATTGTTAGCCGGAATGACATTGTCAATGGCGGCATGTGGAACGAAAGATACGAAAGATGCAAAAACAGATGTTTCTGCCAATGACAACGGAACAGAAAATGCAGATGCAAAAACAGACAGTGACGGAGGCGCGTTTACAGTAGGATTTGATCAGGATTTCCCGCCATTTGGCTTTGTAGGGGACGACGGGGAATTTACAGGATTTGACATTGAGATGGCAACCGAATGCGCAAAGAGAATGGGCAAAGAAATCAAGCTTCAGCCTATTGACTGGGATGCAAAAGACATGGAATTAGAGTCCGGCACGATAGATTGCATTTGGAACGGCTTTACCATGAATGGACGCGAAGACCAGTATACATGGAGCGATTCTTATATGGACAACACGCAAGTGGTCATTACCAAAAAAGATTCCGGAATTGAGAAGTTAGCGGATTTGTCAGGCAAAATCGTAGAAGTGCAAAAAGAATCCTCAGCGCAGTCTGCGTTAGAAGATGAAGACCATGCCGACCTGTTAGCCTCCTTCGGGCAGTTCTTACAAGTGGCAGAATACAATACGGCATTTATGGATTTAGAATCTGGCGCAGTTGATGCGATTGCCATTGATATAGGAGTGGCAAACTTCCAGTTAGAAGGAAGGGAAGACGACTATGTCATATTAGAAGAAGTGATTTCTTCCGAGCAGTATGCAGTTGGATTTTTAAAGGGCAATGAAACGCTGCGCGACGAAGTTCAGAATACGCTGATGGAAATGGTAGAAGACGGAACCTTTGCAGAGATTTCCGAAAAATACTTTGGATATGACGTTTGCACCTTAAAAAAATAAGCGCAGGAAACAAAGACAGGAGATAAGATGAGTTCACAGGTTATGATGCAGCAGTTAGCGGGCGGAATGTTAGTCACAATACAGATATTTGTATTTACATTGTTGTTTTCCCTGCCGTTAGGCCTTTTCATAGCATTTGGGAGAATGTCAAAGAATCCGCTGCTTCGGGGAATTTCAAAAATCTATATATCCATAATGCGTGGAACGCCGTTAATGCTTCAGCTTCTAGTTGTTTATTTCGGTCCCTATTATATATTCCGCATAAACATTACATCTTCCTACCGCGCGTATGCGGTCATCATTGCATTTGCCATCAACTATGCGGCATACTTTGCGGAAATTTACCGCGGCGGCATAGAATCTATGCCAATAGGCCAATATGAAGCGGCAAAAGTGTTAGGCTACACAAAAACACAGACATTTTTAAAAATCATATTCCCGCAGGTCATCAAGCGGATTCTGCCATCTGTGACAAATGAAGTGATCACGCTGGTAAAAGACACATCGCTTGCATTTTCGATTGCATATGTAGAAATGTTTACAACGGCAAAAGCGATTGCCGCATCCCAAAAAAGCATGGTTCCGTTTATAGCGGCAGGAATTTTCTATTATGTCTTCAACTTTGCAGTCGCCGCTGTCATGGAATTTTGGGAAAAGAAATTAAGTTATTACCGATAGGAGGCTGCCGGAATGAATTTGTTAGAAATGAAACATGTAAAAAAGAGTTTTAACGGAACTGCCGTGCTCAAAGATATCAGCCTTTCCGTAAAAGAAGGCGAAGCAGTTTCCATCATCGGCCCGTCAGGTTCCGGCAAATCCACTCTGTTACGCTGCGCCACTCTGTTAGAGACAATGGACGACGGCAGTCTTTCTTATCTAGGGAAAGCAGCCGCAAAAAGCGAAGCAGGCCGCGCAGTCTATGCTTCCAGCGAGGAACGCAAAGAAATTGGGCGCCAGTTTGGTTTAGTATTTCAAAACTTCAACTTATTTCCGCACTATTCCGTACTAAAAAACATAATGGATGCGCCAATCCATGTACAGAAAAGACAAAAAGAAGAAGTAAAAAAAGAAGCAGTCCGGCTTTTAGAAAAAATGGGACTAAGTGACCGCGCAGACTATTACCCATGTCAGCTTTCCGGCGGCCAGCAACAGCGGGTGTCCATTGCAAGGGCGCTTGCAATGAAGCCCAAAATACTATTCTTCGATGAGCCTACATCTGCGTTAGATCCGGAACTGACAGGAGAAATATTAAAAGTAATTACAGAACTTGCAAAAGAAAAAATGACAATGGTAATCGTCACGCATGAAATGAACTTTGCAAAAGACGTATCTGACCGCATGATTTTTATGGATCAAGGCAAAATCGTCGAAGAAACCACGCCGGAAAAACTATTTGCCTCAAAGAACCAAAGAACGCGGGAATTTTTAGGAAAATACCATATCACAAAAGAATAACAGAAAAGTAATAAGGATAAAAGTTTCTTTTAAAAGCATATTGAAATATTTTTGCATATGCGGTAATGCCAATAGGCAAAAAGAAATGAAACGTCCACGTTGATGTAAGAACGAATCCCTAAACTGTATTGCAGTATAGTCTAGGGATTCTTCTTTACTTTTAAACCGGCAAAGCGCCCAGTAGGTAATTTGCTGCTCTTGTCATTGCTGTTTAACCAAGAGAATACGGAAGCCATCTGCATACGAATTTCTCTCTCCTGAATAGTTTTCCTTTTTCTGCAAATCCTAGATAAGAAACCAAAAGGAGATTAGAAAAATGGACAAAGCAGACAGAGTAATAGAAGAATTATCCAAAATCGGGATCGTGCCCGTGATCGCGTTAGAAGACGCCGCAGATGCAGAGCCATTAGCGAAAGCCCTAATCAGTGGAGGCCTTCCCTGCGCGGAAGTGACATTCCGCACGGAAGCGGCAGAAGACGCCATTCGGATTATCACGGAAAAGTTTCCTGAAATGCTGGTCGGGGCAGGAACTGTCCTAGATGCCATACAGGCAAAACGCGCCGTCGATGCAGGCGCAAAATTTATCGTAAGCCCCGGATTAAATCCAAAAGTGGTGTCATGGTGCGCAGAGCGGAATATTCCGGTTCTTCCGGGCTGCGCGACGCCAAGCGACATAGAGAGCGCAATCCGGCTTGGCCTTAGCGCTGTAAAATTTTTTCCCGCCGAAGCAAGCGGCGGGCTTTTGGCGATTCAGGCAATGGCTGCGCCGTATCCTAAGTTGAGATTTATGCCAACTGGAGGAATCACCGCAAAAAATTTAAAAAGCTATCTGGATTTTAAAAAAGTCATTGCCTGTGGAGGAAGTTTTATGGTAAATCCCACAATGTTAAAAGAAAAAGACTGGAAAGGAATTACAGCCTTGACAAAAGCCGCAGTTTCTTCTATGCTGGGATACACGCTGAAACACATTGAAATCAATTCTGGACAAAAATGTACAGGCAGTTTTTTCGTTCTTGCGGAGCTGGGCATTGAATTTTTAAAAAAACATGGACGTGGAACGCATGGAAGCATTACCGTCGGCGTCAACTATATGGAACGCGCCGTATACCATCTGGGCAGGCATGGAATCCGTTTTGAAGAATCCGGCAAAGAATACCATGCAGACGGCAGTTTAAAATCGGTATGTTTTGCAGATGAAATTGGCGGATTTGACGTTCATCTTGTACAAAATAAACAGGAGGATTGAGGACAATGGCAAAAAGAATCATAACATTTGGAGAAATTATGTTAAGGCTGGCTCCAAAAGGATACTACCGCATTTCGCAGGCAGATGTGTTCGGCGCAACTTATGGAGGAGGAGAAGCGAATGTTGCCGTATCTCTCGCAAATTTCGGCATGGATGCGGGGTTTGTGACAAAGCTTCCGTCCCATGAAGTAGGTCAGGCGGCTGTCAACGCCCTCCGTCAGTTCGGCGTAGATACGTCATCTATCGTCCGCGGCGGCTCCCGCGTTGGGATTTACTTTCTTGAAAAAGGCGCAAGCCAGCGTCCTTCTAAAGTCATCTATGACCGCGCAGGCTCTGCAATCGCACAGGCGAAAGCGGACGAATTTGACTGGGATGCGATTTTCGATGGGGCGGACTGGTTCCATTTTACTGGCATAACTCCTGCAATTTCAGAAAGTCTTGCGGATATCTGCCTTGCGGCGTGTCAAAAGGCAAAAGAAAAAGGCGTAACGGTAAGCTGTGATTTAAATTACCGGAATAAATTATGGACAAAAGAAAAAGCCGGTCAGGTGATGGGGAATTTGTGCCAATATGTAGACGTCTGCATTTCCAATGAAGAAGATGCAAACGATGTGTTTGGCATTAAATCTGAGGGAACGGAAGTGACGGCAGGCGAGCTGAATAAAGAAGGCTATCGGGAAGTGGCGGAAAAACTAACAGCGCGTTTTGGATTTCAGAAAGTGGCGATTACGCTTCGGACGTCGCTTTCTGCGAACGACAACAAATGGGCGGCTATGTTGTATGAAAACGGCGTAGGTTATTTCAGCAGGGAATACCTTATGCACATTGTTGACCGTGTCGGCGGAGGAGATTCCTTTGGAGGCGGTTTGATATACGCCTGCCTAAATGACTTTCCACCAAAAGAAGCGATTGAATTTGCTGTTGCGGCAAGCTGCCTGAAACATTCCATTGAGGGAGACTTTAATCAGGTTTCCGTTGAAGAAACTTTAAAACTTGCCAAAGGGGATGCTTCAGGACGCGTGCTTCGATAAAAATAGAAAACAGGGGGTAACTCAATATGGAGCAAAACAAAGAAAAAAACACAGTAAACGTCAGGAAAGCAGCGATGATTGGCTGCGGGTTTGTCGGTTCTTCCTCTGCATTTGCGCTTATGCAGAGCGGTTTGTTTTCAGAGATGGTTTTAATTGATGCAGATAAAGAACGCGCGGAAGGGGAAGCGTTAGACATTGCGCATGGGATTCCATTTGCGCGGCAGATGAAAATATATGCCGGAGATTATGATGATATTATAGATGCGGCCGTTATTATCATTACAGCCGGAGCAAACCAAAAGCCCGGTGAGACGCGTCTGGATTTAGTGCATAAAAATGTCGGGATATTCAAAAGCATTATACCGGAAATAGCAAAAAGGAACTGTCAGGGAATTTTACTGATTGTGTCCAATCCGGTGGATATTTTGACTTATACGGCGTTAAAGCTTTCTGGGTTTACTGAAAACCGTGTCATCGGTTCCGGCACGGTGCTTGATACGGCGCGTTTGAAATATGAGCTGGGCCAGCATTTATCGGTAGACAGCCGCAGTGTGCACGCTTTTATAATTGGAGAGCATGGAGACAGCGAAATTGCGGCATTTAGCAGCGCAAACGTTTCCGGAATTGCCGTCAGTGAATTTTGTGAGCTTCGCGGGCATTATGCGCATGAAGAAAATTCCCAGCAGATTGCGGAAAAAGTCAAAAACAGCGCGTATGACATTATACAGAAAAAGAAAGCGACCTATTATGGAATTGCAATGGCGGTGAAACGGATCTGTGAAGTCATTATACGGGACGAAAAATCAATCCTTCCAGTGTCTTCTATGATGCATGGCATGTATGATATAGACGACGTAGTGTTAAGTATGCCGGCAGTCGTTGGAAAACACGGCGTAGAGACCAAAGTGCCAATTCCGTTGAATGAAGAAGAATTGCAAAAACTGCATAAATCTTCAGAAACGCTTAAAGAAATTATAAAAGGGTTAAACTTAAATTGAATGCAAGCTCAAAGAAATTATAAAAGGGTTAAATTTGATTTGAACACAAAAGGGTAGAATGATAATTGGAATAAGCATAACATCAAAAAAGAGTTTATTTTTGGCGTTGTGCTTATTTTTGTTTTCCGGAATTGACCTTTACAGTTCCATACGATAAAATAGATTTGTGAAACAAAAGTGAAGGTGTGAATCTATGTGAAAAAATGGTGTGTCCCTTATTTGCGGTAAGGGATAGGAACCATAAATATTATAAAATAGGAGGAAAACATATGCCAATTAATTTACAAAAAGGACAGAAAGTAAGCCTGACGAAAGGAAATCCGGGATTGTCAAAAGTTGTGGTCGGTCTGGGCTGGGACATCAACCAGTTTGACACAGGCGGAGACTTTGACTTGGATGCGGCGGCATTTTTGCTTGGGAGCAATGGAAAAGTAACTAAGTCAGAAGATTTTGTATTCTATGGCAATTTAGAGCACACATCGGGAAGCGTTATGCACATGGGAGATAACCTGACTGGCGCCGGAGACGGGGACGATGAACAGATCAAAATTGATCTAAGCAAAGTTCCAGAACAGATTGAAAAAATAGCATTTACCGTGACCATTTATGAATCCGAGCAGAGACGGCAGAATTTTGGGCAGGTCAACAACGCGTTTATCCGGATCTACAATGAAAACACAGGGGAAGAAATGCTCAGGTATGATTTAGGCGAAGATTTTTCAATAGAGACAGCCGCAGTATTTGGAGAACTCTATAAAAGCGGCGCAGAATGGAAATTTAATGCAATCGGCAGCGGTTATCAAGGAGGGCTTGCCGCGCTATGCGCGAATTTTGGCGTGGATACAGAATAAAAAATAGCAGTTTCAGGGCTAAAGCAAAAGAGTCTCTATAATAAGGACCGCGCATTTCGATGCGTTTACTGATTTATAAAGTTTATAGAAACAATATTTGCAGCAGCCCTGCTATTTTAAAAATAGCGGCATTATAAAAGGGACAAAGAAAACAGACCGTCCAGCGTAAAGTGGAGGGATATAAATGCAGTACGACGATGAAAAAGACTATGTGTTACGGATTATCAAAGAAGCCACAAGTGTGCTTTTTACCATGCTGACCGGAAAAAAATACATACAGCTTGATCTTGCAAGCGAAACTAGATACGAAGTTTCCGGCAATCAGCCAAATGATTTTAGGAATATGGCAGACTTAGGGCAGGTCAATGAAGCGGAAAACATTCTATTAGATGGAATTGACTATTCAAACAAAGACGAAGTCATAGCGGCGGCTTTATTTTACCAGTATGTCAGTGAAAAAGGAGAGGACTTTTTACAGTCGTGTAACTACTCAGAAGAAGAAGCGTTAGATGGGTTTCGTCAGTTAATGGAACGGTCAGGGTATTGGGAACTGTTTGAGATGGTGAAGCGAAACGGGTAAAAGAAAGGGGCTGCCACAAAATAGAACCCGTATGTTATGGCAGCCCTTTTAAAGTCAGATTTTTTCCGGCTGGGGGTAATCCACGCCAAAACAATCTATGGTGACGCATTTTAACTTTTGATCATCTAAGGGGCGGTCATTTTCGTCCGTTGCAGTTTCCGCAATCCGGTTTACAACCTCCATGCCCTCCGTAATCTTGCCAAACGCGGCATAAGCGCCGTCTAAATGCGGGGAATCCTTGTGCATAATAAAAAACTGGCTTCCGGCAGAATCTGGCATCATAGAACGGGCCATTGACAACACTCCGGCAGAATGCTTGATCGGATTTTGAAATCCGTTCTGGGAAAACTCCCCCTTAATACTGTAGTCGGGGCCGCCCATTCCCGTTCCCTCCGGATCGCCGCCCTGAATCATAAAGCCACGGATAACCCGATGGAAAATCAAGCCGTTATAAAACCCGCTTTGCGCCAAACTGATAAAATTATGAACCGTATTGGGGGCAATTTCAGGAAACAGCTCCGCTTTCATAACGCCGCCGTCCTCCATTTCAAAAGTTACGATTGGATTTTGTGCCATAATAGACCTCCTTAAATTGTGATAGATTCGGGCATGAAATGCAAAAGCCCATATAGACAAATCCCATTATATCACAAATTTCCAAAAATTTATAGAAAAAAGGATTGAATAATCTTTTTTTCTGTGCTATACTAACAGAAGTCGGGCAGGTATAGTTCATCGGTAGAATATCAGCTTCCCAAGCTGAGGAGGTGGGTTCGATTCCCATTACCTGCTTTTTAGAAAAGACCGTAGATAGATTCTACGGTCTTTTCTATTTTAGATTTTATCTTATTTGTGGATAGGGAGTTTTTAAATAGCAAAACAGATAAGCGGGGAAACATATGCGAAATGTCTATTTTTTCAAATTCCGATTATACTAATAGCAATCAGCATAATTGACAAACCCCTTTTACACAGCTATGATAAGGAAAAAACAGACAGGAGAAGACTATATGCGAATAGGATTAGGATATGATGTGCACAAATTGACAAACGACAGAGAATTGATCTTAGGCGGGGTCAAAATCCCGCACACATTGGGGCTGTTGGGGCATTCCGATGCAGATGTGTTGCTCCATGCCATTATGGATGCGTTGCTTGGAGCCGCCGCGCTTGGAGACATCGGGCAGCATTTTCCGGATACAGACGATGCATATAAGGGAATTTCAAGCCAAAAATTGCTCTCTCATGTCGGCGGCCTGTTAGAAAAAGAAGGTTATTATATTGAAAACATTGATGCGACGCTGATTGCCCAGAAACCGAAACTCCGCCCTTATATTCCACAAATGGAACAAAATATAGCGCAAACCCTGAACATTCAAAAGAATCAGGTCAATGTGAAAGCGACGACAGAAGAAGGGCTGGGTTTTACCGGAGCCGAAGAGGGGATTAGCGCGCAGGCAGTCTGCCTGCTTGGCAAGTTTTATGAAAATAGTTTTGCTGTTTCAGATCATACAGCAGGCTGTTGTGAAAACTGCATAAAAAAAGAAAAGTAAGATCATTTAGCATCAGGCAAGAGCTTGTTTATTGAATCAATAGTTGACAAATTTTCATTTTCTGCATACACTAAGAAGATAAGAAAGGTGAATCTGGCAGCAAATGCAGTGAATGCCTGACAGCCGGACGAGTGATCCGCTGGATTTTGGGCTGCTGCAACAGCGCGCTGACTGCCTGATTGTCGGGCGGATTAACTGCCTGAATGATTTAACTGCTTCGTTACGTTTGTAAGGCATGATGCCGTCAATAGGTGTTTATATGCCGCTTTTTCTGCCTTGCAGATTAAAAATTCATTCCGTAAGTTTTCGGGCATAAAGGAGCGGCGCGCAGTTGGAGCTGGCGGGAACTTCGTCTTTTATATGAGACGGAGTTTTTTTAGATATGCTGTTTTAGATGTGCTGTAAAAAGGAATGGTATCATGGGATTGATTAAATTTATCAAAGAGGAAATTCAAGTGGTACAAGAGCGTGACCCGGCGATCAAATCTCCGATCGAAGTGATTTTATATCCGACGTTCCGCGTTATGTTAAGTTACCGTAGGGCGCACAGGCTCTACCAGAAAGGGCATTTTTTCCGGGCAAGGTATATTTCCCAGAGAGCGGCCAGAAAAACAGGGATTGAGATACATCCGGGAGCGGAAATCGGGAAAGGGTTCTTTATAGACCATGGAAGCGGCGTTATCATCGGGGAAACGACGATCATCGGCGATAATGTGACGTTGTATCAGGGAGTGACGTTAGGCGGGACAGGAAAAGAGACGGGCAAACGTCACCCGACGCTATGTGATAATGTCATGGTAAGCGCGGGCGCGAAAATCCTTGGTTCTTTTACAATAGGTGAAAATTCAAAAATCGGTGCGGGCAGCGTTGTTTTAGAAGAAGTGCCCCCAAACTGCACTGTAGTGGGCGTGCCCGGCAGAATTGTAAAAAGGGACAATCAGAAAGTGCCAAGAATTGATATGGATCAGATCAATCTGCCCGATCCGGTAAAAGAAGACCTTACGGCATTACAGCGGGAAAACACTGCGCTATGCAATAAGATAATAGATTTGGAAAATAAACTGAAAGAATTGCAGGGCATACATAAGGAAAGGAATTAGAAAAATGAAACTTTATAATACAATGAGCAGACAAAAAGAAGAATTTATCCCATTAGAAAAAAATAAAGTCAAGATGTATGTATGCGGCCCTACCGTATACAATTTTATCCATATAGGCAATGCAAGGCCGATGATCGTTTTTGATACGGTAAGGCGGTATATGGAATATAAAGGGTACGAAGTCAACTTTGTATCCAATTTTACAGACGTAGACGATAAAATTATCCGAAAATCCATAGAGGAACAAATTCCGTCAGAAGAAGTGGCGAAACGTTTTATAGAGGAATGTAAGGAAGATATGTCCGGCATGAATATCAAGCCTGCGACGGCGCATCCATTAGCGACGCAGGAAATTGATGGAATGATAGAAATGATTTCCTCTTTAATTGAAAAAGGATACGCCTATGCCGCTTCAGACGGAACCGTGTATTACAGGACACGCAAATTTCAGGATTATGGAAAACTGTCCCATAAAAATATCGACGACTTGCAGGCAGGCCACAGAACGATAAAAGTTGCCGGAGAATTAAAAGAAGATGCGCTTGATTTTGTGCTTTGGAAGCCAAAAAAAGACGGAGAGCCATATTGGAACTCCCCATGGTGCGATGGGCGCCCCGGCTGGCATATCGAGTGTTCCGTGATGTCGAAGAAATATTTAGGAGATAAGATTGACATTCATGCAGGCGGTGAAGATTTGATTTTCCCACACCATGAAAATGAAATTGCGCAGAGTGAAGCGGCAAACGGCGTTGAATTTTCAAAATATTGGATGCACAATGCCTTTTTAAACGTAGACAATAAAAAAATGTCAAAATCCGTGGGCAATTTCTTTACAGTGCGTGAGATAGCTCAGAAATACGATTTACAGGCGCTCCGCTTTTTTATGTTGAGCGCGCATTATAGAAGCCCATTGAATTTCAGCGCAGAATTAATGGAAGCGGCAAAAAGCGGATTGGAGCGGATCGTTACCGCGGCGGGGCATATCCGGCATTTAATCAAAGCCGCTCCGATGTCTGAGAAAACAGAACAGGAAAACGGCATGTTAGATGCGGCAAATGCCTACACTTTAAAATTTGAAGCTGCCATGGACGACGATTTCAATACGGCGGATGCAATTTCAGCAGTGTTTGAACTGGTAAAATACATCAATACGAATGTGTCTTCTTCGAACTCAAAACAATGTCTCGAAGCGTTATATGGACAGATGGATACACTGTGTGGCATTCTTGGGATTATTTTGGAAGAAAAGGAAGAAGCGTTAGAGGAAGAAATAGAGGGACTTATCGAAGAACGCCAGAAAGCGAGACAGTCAAAAGATTTTGCCAGAGCAGATGAAATCCGCGCCATATTATTAGAAAAAGGAATTGAAATAAAAGACACTAGGGAAGGCGCGCAATGGAAAAGGGTATAATCTCATATATACGGAAACAATTTGAACTAAAAGAGGTGGATATCCACACATATTCACCTCTTACCCTTGCTTATATCGGCGATGGCATATTTGACTTAATTGTCCGTACAGTTGTCGTTGGCAGGGGCAATGCCAACGTAGGAAATTTGCACAAGAAAACCAGTCATGTGGTAAAAGCGCAGACGCAGGCAAAGATGATAGGGCAGCTTCTGCCATATCTGACAGAGGAAGAAGCCGATATTTACAGACGCGGCAGGAACGCCCATTCCCCGACAATGGCGAAAAATGCCACGATGTCAGATTATAGGAAAGCGACAGGCTTAGAAGCGCTGATAGGCTATCTGTATTTAGAAGATCAGTTGGAACGAATCCTGTTTCTAATTCAAAAAGGCATGGAACAACTACACGAAAGGATATAAAAAATGGATTTTGAAGGATTACAAATTGAAGGCAGGAATGCCGTATTAGAAGCATTCCGTTCTGGAAAAACAGTGGACAGGCTGTATGTGTCAGAACATAGCAAAGACGGCCCGATACAGACGATTTTAAGGGAAGCGAAGCGGAAAGGGACAGTTGTAAATTTTGTCACAAAAGAGCGGTTAGACCAGATTTCTGAGACGAAAAAGCACCAAGGGGCCATAGCGGTCATGGCGGCATTTGAATATGCGTCTGTGGAGGATATTTTGCAGAACGCGAAAGAAAAAGGGGAACCCCCATTTATCGTGCTTTTAGATAATGTAGAAGATCCACATAATCTGGGGGCGGTAATCCGCACTGCGAATTTAGCCGGCGCGCATGGGGTCATTATTCCAAAGCGGAGGGCGGCAGGGCTTACCGGAACGGCAGTAAAAGCTTCCGCAGGAGCCATACACTATACTCCGGTCGCGAAAGTGACGAATTTATCCGCAGTGATTCAGAAATTAAAAAAAGAAGGGCTTTGGTTTGTCTGCGCGGATATGAATGGGACGAATATGTATGAGTTAGATTTAAAAGGCCCGATTGGGTTAGTCATTGGAAATGAGGGCGAAGGGGTTTCAAAGCTGGTAAAAGAAAATTGTGATTTCACAGCCGCGATTCCGATGAAAGGCGATATTGATTCGTTGAATGTGTCCGTAGCGGCAGGCGTGTTATCCTATGAAATCTTACGCCAGAGAGGGATATAACGGATCGAAGGAGGTATGAATGGCAGAGTATACAGGCTATTCGGACGAAGAATTAATTGAAAAACTTCGGGAAGGGAACGGGGAAATCCAAACAGAATGTCCTCACCCCTCTGGGGATTGTCTGCCATTTGGCGGCAAAGAGGACATTATGGATTATATTTTGGATAAATATAAGCCATTGGTCCGGAAACGCGCGAATGCGCTGTATTTGATTGGCGGAGACACTGACGATTTGATTCAGGAAGGCATGATTGGGCTGTTTAAAGCAGTTCAGGGCTATAAAGCCAATCAGGACGCCTCTTTTTACCATTTTGCAAAAATGTGCATTGAGCGGCAGATGTATACCGCAGTCGAGGCATCCAGAAGGAAAAAACATGCGCCTTTAAATTCTTATATCTCATTGTATGACGATTCAGGGGCGGACGGCGTTGCGCTGGCTGACGTGCTGATGGGCGGCGCAGATGAAAATCCGGAACATTTGCTGATAGATAAAGAAAGCGTAAGACAGCGTCTTGACGAAGTGTTAAAACATCTAAGCAAAATGGAAAAACAAGTGCTTGGCTATATGTTAGAGGGGTTTAACTACCAGCAAATTGCCGAAAAAATGGGAAAATCCCCAAAAGCGATTGACAATGCCATACAGAGAATGAAGGGAAAGAAAATGAAAATCCATGTTGACAATATGGAAAAATTATAGTACCATAATATGCGTTGAGAAAAGATAGGAACTGCTGCCGTGGCTCAGTCGGTAGAGCGTCGCATTGGTAGTGCGGAGGTCACGGGTTCGATTCCCGTCGGCAGCTTCTTGAAACCTTGAAATGTCAAGGTTTTTTTATGTCTAAAATGAAAAAGCATTCGAGAATGCAGTTAGAACAAGCATTTTGCAAAAAGTTTATAAAATTTTCAGAAAATATTAGCACTCATCTATTGACAGTGCTAACAATCGGCGCTATATTGCAATTAAGCAATCAAATATGAATATTCCTTGCCATGGGGCACAGAATATTCACAGGTTTCATGTTAGGAGGCGTCTTTATGAACATACAAAAATTTACACAAAAATCAATCGAAGCCATAAACGACTGTGAAAAATTAGCATACGAATACGGCAATCAGGAAATTGAGCAAGAGCATTTACTCACAGCCCTAATGCGTCAGCCGGACGGCCTGATTCAAAAAATGATAGAAAAAATGGAGATTAATAAAGACCATTTTACCGACAACGTGATCCGTCATTTAGAAAAGCGCACGAAAGTTTCCGGCGGCCAGATTTACATTGGGCAGGCATTAAACAAAGTCCTTCTAAGCGCCGAAGACGAAGCGAAACAAATGGGGGACGAATATGTATCCGTAGAGCATTTATTCCTGTCTTTAATCAAACACCCTAATTCTGCCATTAAAGAATTATTCAAAGAATATGGAATTACAAGAGACCGTTTTCTTTCGGCATTGTCTACCGTAAGAGGCAATCAGCGCGTAACCTCAGACAATCCGGAAGCGACGTATGATACATTGGAAAAATATGCTTATGATTTAGTAGAGCGCGCCAAGAATCAAAAATTAGACCCAGTTATCGGGCGGGATTCCGAAATCCGAAACGTAGTCCGGATATTATCCCGAAAGACTAAAAACAACCCTGTCTTAATCGGGGAGCCCGGCGTCGGCAAAACAGCCGTTGTCGAAGGGTTAGCGCAGAGGATTGTCCGCGGCGACGTGCCCGAAGGGTTAAAAGACAAAAAACTCTTTGCTCTGGACATGGGCGCATTAGTTGCCGGAGCCAAATATCGGGGTGAATTTGAAGAACGCCTAAAAGCTGTTTTAGACGAAGTGAAAAAATCCGACGGACAGATTATCTTGTTTATCGACGAGCTTCATACCATCGTAGGCGCAGGCAAAACCGACGGCGCAATGGATGCAGGGAATATGTTAAAACCTATGCTTGCCAGAGGAGAGCTGCACTGCATAGGCGCAACCACGCTTGACGAATACCGCCAGTATATTGAAAAAGACGCCGCCCTAGAACGCAGGTTCCAGCCTGTAATGGTAGACGAGCCAACTGTAGAGGACGCCATCTCCATACTTCGGGGATTAAAAGAACGCTATGAAGTGTTCCATGGCGTAAAAATTGCAGACGCCGCGCTTGTCTCCGCCGCCGTATTGTCGAACCGTTATATTTCCGACCGTTTTTTGCCGGATAAAGCGATTGACCTTGTTGACGAAGCCTGCGCATTAATCAAAACGGAATTGGATTCCATGCCGGCTGAATTAGATGAGCTTAACCGCCGCATTATGCAGTTAGAAATCGAAGAAACAGCCTTAAAAAAAGAAACCGACCGTTTAAGCATGGACCGCCTGAACGCGCTGCAAAAAGAACTTGCCGAATTAAAAGATGAATTTGCCGTCAAAAAAGCGCAGTGGGACAATGAAAAAACATCTGTCGAGCATGTACAAAAACTGCGGGAAGAATTAGAGCGTTTAAAATCCGAAATAAAACAGGCGCAGCAAAATTATGACTTAGAAAAAGCCGCCGAGCTTCAATACGGCAGGCTTCCACAAGTTCAAAAACAACTGGAAATAGAAGAAGCAAAGACAAAAAAAGAGGAACTTTCCCTCGTACATGAAAATGTCAGCGAAGAAGAAATCGCCAGAATCATTTCCCGCTGGACAGGAATCCCCGTTGCAAAACTAACCGAAAGCGAACGGAACAAGACGCTTCATTTAGACGATGAACTCCATAGACGCGTCATCGGCCAAGATGACGGCGTCACCAAAGTGGCAGAAGCGATTATCCGTTCCAAAGCAGGCATTAAAGATCCGACAAAGCCCATTGGATCATTCCTGTTTTTAGGGCCTACAGGCGTTGGCAAAACAGAGCTTGCTAAAGCGCTTGCCGAAAGCCTGTTTGATGATGAAAGTAACATGGCGCGTTTGGATATGTCGGAATATATGGAAAAATACTCCGTATCCCGCTTAATCGGGGCGCCTCCCGGATATGTCGGGTACGATGAAGGAGGCCAGCTAACCGAAGCCGTCCGCAGAAAACCCTATTCCGTCGTGTTGTTTGACGAAGTGGAAAAAGCCCATCCCGATGTATTTAATGTCTTGCTTCAGGTTTTAGACGATGGGCGCATTACAGATTCCCAAGGCAGGACTGTCGATTTTAAAAACACAATTATCATAATGACTTCCAATTTGGGTTCTTCTTATTTGTTAGAGCATATCGAAGCAGACGGTGAGATCCGCCCAGAAGTGGAAGAAGCCGTTATGAACGAATTGCGGGCAAATTTCCGTCCTGAATTTTTAAACCGGCTGGACGAAATCATTCTGTTTAAGCCGTTGACAAAACACAATATCGGTTCCATTATCCGTCTGCTTATGGAAGAATTAAACCACAGGTTAAAAGACAGGGAAATTAAAGTGGAACTTAGCCATGCCGCAGAAACTTACATTGTCGAACACGGCTACGACCCAATATTTGGCGCAAGGCCCCTCAAGCGCTTCTTGCAAAAACATGTGGAAACCTTATCTGCAAAACTAATCCTTTCAGACAAAGTAAAAAGCGGGGATACCATATGGATCGATCTCAAAGGCGAGACGCTGTATGCAGACGTAAAAGCATAAATAGAACTGCCGTTGGAAAGAAAACGCCACATGTTTCCTGCGTCATCTGCATATAGTATCCTAAGAGAAGAAAAAGCAGTGAGTATATGAAAAAATTACGGAATTTTTTATTGGGCATGGATCTCCTATTTGTATGTATCCTAGCAGGCAAATTTGCAGAAAACAGTATGCTGCAAATGGTAGACGGAAAAGCGAAAACCGTTTCCGATGCCAGCGCAAGGGATTTGGACAAGAAAAAAGTGGCGTTAACCTTTGATGACGGCCCCAATATAAACTATACAGAAATGCTGTTAGACGGACTAAAAGAGCGTGGTGTACATGCCACGTTCTTTTTGTTGGGAAAAGAAGTGGAAAAGTCGCCTGAAATTGTCAAAAAAATGTATAAAGACGGGCATTTGATTGGAAACCATTCCTATGAACATGTCAATTTAAGTAATTTAAGCGATGAGGCCGCTATTTTGCAGGTTGATAAAACAAACGAGGCGATTTACAAAGTGACCGGAGAATATCCGGAATATATCCGCCCGCCCTTTGGATGTTGGAAAAGCAATCTTGATTATCAAACAAAGATGATTGAAGTGTTATGGAATGTCGATCCGCTGGACTGGAAAACCAATAATGCAGATGCGGTTGCTTCGCGTATTTTAAAAAATGTTCAGGAAGATGACATTATTTTGCTGCATGATGCATCTGAATCTTCTGTAAATGCGGCATTTCAGATTATAGATAAACTGAAAAAAGACGGATATGAGTTTGTGACGGTAGACGAGATCCTATTTAATTGAAAGTCGATTGGATTTAAACAGAGGATACAATCAATTTTTTCTTCTGTAAAACCGCATAGCAGAGGAAAAGATCAAAAAATGATTTCAGCGGGGGAATAAGTGTGGTATTATATGAAAGACAGCGCTGATTCAAATGATTCAAATTCATATGAATGCGGCAAACCCATAGAAACCGTTGTTTCAGGAAAGGCGGAAGGACATTTTATGATTCGGATTATGTGTAAAGATGACATTGAGCAGGCGGCTAAGATATGGCTCGATACGAATTTGCAGGCGCATTCATTTATTTCCCCAAACTATTGGAAAGACCATCTAAAACTTGTAAAAGAATTATTGTTACAAGCGCAGACATATATTTATTTGGATGACATAAGCCAAGAGATGCAAGGGTTTATTGGATTGGATGCGGAATATATCGCCGGAATTTTTGTGTGTGGCGGTTCTCAGTCCCATGGGATTGGGAAGCGGCTTTTAGATTATGTAAAGCGTCAGCATACGCAGCTTTCTCTGCATGTGTATCAAAAGAATATCCGCGCCATAAAGTTTTACCAAAGGGAAAATTTTAAGATTCACTCGGAGCTGATAGATGCGGATACAGGTGAAAAAGAATACTGTATGACATGGACGCAGGAAAAGAATGAGAGTTAGCTTCACAAGATTTTTTCGAATAGTTTTTGTGCTTTTTGCCCTGTTTTTAGCTGATTTCATAAAAGCAGGGAGCGTATCGAGCCCTATTTTTTCAGACGAAAATCCGGCTGGATCGTTTTTGGGGGAGCTTAAATGCTTAATTAAAGCAGACAGATGCAGACGGTTTAACGCCCATATGGGTTTGTTTTAAAATGTAAGTTAAAATCCAGAGTTCCTATCCAAAAAAGGGATCTGCCTTTTGGATTTCTCCAATCGAGTTGGCGTTTATGGCGCTTTCGAATTTTACGGTTATAAAGCCTGAGATTTTCTGCATCTTTATATAAGCCGGAAGCTCCATAAATTTTTATTATTTCATCTGAAAATGCTCTTTCAAATATCTTAGGACGCAGGAGAATCCTGTTTCTTTCTAACTATATTATACCATAAAACCCCTGAAAATACAAGACTAGACCCTCTGCGCAGCCAATGCTATAATCTAAAAAATAAAAGCGGGAGGAATGCTCTTGGATAAAAACTGGATTATGCAATTACAGCGGCAAACCCAATTAACAAAGGTCATTGAAACGAATCAAACCACAAAACAATATGGGTTAAGCCTGACCGAAGAAGAAGCAAAACTAATCGTAACGGAACGGGTCAATACGCTAAAAGTTCAAAAACGCGTAGAATTTGGCGAAGGGATTACGCCCAAAATCATCTTTGAATTTTGCGATTCTGATTTTATTGACCAGAATAATTATGTAGAGACAATTATTCGCTTACAGGAAATTTTTTATCTCTACAAAAATGAAATGATGGACGAAATTTCTGATGATGAGCTGCTTCATTTTATGCGGGAACAATTTGAAACTGTCTGTTTTGGAGATTTGGAGTACCTTGAAGGCGCATGTTTAGCTGTTTTTTCACAAGCAGTCCGCGCCGGATACAGAGGCTATCAGGAATCAGAGGGCAGAGGCGAATACGCTGCTTTTGATGAAGTGAAAAGATGGGATTACGATTTGTATTATGAAACGCTGAAGGAACTTTTATGGAGGTAATGCAAATGAATTACGAAATGGAAGAACTTCTTCCCATCGTGGGGAAATTAGCAGGGCAATACACATCGAACGAAAGCGGGTCTGTCACATATGAAACCGCAAATCAGCTTATGGGCGCTGTGATTTATTGTATCAGAGAAACAGAAGTTCAAAATGAAATGTCTTTACAGCCCAAAACTTCCTGTTCTGCAAAACAGGCATACGAAACCGGGTATGCCTTAGCCAGACAAAAAGTAAAGCAGGCGCTGTGTCTTTACAACGAGATTACGCAGGAATTTGAATCCTACGGAAACCAATGTATCAAAGACGTAATTCAAACAGGAATGCCGGAATTTTTCAAATGGTATGACTTAAAATTCAACCCTCAAAATGAAATTATTACTTTGGATTATCCCGTTTTAAAAGACTTGTCCGAATTTGAAGGAATTGATAAAATATACGAATACTTAATCTGCATTCAGATCGAGCAGCAATTCTTAAGCCAACTTCCAAAAGAATTTGTGGAACGCGCGCTAAAGTCACAAGGGATTCCGGCGCGGGATCAGATGGACAATCTTTGCGAAACCGTTATTTCCTTCATAATAGATAATTCAAAAATGCAGCAGATTTCGGAAAATGATTGTGTAAAAACTTCTAGTTTACAGGAGTATTTAAAACCTGCGCTCCAAAATGCAAGATACCGGCGCGCCCATCGGGAAGAACCGTGTTAATGCTTGTATTTTGCTTGTTTTTTCTCTCAAATTAAGAAATACTTCTTGTAAAAAAACGTAAAGTCATGTATCTTAAATTCAGGAGAATAAAACAATGGACATATTTGAATACATGCGGGAACAAACGAGAGAAAGAGAGTCGCCGTTAGCGGCAAGGCTCCGTCCCTCCACGTTAGAAGAAGTGGTCGGGCAGCGGCATATTATCGGAAAAGATAAACTGCTCTATCGGGCGATCAAAGCAGACAAACTATCGTCCGTTATTTTTTACGGGCCTCCGGGCACAGGCAAAACGACGCTTGCAAAAGTCATCGCAAATACGACAAGCGCGGATTTTACGCAGATCAACGCTACGGCGTCCGGTAAAAAAGACATGGAAGAAGTCATACAAAAGGCGAAAGACAATCAGGGAATGTATGCGAAGAAAACGATTCTCTTTATTGATGAGATTCACAGATTCAATAAAGCCCAGCAGGATTATTTGCTTCCATTTGTCGAAGACGGCACCGTTATTTTAGTTGGGGCGACAACGGAAAACCCTTATTTTGAAGTAAATGGGGCTTTACTTTCACGTTCTATCGTCTTTGAATTAAAACATTTATCTCAGGAAGACATTAAAACGCTTCTGTTACGCGCGGCAAATGATGTAGAGAAAGGCATGGGCGCTTATCATGCCATTATTGAAACAGACGCTTTAGATTTTTTTGCGGACATTTGTAACGGAGACGCCAGATCAGCATTAAATGCGGTTGAGCTTGGCATTTTAACGACAGAGCGCAGTGAAGATGGCAAAATCCATATTACGCTTGACATTGCCGCAGAGTGTATCCAAAAACGTGTGTTAAAATACGATAAGTCGGGAGATAATCATTATGACACAATCTCAGCGTTTATCAAAAGCATGCGCGGCTCTAATCCGGATGCGGCAGTTTATTATCTTGCCAAAATGCTGTATGCCGGAGAAGATATCCGTTATATTGCAAGAAGGATTATTATTTGCGCTTCAGAAGACGTTGGAATGGCAGATCCAAACGCGTTAAATATTGCAGTTTCCACTGCCATGGCAGTAGACAGGCTTGGTATGCCGGAAGCAAGAATCCCATTGGCGCAGGCCGCCATTTATGTAGCGGCCGCTCCCAAAAGCAACGCATCGTTTCTTGCGATTGATCAGGCGCTTGACGTAGTCAAACATTTCCCGTCTGAACCCGTCCCAAGCCATTTACAGGACGCCCATTATCAGGGAGCCGAAAAATTAGGCCGCGGAGCTGGGTATCAGTATGCGCATGACTATCCCATGCACTATGTCAGCCAGCAGTATCTGCCCGATGGAATGACCGGCATGCAGTTTTATAAACCAACCCAAAACGGCTATGAACGTCAAATCATAGAGCATTTAAAGAAATTAAAAAATCAGGAGGACTAACATGAAATCATATCTCGAAATGACAAAAGAAGAATTATTACAGGAAAAGCAGCAGTTGGATGCAGAATATAAAAAATACCAAATGCGCGGTTTACAGCTTGATATGTCAAGAGGGAAACCTTCCGTAGAACAGCTTGATTTATCCATGGAAATGATGGACGTTTTGCACAGCGGCGTAAACCTTGCCTGTGAAGATGGCACAGATTGCCGGAATTATGGCGTGCTAGACGGGATACACGAAGCAAAAACATTGATTGGCGATATGATTGAATGTCATCCGGACAACATTATTATTTATGGAAATTCCAGTTTAAATATTATGTATGACACGATTTCACGTTCTATGACTCACGGCGTAATGGGAAGCGTTCCATGGTGCAAACTTGACAAAGTTAAATTTTTGTGCCCTGTGCCCGGTTATGACAGGCATTTTGCCATTACAGAACATTTTGGAATAGAAATGATAAATATACCCATGCTGCCGACAGGCCCTGACATGGACATGGTCGAAGAACTGGTGGCAAATGACGAAGCCATCAAAGGGATCTGGTGCGTGCCCAAATATTCCAATCCGCAAGGCATCACCTATTCTGATGAAACTGTGCGCCGTTTTGCCCGTTTAAAACCGGCGGCAAAAGATTTTAGGATTTATTGGGATAACGCTTACGGCGTGCATCATTTGTATGATTTAGATCAAGACAATCTGGTCGAAATTTTTGCAGAATGTAAACGCGCCGGCAATCCCGATTTGGTATATAAATTCTGCTCTACGTCCAAGATCAGTTTTCCGGGCTCCGGGGTAGCCGCCATTGCAACCTCAGCAAATAACTTAGAAGACATTAGAAAACAAATGGTTGTCCAGACGATTGGCTACGACAAAGTCAACCAGCTTCGCCATGTCCGTTTCTTTAAAGACATTTACGGCATCACAGAGCATATGAAAAAACATGCCAATATTTTACGCCCGAAATTTGAAATGGTTTTAGACATTTTGGCAAAAGAGCTGGAAGACATTGGCGCTGGAAACTGGTATTGTCCAAAAGGCGGTTATTTTATCTGTTATCAGGCATTAGAAGGATGCGCCAAAGAAATTGTTTCAAGGGCTAAAAAAGCCGGCGTTGTCATGACTCCGGCAGGCGCGCCATTCCCCTATGGCAAAGATCCAAAAGATTCCATAATCCGTATAGCGCCAACTTATCCAAGCTTAGAAGACTTGGAAATGGCGGCAAATATTTTCGTCATCTGCGTGAAAACCGTAAGCATAGAAAAGATTTTAGAAGATCAGGCTTAAAATTAAAAACGCAGAGTAAGTTTATTTGTCAAGCAGGCATAACTGCTGAAGTAAAACTAAAATGACAGGAAAGAGAAAAACGTAGGCTCAGATTTTAGCCAAATAGCCTTAATTGTAGAAGCAAAAACAGGAAAGAGAAAATGTAGACTAAGATTTTGTTATAAACAAGTATACTTGTAATAGCAAGATTGAGAAGAAGAAAGGAGAAATATATGATACAAGAGCGGGTTTTAGATTTAGTGGATTATGGACTTGCAACAGGTTTAATTGAAGAAGCGGACAAATGTTTTACAACTAACCGTTTGTTGGAATTATTTGGTCTGGATGAATTAGAAGACGACATCGCTGCGGCGCATAAAAAAAAGGACGGATTGACAAGAGAGGCGGCAGAAGCGTCTTTGGAAGATATTTTAAAAGATATGCTTGATTACGCATATGAGAATGGCATTGCGAAAGAAAACAGCATTGTTTACCGAGATTTGTTGGATACAAAAATAATGAGCCTTCTTACGCCAAGGCCAAGTGAAGTCATAGCAAAATTTCAAAAGTTATATGAAAAAGACCCAAAAGAGGCGACGGATTATTTCTATACGTTAAGCAGGGATACCGATTATATCCGCCGCTACCGTATAAAGAAAGATTTAAAATGGACGACGGAAACCGCATACGGCACACTCGATATTACAGTCAATCTATCCAAACCGGAAAAAGATCCGAAAGCGATTGCAGCCGCCAAGCTTGCAAAACAAAGCGGTTATCCGAAATGTCTGTTATGCAGGGAAAATGAAGGGTATGCCGGACGCGTCAACCATCCGGCAAGGCAGAACCACAGGATTATACCGGTTACAATTAACCAAAGCGGCTGGTATTTCCAATATTCCCCTTATGTCTATTATAATGAACATTGTATCGTATTTAATTCAGATCATACGCCAATGAAAATTGAACGGGCCACGTTTGGCAAACTATTGGATTTCGTTGAACAGTTTCCACATTATTTTGTAGGGTCAAACGCAGATCTGCCGATTGTCGGCGGTTCCATTTTAAGCCATGACCATTTTCAGGGCGGAAATTATGAATTTGCGATGGCAAAAGCTCCCGTTGAACAAGAAATTTCCTTTGCAGGCTTTGAAGATGTAAAAGCAGGGATTGTCAAATGGCCGATGTCAGTCATTCGTTTAGACTGCCATTCAAAAGACCGTCTGATCGATCTTGCAGATAAAATCCTGAATGCGTGGAGAGGATACACAGATAAAGAAGCATACATATTTGCAGAAACAGACAATGAGCCGCATAACACCATAACGCCGATTGCAAGGAAACGCGGAGAATTATTTGAGCTTGATTTGGTATTGCGCAATAATATCACGACAGAAGAACATCCGATGGGCTTATACCACCCACATGCAAAATTGCATCATATCAAAAAAGAAAATATCGGCTTAATCGAAGTCATGGGATTAGCCGTGCTTCCGGCCAGATTAAAAGATGAGATGGCATCATTGCAAGAAGCGGTATTATCTGGCACGGATCTTCGCGCAGATGAAACTCTTGCAAAACATGCAGACTGGGCAGAGGAATTTCTTCCCAAATATGAATCTGTCACGAAGGAAAATATTGAAGGAATCATTCAAAAAGAAATCGGGCTTGTATTTTCAGAAGTACTAGAAGATGCAGGCGTGTATAAATGTACGTCAGAAGGCAGAGCAGCTTTTCTTCGTTTTATTGATTCTGTAAAATAGGGGAATAGCGGCAGAACAACTGCCAGACAAAAAAGTGGTATCTGCCATAGGCAGTGTATAAAAATTAAGAACAATTAAAGCATTCCGTTTTTTGATTAATGAAACGCAGCCGTCCCCAACACGCCTTCTATGGTGTGTTGGGGACAGCTGTGTTCAGGCGGAGGCTGAAGGCATTCTAATTTTTCACCTGAAAATAAAAAACAGATCGATTCATAAAGTGTGGCGTTGTATGGTTAGTGTAACGCCAAGTAAAGAATATTTTATAAACATTTTTTCCTGAAAACACAAAAACAGATTGAATCATAATGTGTTGTATAGAAAAGTTAGTGAAACACTGAGTAAAAGATGTGTATCATTATGTTATATAGTTAAGAAAATTTTGTGAAACATTTCTGACTATCACCTGAAAAAATAAAAAACAGACTGAATCATAATGTGTTACGTTGTAAAGATAGTGTAAGTCTTAGTAAAGAATGCTTATTATCATGCCGTATAGTAAAGAATATGTTATAAACATTTTTGATTTTTACCTGAAAAATAAAAACAAATTGAATCATGATGTGTTGCATTGTAAGTTTAGTATAACGCCAAGTAAAAAAAGCGGATCATTTTGATGCGCAGTTAGAATGTTATAGTTAAGCTTTTATTTTTTTGCTTAGAGGAAAAAAGTATAAACATCTATTAAGTGAACTACGGCACAGAGTAGCAGAAAAATAGATCACGAAATTGAGTCAGTTTCAATATCAAATGATATAATGATAGATTCAGAAAGAGAAAAAGCAAAACCTAAAAATATAAAAAAGTTTTAGTAAAATTTAATTGAAACAAGTATAATTTTTCCCAAACTTTGCAGAATATAGAAATATAACCGGAGATTCCGGTGGGGATAGGGGCAGAAATACACAGTTTTTCATTGAATTTTCCCCTATAAAAGGTATCTTAAAATATAAAATTAAAAAAAATAAAAAAAATTGGAAAAAAATGTTGACAAAGAGGGGAACCCATGCTATTATAATATAGCTGTCGCTGAGACAGACAG
>CAJUST010000021.1:0-31580 GCA_910589105.1 uncultured Lachnospiraceae bacterium
GCACTGCTGCGCAGAATCCGCCCTCTGGTCAAATTGCCCCGGAAGATACTCTACGCTGAAACTTACCGCTTCTCCTAACGGAAACGTTTCTTCGTAAACAAGATCGACAGGCGGTTCGGAAAAAACGGCGCGGATCGCTTTTTCATAGGTCTCATCTGAAATGTTCTCCACATCATAGCGGATCAGCGCGCGCACTTCTCCGACCGCGTCAATTCCAAGGTAGTTTTGAATTTCCGCTTTCAGCTCCTTCGCCTGCACAGCGTATTCCGGTTTTTTCTCTACATAGATTCTTCTCACATTGCTCATTGGTATTCCTCCATATTCTTTTCCTACTGGTTAAATCCATCTTATCACGTCTGAATAAATTAGTATAATTAATATACCTTATTTTATTTATAAATTATTTTAATATTTGAATATTTTGAATATTTTTTTTCAAAACTAACTTGACATAAGTTATTTATCCTGATATAATTGTTATGTTAGATAAAAAATTAACAAAATTATCAACAGGAGGGATTTTATGACGCAAATATCCATTAACATTAACTTAGACGTGACATTTGACGAAGAAACGCGCACATGCGCAATCAAAAATCAAATCGTGCAAGTGCAAACCCCAGAGGATCTTCCTCCAAAAATGGAACATAAGCTTGGCGTTGCGGAAATCCGATACGGGATATTTACGCTGGGGGCAAAATCCGCAATCGGGAAACTATTGCCAAAAGCGACAGACATCAACGTAATTTACGATGACAAATCATACCCCGCGCGCACACACACTACTACGGGTGGAAGAATAGACCGTCTGTCCTCCCTAATTAAGAAATTCCATGTCAACACAATACTCACATTCGATTATTCCGTTGAGAAAAAAGAACTACACGTCACCATACCAACTTCTTCCACCAAAGAAAAAGAAGAAAGATAATTTTGATTTTCGGATCAACACAATACTCGCAACTTCTTCCACCAAAGAAAAAAGAAAGATAATTTTATTTTCGGAAAGAGCTGCTGCAATTTTGCAGCGGCCTTTTTCCCGCTTATTCCTGTTTTTATTCTGATTTCCTGTAAATGGCATATACTATTTATCGGTCTTTTAAGGCGCCTTCCATAAAAAGCAGCTCCCGCTTCACCTCCACCCCGTCTGCATACCCGACGAGAGATCCGTCCGCCCCAATGACGCGATGGCAGGGAACTGCAATTAAAATTGGATTCTTATGGTTCGCCATTCCCACTGCGCGGTATGCAAGCGGCTTTCCGATTGCCGCCGCGATTTCCTTATACGAACGTGTTTCGCCATACGGGATTTTACACAATTCCCGCCAAACTTTCTTTTGAAACTCTGTCCCGCACAACCGGATAGGAAAATCAAATTCCCTGCGACGCTTTGAAAAATATTCCATGATTTGACGGTATGCTTCGTCCGTCAGACGATTTCCCTCTCCGGTTCCTTCTTCCGCTTCCTCTGCTTTTTTTATCCGCACAATCTCGTCTCCCTCATACCCGATAAACAACGTTCCAAATGGAAACGGATAGACTGCCGCCCCCTCTATCTTTTTTCTTTCCCGCGTAAATATCCCACTCACGTTTCTCTTTGTCCCAATAGTGTCTCTCACCTCCGAATCAACCAAAACCAAATTTATTTTTTACTAATGTATGCCAGATAATTATACCGCAAAAAACCCTGTATGTCCAAACTACTGCGCCATTTCACAGAATTGCATTTTCCCACGCCAGATGGTATAGTAGATACAACAATGCAAAAACAAAAGGAGCTAAATCCCATGGACATAAATTACGAATCCTACAAAGTTTTTTACTTAGTCGCTACCACATTAAGTTTCTCTGAAGCAAGCAAGCGGCTTTATATTTCCCAGTCTGCCGTCAGCCAGTCCGTAAAGGGGTTAGAAAAAAAACTCGGGCAGCCGCTGTTTATCAGAAGCACAAAAAATGTCCAGCTTACGCCAGCCGGACAACTGCTTTTAAACCATATAGAGCCTGCCATTAACCTAATCCGCCGCGGGGAAAACCGCCTGCTCGACAATGATCTTGGCATGGGGCAGCTTCACATTGGGGCAAGCGACACCATCTGCCGCTATTTTTTAGTGCCCTATTTTCAGAAGTTCCACCAAAAATTCCCAAACGTCCCCATTAAAGTTACAAACGCCACCTCCCTCTCCTGCGTCTCCCTTTTAGAGCAGGAGACTGCCGATCTCATTGTAACAAACCTTCCAAATTCAAAGCTCCCTCATGCGTTCATTAAAAAAATAGTCTGTGAATTTCACGATGTGTTTATTGCCAATCCTAATTATTATGCGTTTCCGGAGCAAACGCTTGCCTTTGAAGATTTAAAACAATACCCCCTGCTTATGCTTAATAAAAAAAGCGCGACCAGCGAATTTTTACACAGCCTTTTCCTAAAACGCCAGCTTGAGCTGCTGCCAGACATTGAACTAAACAGCAACGACCTTCTAATCGACCTTGCGCGCATCGGCCTTGGAATCGCCTTTGTGCCGGATTACTGCCTAAACGGCGGTTCCAAAGACCTGATCATCTTAAACACCAAAGAGCCAATTCCGCCGCGTCAAATCGCCGTCTCCGTCCATACCAGCCTTCCCATCTCCGCTTCCGCAGAAGAATTTTTAAAACTGCTCCCAGAAGCCTGATATAACTTTCCCCGAATCGCCGGAACTTAACACCTTGTACTCCTTCCACTCCCGCGGAAACAGGCGTTTATAGCTTCCTTCCAAAAACCGCCCGTCCAAAAGCGCAATAATCCCGCGGTCATTTGCCGTCCGGATTACGCGGCCCGCCGCCTGAAGCACTTTATTCATTGCCGGATAACGATATGCGTAATCAAACCCCGCGCCCGTTTTCCTGTCAAAATACTCCTTTAAAATTTCCCTTTCATTGCAAATCTGCGGCAGGCCCGTCCCCACGATCATCACGCCAATTAACCGTTCTTCTTTTAAATCTATCCCTTCCCCAAAAATGCCGCCAAGCACGCAAAACGCGGCAAGGGAAGTCTCCTCTTTTGCTTCAAACGCATGCAAAAACGCCTCCCTTTCCTCCTCTTTCATGCCGCTTTTCTGCGCCAATGTACGAAGTCCCTTTGGCGCCATCGGAAGAAATGCGTCATACACCTGCCCTAATAATTGATAGGACGGAAAAAACGCCATATAGTTTCCTTTTTTCGCTGAAACAATCTCTAAAATATAAGACGCAATCTTTTGAAATTCCTCTGTATTGCGTCTGGAATAACGGGCGCTTACGTCCCGTCCAATACAAAGCAAATGCTGATCCTCTGAAAAGGAAGTCTGCGCATATACGGCATAATTGTCCGCTTTCACACTCAGCATTTCTTTATAATACTGAACCGGAAGCAGGGTCGCCGAAAATAGAATGGCCGCCCGCCCCTTATCAAGACAATCCTGAATCCTGCGGGACGGATCGACGCAAAACAGCCTTAACCGAAACCTGCCGTCCTCCCCATGCTCCGTATATGCCACATACCGTTCATCTAACGCTTCATGCACTGCTAAAAACGTCCGAAGGGAAAAATAAAATTCCACAATCTCTTTTTTCTCCGGAAACTCTGTAGCTCTCTGCAAAAAATAATCCATGCGTTCCGCAAGGCGCAGAAGCGTAAAAATCAAACTGCTGAAATCTTCTTTATAAATCCGGTAGGCGTCACATTCGCGTTTTAACTCCAAAAAAAGCCGATTGCTTTTTGTCAGGGCTTTGGTAAGCGCCGGATCCCTTTGCCCGATCCACTTTCTGACTGCAAGAAGATCCTCCTTATAAATCTGCGCGCTGTACATTTCCCGTCCACGCTCCACAAGATTATGCGCCTCATCAATCAGAAAAATATAATCCCCTTTCTGCCCGTCCGCAAAAAAACGCTTTAAATAAACCTTTGGATCAAACACATAATTATAATCGCAGATAATGTCGTCACACCAAACCGCCGTATCCAGACACAATTCAAATGGGCAGACCATAAATGCCTTGGCCTGCTCTTTGAGCGCGTCCCGATCCAAAAAATCCGCCTTTTGCAGCAAATCATACACCGCATCATTCACCCTGTCATAGTGCCCTTTGGCATAGGGGCAGGATACTGGGTTACAGTCCGTCTCGTCACAAAAGCATATCTTTTCTTTTGCCGTGATTTCAATGGCTTTTGCCCGATAGCCTTTTTGAAAAAACAACGAAACCGTCTCTTTTGCAACCGAACGCGTCACCGTTTTCGCCGTCAGATAAAAAATCTTGTCCGCAAGCCCTTCCCCTGCCGCTTTCACTGCCGGAAATAAAGTGGACAGCGTCTTTCCGGTTCCGGTCGGCGCCTGAATAAACAGATTTTTCTTCCGCAGAATCGTCCGGTAAACGTCTCTTGCCAGTTCCTTCTGCCCTTTTCGGTACGCATAGGGAAACTCCAGCCTGCCAACGCTTTCCATCATCGTCCGTTTCCATTGAAATTGAAAATCCGCCCATTTTTGGTACCGCTGCGCTAAATCCGAAAACCACTCTTTTAACTGCGTAAAAGAAAAGCGTTCTTTAAAACGCTTGATTTCCTCCGTATCGAGGTTACAGTACGTCATCTGGACACAAACCGCATCTAACTGATTCTTTTTTGCATACACATAAGCGTAACACTTCGCCTGAGCCTGATGGACAGGCACAGGCTCTTCTAAAAATTCCAAACTCCGGTAAACGCATTTAATCTCGTCCACCGTCACTTCTTCTTCTGTAATAATGCCGTCCGCCCTGCCCTCCACGATTAACACATAGCGCTCTGTTTTAATTTCAATGGAAAGCGGAACTTCCGCCTGATAAGAAGCTCCCATTCTCCTTTGGATTTTCCTATGCATCCGGCTTCCTTCCTGCATGGCTTCCGCCCGTACGGCCGTTCCTGCCCGATTGTCAATGTCACCGGAACGCAAAATAAACTCCACTAGGTTACGCACCGAAATTTTTACTTGTGGAAGCTCTTTTTCTCCGCTCATATTCCTTCCTTTTCTTCCAAAAACTCAATCCCAATCATCGTAAGCCCATGGGCAGGCGCGGTAGGCCCTGCCGCTTTCCTGTCCTTTTTCTCTAAGATCCGCTCCATATCTTTTGGCAGAATCTTTCCGCTGCCTGCAAGCAGAAGCGTCCCGGCAATAATGCGGACCATATTGTAGAGAAACCCGCTGCCCGTCACCCGTATTCTCACCTCGTCCCCTTCCCTTCTCACATGAATGTCATAAATCGTCCGCACCGTCGTCTCTACTGCCGTATGAGCCGAACAGAAACTCTTAAAATCATGCTCTCCGCAAAGATACTGCGCCGCTTCCTCCATAGACTGCTCATTTAAAGGCGCATGGTAAAAATAGACATGCTTCCTCCTTGTCGGATCTTGGAACCTGCGGTTTAAAATACGGTACTCATATGTCTTTTTGCTTTTTCTATGCCGTGGGTGGAAATCTGCCGGAACTTCTATAGACTGCTGCGCCACAATGTCTTCCGGCAATCTCTGATTTATGGCATAAGAAATCTTTTCCGCTGGAATCCGCGTATCCGTGTCAAACACGGCCAGATTCCCAAGGGAATGCACGCCGGAATCTGTGCGGCTCGCGCCGGTTACCTGAATGTTCTCCCCTAATAAATCAGAAAGAGCCTGATTTAACACAGACTCAATCGTACTCCCATTTGGCTGGAGCTGCCAGCCATGGTAATTCGTCCCATCATAAGCAACGGTAAGGCAGACCCTCATAAAAACCTCCCATCAAAACTTTACAAAGATACGCAGCAGGAGTATTCCCACAAAATACACTGCCATAACAACATACGCGGAAATGTCCTGCTTGGCATAACGAAGCGGCTTCATCTTCGTCCGCCCCGCCCCTCCGGCATAGCATCTCGCCTCCATCGCCATCGCCAAATCATCTGCCCGCCGGAACGCGCTGACAAACAGCGGAACTAAAAGCGGAACCATGCTCTTTACCCGCCTGATAAAGTTTCCGCTTTCAAAATCAGCTCCACGCGCCATCTGCGCTTTCATAATAATGTCCGTCTCCTCTATTAAAATTGGAATAAACCGCAGAGCAATCGACATCATCATTGCAACGGCATGAACGGGAACTTTTATGGCGGACAGCGGCATAAGCGCTTTTTCCAAACCATCTGTAAGCTGGTTCGGCGTTGTCGTAAGCGTCATAATGGAAGTCCCCACAATTAAAAATAAGAGACGGACCAGCATAAACGCCGCATTTTTTACGCCTTCTAAGGTAATTGTAAAAATCCAAAAGGAGACAAGCTCTGTTTCCCCCGGCGTTAAAAACAAATTAAACAGCGCCGTAATTGCCATTAATGCCACAATCGCCTTTAACCCTTTTACCATATAGGAAAACGGCACTTTTGACAGGCGTATCAAGAAAATTAACGCCGCAGACACCGCAAAAAAACCCGTTATGCCACGGAACGTAAACAGCGACAGAATATAAATAAGCGTCCCCATCAGCTTCACGCGGGGATCTAACTTATGGATCACGGAATCCGCCGGATAATACTGCCCCAAGGTAATGTCTCTTAACATACTTTGCCTTTCTTTTGAAATGCGCGAAGGATTTCCTGCTTCGCTTCTTCTATTGTAGTTGCATCCGCATTTACGGGCATACCAGATTCCCGCAGTTCATTCATAAGATATGTGACCTGAGGAGCCGCCAAAGAAACAGCTTCTAACTCTTTATAATGAGAAAATACTTCTTTAGGCGCGCCGTCAAATAAAACCGACCCTTCCTTCATCACAAGCATCCGGTTTACATAGTTCGCCACATCTTCCATACTGTGGGACACTAAAATAACCGTCATATTCCGTTCCTTTTGCATTCCGGCAATGAGATCTAAAATTTCATCTCTGCCTTTCGGATCTAATCCCGCCGTCGGCTCGTCCAAAATAAGCATTTCCGGCTTCATGGCAAGCGCTCCGGCAATCGCCACTCTGCGTTTCTGCCCGCCAGAAAGGTCAAATGGCGACTGGTAATATAAAGATTCCGGTATCCCGACTTGCTTTAACGCTTCAAACGCCCGAAGTCCCGCCTGATTTTTATTAAGCCCCTGATTCAAAGGCCCGAAACAGACGTCGTCAAAAATCGTCGTTTCAAAAAGCTGGTGTTCCGGGTACTGAAACACCAAAGCGACCTTTGTCCGCAATTCTTTTTTGTCATAGTCATCTTCATAGATATCCCTGCCATTAAAATAAATCGAACCGTACGTCGCTTTTAATAAACCATTTAAGTGCTGGATCAATGTGGATTTCCCGGAACCCGTATGCCCGATAATGCCAAGAAATTCCCCGTCCTCAATTTTAAGGCTGACATTTTTTAACGCCTGCGTTTCATATGCCGTCCCCATGCCATAAATATACGTTACTTTATCCAAAATGATCGACATTGCCGTTTGTTCTCCTATATAACTGCATCAATTCGTCCTTTAGCTCTTGCCGCGTCAAAATCCCTTTTGGAAGGGGCAGCCCCGCTTTCCTAAGCTCATGCGCCAAAAGCGTCATCGGCGGCGCGTCTAAACGATATTCCTGCAAAAGTTCCGGTTCCGAAAATACCTGTTTTGGCGTTCCCTTAAGCACAACTTTCCCGCCGTCCATTACATACACATAATCAGCGTCCGCCACTTCTTCCATGTAGTGCGTAATCAAAAGCGCTGTCACGCCCTTTTTGCGGTTCAATTCATGGACTGCGTAAAGGACTTCCTTTCTGCCGTTTGGATCAAGCATCGCCGTCGGTTCATCAAGCACAATACATTTTGGCTCCATCGCCATAACGCCCGCGATTGCCACACGCTGCTTCTGCCCGCCGGAAAGCTTATTGGGGGAATGGCTGCGGTACTTTAGCATTCCAACGGATTTTAAGCTTTCTTCCACGCGCGTCCAGATTTCGTCCGTCGGCACGCCTAAATTCTCCGGCCCAAATCCCACGTCTTCTTCCACAACGCTTGCAATAATCTGATTGTCCGGATTCTGGAACACCATGCCTGCCGTACGGCGCACGTCCATGAGATTCTTACTGTCGCTGGTATCTTTGCCATCAACCCAAAGCGTCCCGCCGCTTGGCGTAAGCAAGGCATTGATATGCTTTGCAAGCGTAGATTTTCCAGAACCGTTATGCCCTAATATGGCAACAAAATCTCCCGCATGGATCTCTAAATCCACTTGGTCAAGAGCCGTCTGGATCGACTCGACATTCCCTTCCTCATTCCGCCTGATATATTCATGCGTTAATTTTCTGGCTTTAATCATTCCCATCTTCACTGTCCCCTATTCTCTCCAGCTCATATGATGCAGACTGCCCTTTAACGTCATATGGGAAAATTGGTTCTGGCGCAGCGCTTCATACAAAACGACTGCGACAGAATTAGAAAGATTTAACGAACGCGTTTCTCCTGCCATGGGAATCCGTATGCAGTGTGATGGATGCTCCACCAAAAGTTCCTCTGGAATCCCCGCGCTCTCTTTGCCAAACACCAGATAACAGTCCGGCTCAAAAGACACGTCCGTATAGACGCGCTGCCCCTTCGTCGTCGCAAAATAAAGCAGCGCAGAAGGGTTTTTTAAACAAAAATCTTCCCAGTTCAGGTACGTTTCCACGTCCAAATCTTTCCAATAATCCATTCCCGCGCGGCGGATCTCTTTTTCGCCTAACCGAAACCCTAACGGTTCAATCAAATGCAGTTTCGTATCCGTCGCCACGCAGGTTCTTCCAATATTTCCAGTATTTGCCGGAATTTCCGGCTCATATAATACAACATTTAATTTTGCCATTTTATTTCCTCAAACCCGTCACGAAACGTTCTATGCGCTCCAATGCTTTTTTCAAATCTTCTAAGGAATAGGCGTAAGAAACCCGCACAAATCCCTCGCCGCTTTTCCCAAACGCCGTCCCCGGCACGACCGCCACTTTTTCACTTTCCAGAAGTTTTTCAGCAAACTCCTCTGAAGATAATCCAAATTCCTGAATGCAGGGAAACATATAAAAGGCTCCATATGGCTCAAAACAAGACAGTCCCATTTCCCGAAACCTGTGCAAAAGATAACGCCGCCGTCCGTCATATTCCTCCCGCATTTTTTCTACGTCGCCCTCCCCGTTTCTCAGCGCTTCAACTGCCGCATACTGGCTCATGGTCGGCGCGCACATAATTGCAAACTGATGGATTTTCAACATCTGCTCTAAAATCACCCTAGGCCCGCACGCATAGCCCAAACGCCAGCCCGTCATGGCAAACGCCTTAGAAAACCCGTTTATGACAATCGTCCTCTCCCGCATCCCCGGCAAAGAAGCGATCGTTACATGCGGCGCGCCGCCATACGTCAGCTCTGAATAAATCTCATCGCTTAATACATAAAGATCATTCTCAATTACGACGTTTGCAATTTCTTCCAGATCGCTCTTTGTCATTATGGAACCTGTCGGGTTATTAGGAAACGGCAGGACTAAAAGCTTCGTTTTCGGCGTAATTGCCGCCCGCACTTCCTCTGCCGTCAGACGGAACTCGTTTTCCGCCTTTAATTCTATAATCACAGGCGTTCCATTTGCAAGCATGGCGCAGGGCGTATAGCAGACAAAGCTCGGCTGCGGGATTAACACCTCATCTCCGGGATCTAACATTGCCCGCATGGCAATGTCGATCGCCTCACTGCCGCCGACCGTCACAAGGACTTCATGTTCACAGTCATATGCGACATTGCATTTCCGCTCTATGTACCGCGCAATCTCCATTTTTAATTCTTTCAATCCGGCGTTTGACGTATAAAATGTCCTCCCTTTCTCTAACGAATAGATCCCTTCGTCCCGAATGTGCCATGGCGTGTCAAAATCCGGCTCTCCCACGCCAAGGGAAATCGCATCTTGCATTTCATTGACAATATCAAAAAATTTCCGGATGCCGGAAGGCTCAATCTCTGTAATTACTTTCGATAGTGGGTTTCTCATGGTGTAATTTTCATCCTTTCATCTTTTGCAGGCTCCGCCATAACTGTACCATGATCTTTATATTTTTTCAGGATAAAATTTGTCTTAGTCGATAAAATGGAATCCAATGGCGACAATTTATCCGATACAAACTGAGACACTTCACGAAGCGTTTTCCCTTCCAAAATTACCATAAAATCGAAACCGCCAGAAATCAGGTAAACGGATTCCACTTCAGGATAATTATAGATCCGCTCCGCAACTTTATCAAATCCCATGCCGCGCTGGGGCGTGACACGCACTTCAATCATGGCAGTCACTTTCTCGACGCCCGTCTTTTCCCAATTTATCATTGTATGGTATCCACAGATAATATGCTCTTGTTCCATCGCTTCCAATTCATTCATGACCGCCGCCACATCTACGCCGACGACAATCGCCAGTTCCTTTAAATCAATCCGGCTGTTTTTTTCTATAAAAGCTAAAATTTTCTCACGCATTGCGATTCTCCTTCTATCCTTTATTCCATTGCCTTATAAAGTTCGTCCGTCTTTGGAGGCTCTAAAAACCTGCGTTCCTCCCCCTGATACAACACCCTGTCATTTCCTGCGGACGCCTTTCCGATCACAGCCGCCGGAATGCCGGCCCGCTCTAGATCCATAACAAGGCGGTTTCCGTCTTCTGCCGCCATTAACATTGCTCCGCTGGCAATCAGCCCATATGGATTAATGTCAAACAATTCACAAATTTCCACTGTTTCCTGCTTTAACGGTATTTTCTTCAAATCAATCTCAAGACCGATGCCGGAACTCTCCGCCATCTCCCAGAGCGCGCCAAAAATGCCTCCCTCCGTTACGTCGTGCATCGCGGCAACGCCAGATTTAACCGCAACGGCGGCTTCCGGCAAAACCGACAGCATCGCATCAAAGTCTTGCGCTTTTTTAATCAACTGCTTGGGCAGCCGCGCAGAAAGCTCCGCTTCTTTTTCCTTTGCCAGAATTGACGTTCCTTCCAGACCCGCCCATTTCGTCATTACAATATCCATTCCGGCTTTTGCGCCGCCCGTGGAAATCAGCGCGCCTTCTTTGACTTTCCCAACGCCCGTAACGGAAAGCACAGGACGCAAAACGGCGTCCGTCACCTCAGTATGCCCGCCCATAATCTGCACATTATGCTTTGCGCAGACTGCTTCCGCCTGCTGCATCATCTGCCGGATTTCCGGTTCCGTCACCGTCTTTGGCAAAAGCGCCGTAATCATAACGCCAACCGGCTCCGCCCCAGAACTTGCAAGGTCATTTAATGTCACATGGATCGCAAGCTTCCCAATGTCCTTTCCCGTTCCGGTAATCGGATCACAGGAAAGCGTTAATACCTCATCCGCCGCCAATTTTAAAGCCGCGCAGTCCTCACCGACTGCCGCCCCCAAAAGCACTTCTTCACGTCTCGTATGGATTTGTTTTAAAACTGAGCGTTTCAACACACTCTCTGGCGCTTTTCCTGTTTTCATAATTCCCTTTCCCATCTTCTGAATAAGGCTGTCTCAAAAAAGACAGCCTTACTTCTTTCCTATATCCTTCTTTTCCTGCCGCCCCTACTGGCCTTGCGCCGCCGCTGCGGCATCCGCTGCCGCCTGCGCCGCCGCCGCTTCTGCTGCCGCCTGCGCCGCTGCCGCTTCTGCCGCCGCCTGCGCCGCCGCTTGCTCCGCGGCTGCCTGCATTGCCGCCTGCGCCGCCGGATCTCCCGCAAGCGCCGCCGCCGTCTGCCTGCACGCCGCTTCACTTCCGCTTGCAACCGCCGCCGACATCTGCGCCGCCGCCTCTGGATTGTCCGTGGCAACGCCTACGGCAATCACTTTATTGGAAGCGTTGTATCTGCTGCTGTTAAATTCCGTCCTGCTCTGTTCCACGCCGTTCACTTTAACCACTTTCCATAATTTTGCCGTATAACCGGTATGCGGGCTGGTCAGCGTCGCAAAATATCCTATGCCGTGGCTTCCGTCCGCCCGGAGCGTCACACCCGGCTCCGTCTTGCTAAGCGTCTCGCTTTCATACGTCACAGTCCGGTTGGAAGGGCGGGTTTCCTCTCCATATATTGTAAAATAGAGCTGTCCGCCATTGGTATAGCCTTCAATATAAATCGGCGCATCCGTGTTGTTCGTAAATTTCAAGTCCTTTGACGTGCCGGCAATCGCCGCATCCATGGAAGGCTTCACATAATTGACAATCATGGAATGGTTAAACCTCTCGTCCACCTGAAGTTCCGATAAAATCACCGCGTTATATAAAGTCGTCGACACTTGGCAGATTCCGCCGCCATATGTCTGTACAGTCGTCCCGTTCTCATAAGAGCCTGCAAGCTCATATCCGTTTTCCGCATCAAACGGGCTGACCGACTTATAAACGGAAAACTGCTCATCTGGATAAATCACTGTGCCGTTTATTTTTTCCGCGCCGTTTCTGACATTTTTCGCCCTTCCTGCCGCGGAAGAACTAAAATCCGTATGGAACGCGCCTAACACATCAGTCACTTTCGAAAGTTCTTCTTTCGTCCCCTTAGGCTTCGTCACATCTGTGGCAAGCGTAATCTGAGAATTTGATAAATCCCATTCTTCCTCTAAAAACTCCGAAATCAATTCTACTGATTTTGCCACATTCACTTCAATCCCGTCTGCGCCGTCTATAATCTGGAAAGCGCCGTTTTCACGCTTCAAACCACAGTTTACGGCTTCTTGGTTCAAGTTCGCCATGTTTACGCCAAGAAGCGTTTCGATTTTATCTTCCTCACATTTGTATTTGATGGAAAACCGCTTCGGCTCTTTCTCTAAATCCTTCTTATCCTTATAACGGGCAATTAAATTCCCTGTTTTTCCAAGGTTTAACGCTTCCTCCACGATTTCAGGATTCTTAATTTCAATCCCTAAATCCTCTGCGGAAACTTGTATGCTCTTTTCTCCGGTCGTCAAAGTAAAAGACTTGTTCCGTACCGTATCCATATGCGCCTCAAGCGCGCGGTCTGCTTCTTGTTCAGTCATGCCGCTTACGTCAATGTCGTCAAAATAAACCGTCTCCGGAATCAAGCCTTCCTCTTGCGCATCTACGGCCATCAGGGAGTGTCCTACAAAGCCGGCAGTAAAAACAAGCATCAGCGCCGGCAGAAATTTAAGATATTTCTTCATATAACCAATCCTCTCTGTTTTCCTCTTATTCTAAAACATATTACAACTGTTTTTCAAGGGGCATATCCACGAATATATTTGACATAATTCAGATAATTCTGTATATTTGTAACATATGGGATTAAACTGCCAGTGACACAAAAGCTGAAATTACCATGGACAGTATCAAAATTGCCGCAATAATCCCTGCAATTTTACGGTTTCTTTTTGGATTAAAAAAATTCATTACAATCACCTCATTTCATTTTATGTAATTAGAAAGGAACATTGAACATGCGCTACCCAATTCCCGTTTTTTTATTTGCCTTTATCCTGTTTACCGCAGTCCTTGCCATAAAACGCGGCAAACACACCGCCAAACAAGAAGAAGCGAACGAGTCGTTTTTAGAGAGGGAACGTCTGGCAAACGCAACCCGTAAAAAAGACATTTCCGGCCTTAGTTACCTCACTTTTTCAACAGAAAAACTCCCAATCGCATCTTATGACGATCCAAAGCTTTTTGAATATGAAGCCATTTTACAGAAGCTTTCCTCCAAACGGATCATCAATTTGTCAAAGTATTCCAATACCGACTTAAAACTCATGTACGGTCCCGCTAATTTTAATGAATTAAGCGAATACGACGACAACTGGAACGAACTGTCCGCCACGCTTTATCACTACGCCTGCAGAGAGCTGGAACTTGGCAGGAAAGAAGATGCAGTCCGCATCTTAGAATACGCGGTGGAATTAAAACTAGACAGCAGCCAGATTTATCTTTTGCTTGCCAGACTTTATCAAGAGCAAAACCAGCCAGAACGCCTGCAAACGATGAAAGAAGCTCTTTCTTCTATGGACGAATCGTTCCGCTCTTTTGTATTAACAAAACTTAACGCTTCCCATACTGACGAATAATCTGGTCCGTTAAACGCGACGCTTCACTCCGGCTTAGCTGTCCGTCCAAAATCTCCATCTCTATTCCATGGCGTTCCAATAACGCCTTCAAATAATTTATCTGCCGGGCCGTTGCCGGAGTCTGCCGCTTTACATTGTATTGCATCTGTGTCCCGCGAAACAGTTCCGGCGCTTCCCGTAAGAAATCCCGTTCTAATTTTTCATACAGAATGCAGTTTGCGGCGGCGTCTTCTAACGCCCTGTGTTTTGCCGCCCGTCTGATTTTAAAATGCCCGCAAAGATAGTCGAGCGTTTTCTTTTCCAAATCAGGAAGGCATTTTCTGGCAATCTTTAACGTATCCACCGAATGCCTTGTTTTTTTGAGCCTATGATTGACTTCCCACTGCTTGATAAATTTATAGTCAAACAAAATATTATGTCCAACCCAAGTCAAATCTCCCGCAAACTCCAAAAAAGCTTCCACCGCAATATCCAGCTCGTCGCCCGAAGCCGCCAGAACGTCTGTTATGCCCGTAAGTTCCACAATTTTCGTATCCAATTTCCGCTCTGGGCGGATTAATCTGGAAAACGTCCCACACACCTGTTTGCCTAAAACTTTTACCGCCCCAATTTCTAAGATTCGGTCCGTTTTCGGATTTAACCCTGTCATTTCTAAATCCACTACAATATAATCTTCCAACATTCTTCTACTATCCTGACGCTTTGGTTTATTTCCTGACAGAGCGAATCTTCTTTGCCAGCTTCTTTCCGGCTCTTTCCGCGCCTTTTGCGCTTGGATGCATTCCGTCTGTATAAGATAAGTTCCAATTTGCCGTTTCCACAACTGTACACCATTTTTTGTAAGCGCTTCCGGCCGCCCTAATTTCGTCCGCGTGTATCTGGTTAAACGGAATCACTGCCATCACTTTTGCTTTCGGGAACTTTTTATGCAGCGCTTCCAATACTTTTTTGTATTCCATGATATACATATTTCCATAAGTGTAAACGTCATTCGTCCCATGCAACACGACGACTGTGTCTGCATCAAACGATTCCGCTTTCCGATGCGCCGACGCTTGGCTGATCACGCTTAAACATTTCTGGAACGAACCCTGCTCAATAATCCCAGAACCGCCATAGCCGACAAAATAAGGCGTCATTTTTAATTCTTTCGCGCAATGCCACGCATAGCTGTGCGTGGCGCTGGTGCCAGAAGGCGTAAGTTCCATATTCAAAGCGCGCACGCCTTTTGTCATACTGTCCCCAAAAAACGCAATCGTCGGGTTTTTTGGCGTGACTGCCGTGACAATCCCGTCTTTTGTCACAGGTTTGACTTTCTTTATGGCAACTCCGGCTTCCCCGATCCAACGATCCTCATATTCGGATATAGCGTCAATCAACACACGGACATAATGCGTCTTTGTATTCCCCACGCTGATCCTTTTTTTTGTAAGAAGCTGCCGCTTCATATTGCCGCCGTCGACGGAATAAGCAAAATAAGGATCGGCCACTGCTGTATTCCAATAAAAATCTATGTCCACATATTTGCTTCCCGTCACTTTAAAATAAATTGCGCTTCCATCCGTACTTGTAAAATCATACTTTTTGCCATTAATGTCCTTTTTAAACCAACGGCCGGTCTTCCCAAAATTTCCGCTGGAATCTTTATAACGGATTTTATCCGCCGTCGTATGGTTCATATATTTCACAGTCACAGAACAGATATATGTCTGCTTCTTATACTTTGCGACAATGCTTGCCGTCCCTTTTGCTTTTGCCGTTAATTTGCCTGTTTTTCCGACAGTCACGGTTTTTTTGCTGCTGCTTGACCATTTCACGCCGGAAGACGCCCCGTTTAATTTTAGTTTTTTCACAGTTCCCGGCGCCATGACAACTGACGTTTCGCTTAACTTCACCACGCCTGCCGGCCAGACCATTTCTTCCGCGCCTGCAATTTTAGCAAACACTAAAAGCGCGGTAAAAAGCATAAATGCCCGTTTCATTCTCTCCCAATGCCTCTTTTTCATATGCCCATCTCCTATGCCTCTTTTCTTTCTATCGTTTCACTGCCGTCGTCGTAAGTTTATATTTTTTCTGCTTTTCCACAGTATAAGAAAACGCGGCAAAATCACAGGTTTTTAAATTCTCATCTTTTAATACAAGTATCCGCATATCCGCCGGTTCATCAGCCGGGACGCTGTAGCGTTTTTTCTCGTCGACATAAACGCCATAAGAAACGACATTGCCTTTTTCGTCCATATCTTCAATAAAAAGCCCTAACTGCCCGACTGATGTTTCAACTACGCCTTCCGAGCCATGGAACCCCCGAAGCGCTTCCGCCGATTCTCCGCCTTTTTTTATCACAATACAGTCTGTGTCCTCTGTAACCTGATCCATGGAAACCCCCAAATTTTCAAACAGGTAAACATAAGAAGGATCTTTCCATATATCCGGATTATAAATATCCACTACAATGTCAAACTGTTTATCACAAAGCAGCATCAAATAGGAATTTAGGCTGTCTTGCTGTTTTAACCAGTTTAACTTAAATTTCATGTATTTTTTATAATCTTTGTCCCAGACAGAAGCGGTCTTCTCATCGTGGCTGTTGCCTAACCCGCATTCTTCGGCTAAATATTTGCCCAAAACGAATGTCGCTTTACGGTTTCCCGATGAATTTAAGTGCGCATCGTCAAAATAATCCGTATGAAAATTAACAAATGTGTCTTCCACATTATAATCCAGATAAGGCGCGCCATATTCTTCCGCAATCACTGCCGCGCTGTTTAACCACCTTTGGTACATATCGGAAGGGGAATACGGCAGAGCCGTTAAAATAATCTCAATCTCATTTTCTTGGCATAGTTCAATGATTTTTCTTAAATATTCCTTCCCTGTCGTCTCCTGCAAATACATTTCGTCTTTCTCAATTAAGACCGGCGGATCAATTTCTTCCACTGTCGCTTCGTCATAGTGGTCTGCATTGTCCAGCATCGCCCCTTTTTCTGGAGACGGCTTTGCTTTCCCAAAAAAAGATTCGTCAATTTCATTCCATCTGGTATGATAGATGGAAAAATTGAATAAATACTCCATCCACTTATCCTTTGGCAGAAGATCCTTTACGGCGTCAATTTTCATTTTTCCAAACGGCATCGCATCAAACAGCTCATGGAGCTGGGAAATATGCTCCGGCGAGTATTTATTGTTGTCAATGTCAATCGCCCGTACGTCCAGCACGACGGCTTTTGGCGTTGTATACTGCAATGCGTTTTTCAGCGCCCAGTAATCTACCGGAATCCATTGGCCGTGGTTTGCCAGATTATAGGAAGTAATCCCATACTCTTTCCACAATTCCATCGGGGAAATGCCCATAACCATGTGGCTGCTCCCCAAAAACAGCACGTCAAAATCCCCCTCATAACTGTAAAAATCCGCATTTTTTATATAACTGGTCTTTCGCATAAAAAATCGCGAAACCGCCGTAAACATAAGCAAAAACACTGCGCAGCAAAAAACGGCGGACAGTAATTTCTTATATCCTTTTTTCATAAGCGACCTCAAAACTGAAAATATAAAAACCCACTTGCATCATAGAGCGTGCCCCAGATTCCGAAAACCAGAACAAAGCAGACAGCCGCCGAAATGAACAGCCAGCGGAACCAAAAATCCTGTTTCAAAATTACGTCCCGCACGACAATTCCTTTCTGTCTGCAAAAATCCGCAACCATCAAAACCAGAATGCAAAAAATCATAAACCAAAAGCTTTTCTGATCCAGCCCGCATTCATAGAGAGAGCCGTCAAATAATATCCATGGGTTTTTCACGGAAACCATGCGTTTTATAATTGCAACCGCTTCCGTAAACTGATTTGCCCTAAAAAATATCCAAGCGAAATCCACTAAAACAAAAGTGCCCAATATATGCAAAAGCCTATGCCCAAGCGACTCCCTGCGCAAACCGAAAAACGAAACAAGCCTGTCCCTTACCGGCATAAGCGCCTCGCCGAGAATCTGATACAAGCCGTTTAAGCCGCCCCACGCCACAAATGAAAAAGACGCCCCATGCCACAATCCGCTCACAAGAAAAACAATCATTTTATTCAGATACTTACGGAACACTCCCTTTTTACTGCCGCCAAGCGGAATATAGAGATAATCCTTAAACCATGAAGTCAGGGAAATATGCCACCTCCGCCAAAATTCCGCAACCGAAACAGATAAATATGGGGCGTCAAAATTATCCATTAACTGAATGCGCAGGATCTTCGCCGCTCCCATTGCAATCACAGAATACCCGTAAAAGTCGCAATAAATCTGGAATGCAAACAAAACAGTAGCCACAACAAGATACCAGCCGCCATACTTCCGATAATCTCCATACACCGTGTCTACAAAAATCGCAATCCGGTCTGCAAGAACGATTTTCAAAAAAAAGCCCCATATTATTAAAAGAAAACCTTCCCTTGCCGCTTCAAAGCAGAATTTTTTCGGTTCAGCAAGCTGACGGAGCAGATTCTTTGAACGCTCAATCGGACCCGCCACTAACTGCGGGAAAAAAGAAACGAATAAGGCATAACGGAAAAAATTCTTTTCTGCGTAAATTTCCCCTCTATAGACGTCCATCGTATAACTTAACGCCTGAAATGTATAAAATGAAATCCCGACGGGAAGCAATAGATCAAACACAGGCAAATGCAGTTCAATATGAAAAAGCAGGAAAAATTTCCCCACCGCATCCAATGCGAAATTACAATATTTGAAAAAAAACAGAACCGCCAGATTTAGCGTAAAACTGGACGCTACGACAAGCTTTTTTTGCCGCGCGGTATCCGCTTTGTCAATCAGAATGCCGCTTGCATATGTGACTGCTGTGGAAAAAAGGATTAATAGCGCATATTTTGCGTTCCAGCACATATAAAAATAGTAGCTTGCCACAAGCAGCCACAAGTATTTCATTTTATTTGGAATAGCGAAATAAACCAAAACTACGATTGGAAAAAAAATCAGAAAATCCAATGAGTTAAATAACATAATCTTATCCTCTGCTTTGTAATGTGTCCGTTTGTCTTTTAACTCTAACATTAAAGGAAAGATTTTGCAAGAAAAAGATAGTTGAAATAAACGGCGTAAATAATGTATAAAAGTTTAGATTTTATTAAAAAAATGAAAAATGCTCGCATTTATTGAAAGATGTGGTACAATGTCATGGGAAAAATTTCTTTTCCTGAAGTTTTTTAGATTTGGAGGATGCTTATGGTTCAGCAAAAACAGCATATTGAGAGTTTTGATTTTATGCGCAGCGTCACTGCATGGATTATTATTGTTTATCATTTTGCCAATATGTGCGCACAGTCCGCCATTCATGCGGATTTTCCGTTTTTCCTCACACACGCAAACGGCGTGTGGGGTGAAAATACAAGCGTAAATATCTTTTTTATGTTATCGGGCGCTTCTCTTTATTATAACCACCGGAATTTTAAAGATTATCCGCTCAAACAGTATTATTTCGACCGTTTTAAGGGAATTTTCCCTTTATTTTATCTGATATGGTTTTTTCTGTTTTATCAAAAAGCGGCTGCCCTAGGAAATTTATTTTATAATGGAAACCCAAAATACCTGCTATTAACGCTTTTTGGCATGGACGGATATTTCTTTTTCCGCTTCCCGCAAAGTTATTATATCATTGGAGAATGGTTTTTAGGAGCCTTGATTCTTTTGTATCTGCTCTATCCTTTGCTGGCTTTTTGTATGCGCCGCCTAAAAATTTTCACTACCCTTTTTCTTTTGGCGGCAACAGCGGCGTTCCATTGGCCAATTCCCTTTTTCCAGATTCCGCGGGAACATAATCTGTTTGTCTGCCTGTTTGCCTTCTGGCTTGGAATGCTGTTTATAGAATATCGGGAAAAACTGAGTAAACTCTGGGTTACTGCCGTATTCGGCGGAATCGCCCTTTTCTTCATTTTCGTGAAAATGCCGCTGGATCCATTTATCTGCGCGCAATTTATCGCTGTCGGCCTGTTTCTGATTTTCTATCATGTTGGAACAGCTATAATGAAACAGAAAAAAGCAGCGCCATTTTTCCGGTATACCAGCAAAATTTCCTATGCCATTTTTCTCTTACAGCATGTCACGATGGGGCAGATTCTCGGGCTTTGCGGAGCTTATCCGCTATCCGTCGGACAAGAAGCGGCTGTCCTTTTAGTTGTTATACTTTTTATTTACCTGTTTGCCGATATTTCCACGCGGCTAAACCGCATGTTCACATCAAGCAGGGCGTTTTTAAAACTACAGGAATTTGTAACGGGAAAAAAGGCGTAACCCGCCTTTCCTTACCGCTTATCCTGTGACACACAAATATCGCTTAAAAAGCATTCCGCGCACTTTGGGTTTCTCGCAAAACAAATGTTCCTCCCAAATGTGATAATCTGGATATTGTAAAGAATCCAATGATCTTTTGGCAAAACTTCCATCAGATCCATTTCCACTTTGACCGGATCGTCGTTTATAGTAAAGCCTAAACGCTTTGAAATCCGCTTGACATGCGTATCCACTACAATGCTCGGATCATGGTAGACATTGCCGCGGATTACGTTTGCCGTTTTCCTGCCAACGCCCGCTAACGCCGTCAGTTCCTCCAATGTCCGCGGCACTTCCCCGTTGTGGTTTTCAATCAGGGCTTTTGCGCAGGCAATAATGTTTTTCGCCTTATTGTGGTAAAATCCGGTAGAATGGATTGCCTGCTCTAATTCTTCTAAATCCGCTTCGGCAAACTTTTCCAGCGTATCATATGTTTGAAATAACTCTTTCGTCACAATATTCACTCTCGCATCGGTACACTGCGCGCTTAAAATAACCGCAATTAATAGCTGCCATGGCGTATCATGGTTGAGATAACAGACATACTCCGTCCCATATGCGGTATCTAACCGTTTTAAAATTTCTTTTGCGCGTGTTTCCATCGTTCCTTTACCTCCTGAATGGTATATTCTGTCGTTTTTGCCTGATGGCTTAGGGCATCCCGTTTGTCATATTCAAATAAAACGTATACAGGCTCGTCCCGCCGTTTGGGAAGTGAAAAAATGCGTCGTTCCTCTTTACCGGGAAAATGGTAAAAAAACGGTTCCAAATGCGACGACGTCCTATCCGGACAAAACAGCTTCTTCTCCTTTGCAAATTCTGCCGGATTTTTCGCCCAAAACGGGCGGCTCTTTAAATTTTCCCGATAATACAAGTCATACAATAAAGATTCCTGAATCAGTTCCGGCAGAATTTCTAAGCGCTCTTTGGCAAATTCCAAAAAAATTTCACATCTGCGGATTCTTGAATGGCTCCTGTCCCGATACCCCTTTGTTTCATAAAACTGCCCAAGCTGTAAGAAAAAAGCAAATGAATCCGGACAGACTGCATCGATTAATTTCATCGTAACTTCATACTGCCCGCTGTTATAATATACTTCAAGCATTTCTTCCACCAGTTTTATAGAAAGCATTTCCCCATATGAAATCCACTTTGTCTGCATTGTCTCATATGGCGGCTTTTCCGTATAGCATATGCCGTATTCCTCTCTATGCGCATACAGATAAGAGCCTTTTAATACTTTTAAAAACCCAAGCTGCAACTGATTAGGATTTAAGGCGTACACGTCCCGAAAAGATTTTGCAAACTGCCCATATGTTTCATATGGTAAGCCCGCTATTAAATCTAAATGGATATGGATATTGCCAGCCTTTTGAATCTGCCCGACTGCATATTCAAGCTTCAGATAATCCATCGTCCTGTGGATTGCTTTTAACGTGTCAGGATTCGTAGACTGTACGCCAATTTCAAGCTGGATCAGGCCGGGACGAAGCTTTGACAGCAAATCCAGTTCTTCCTTACACAAAAGTTCCGCCGCTATTTCAAAATGAAAATTCGTAATTCCCTGATCGGCTTCTTTTAGAAACTGCCAGATTTCCATGGCATGCGCATGGTTACAATTAAACGTGCGGTCAACAAATTTAACCTGAGGGATTTTTTTCTCTATAAAAAAAGAAAGCTCCTTTTTTACGAGAGCAAGATCGCGGAACCGAAGCTTTTTGTCTATGGAAGACAGGCAGTAAGCGCAGGAAAACGGACAGCCCCTGCTTGATTCATAATAAATGATCCGGTTTTTAAAGTCCTGAATATCTCCATAGCAAAACGGGATTTCCCCCATTGCAAGCGGCTCCCTGACCGCGGTTTTAGTAATCTCGCCCGCTTTGCCGCGATAAGCAATTCCGGCAATCTCACTCAAGCTCCCCGTCCGCCCATTGCAGTAATACTCTGCCAGTTCTGCAAAGGAAGCTTCCCCCTCTCCAATCATAACGCCAAAAAACGCCGGATTTTTACGGAACATGTCTTCTATTTCATAAGATACTTCCGGCCCGCCCAACCATATGGGCGCATTCGGGTTTAACTTAAAAAACTCTGCCGCTATTTCCCTGACATATTCATAATTCCAAATATAACAGGAAAAACAAAGGACGTCAGGTTTCTTTTTATAAAGTTCCTGTAAAATATACTCACTGCGATGGTTAATGGTAAATTCCGCTATTTCGATTGAATCTTGGCATTCTTTTGCATAAGCCCGCAAATTATAAACGGCAAGATTCGAATGTATGTACTTTGCATTAATTGCGGTTAGAAGTATTTTCATAGGATTCGGCTCCTTCTATGCCTTTTTATTGAAAATCGAGCTGTCCGTTTCTTCATCTAACTGAAAATAACGGCACTTGTCATTATGCGGAAACAGCATCTCCATATACAAACTTCCAAGCAGATTCTTCACCTTGCCGGCATCCATATCTGGGACGGGAAATTCTTCCCATTCCATCTTCTTTAAATTTTCTAAAAGCGTCTGTATGGAAGGCTTTTGCTCTGTATGCAAAGGAAGTTCCGCTTGAGAAGGCTCTCCGGCTGGCTGACAAATCGATGCGGCATCCGGCAATTCCGGCGCCAAAAACTCTTTTGCTTCCGGAAGATTATAAAACAGATTCTGACATGTTTTTTCAAAACATTCACGATCAAATTTAGCCAAGAATGTCAAATCCTCTAACGTCAACGGACGTTTATTGTATATTTTTATATAAATATCTGCCAGACGAACATTTTTATCCATACCACATGCCTCCCCCGAAATTTTTCTTCCATTTCCCTACATCTTTCTTACTATCAGTTTAGCCGAAATTGCTCCTAATTGCAAGGCAAATGAAAAATTGGAATTATTTTTATGACGCTTAAATTTTTCATAATGCGCCTATCATGCCAAAACAAAAACCCTCAAAAGCAAAGCTTAGAATATCCCAGTTCTGAAATTTCCATAGTTATTTGGCATCCTCCGTCCAAAAAATTCAAAAATAAAAAAGGCCCAAAAATCCAAAAATTTTCAACACATATGATAATAAAACGCCGTTCCGCCTTTTCATAAATGTTTGATTCCCAAATTGCTAATAAACTTCTTAGCTGCATTACTTTTTGATTCTTTCTTACACACAGACTTTACATTTTATTCTTTCTTACACACAGACAATTTTTTAATTATAATTTATCTACTTTAAAAGAAAAGCTACCAATTTTTCTTTGCATCGGCTATAATAAAAGTTATATAGAATTATGCGGAGGATAAGTTATGAAAGTAAAAAGCAAAAATCCTATTAAGGGAATACGGCTGCGCACCATAAACATCGGTATGATTTCCATATCCTGTATTCTCTACATACTGCTTATATGGGCAACGATCCATGCGTGGCAAAAATATGAACATCTGGTCTCCTCCACTGACGAATACATTCAGTGTGAAAAGAATGCGGCTCTTGTGGCTGACGGCTCAAATTATCTGACTGAGCAGGTACGCCTTTATACCGTTACTTTAGATGAACAATATGTCCAAAATTATTTTACAGAAGTCTACGAGACCCGCCGAAGGGATTCCGTATTGGAACATTTGGAATCTTATGAAACCGGCCAAAAGACCTCCGGTTTTTTGCTGTCAGCGCTTGAATATTCAAATCAATTAATGGAAAAAGAAATATATTCTATGAAACTGATTGCCGTTTCGCAAAAACAGGATATGAAAGAATTTCCAGATATTCAAGAAGTTTCTCTAAAACCGGAAGATGAAACGTTAAAACCGGAAGAAATGATTGAAAAAGCCCGCGAACTTGTGTTTTCCTCAGATTACCAGAACTCTAAAGAACTGATTGTCAGCAATATATCTTCTTTTCTTGAGGAAATTATCAAAGACACCCAGCAGAAGCAATACGAAAGTTCCATGGATTTGAAAGGCATGATGCGTAAACAACAGTTATTAATCAGCATATTGTTTATCGAAAATCTGCTCGTATTTATTTTAATTATTCAATTAATCATAAAGCCTTTGCAAATCTATGTGAAAAATATTCAGAACGAAACTATGTTGGAGATCACAGGATCATATGAGTTTAAATATCTGGCTCTCACCTATAACAATATTTTTGAACTCAATGCCGCTAATGAAACGACGCTCCGCCATCAGGCAGAACATGATCCGCTGACCGGAATTATCAACCGCGGCGCATTCGATCAGTTAAAACAGTTCTTAAAAGCAAAATTAGATCCGATAGCCCTACTAATCATTGATGTAGATAAATTCAAACTTGTGAATGACGGATACGGGCACGAAACAGGTGACAAAGTGCTGCAAAAAGTAGCCCGTCTGTTAGAAGAAAGTTTCCGTTCCACAGACTTTCCGGCGCGCATCGGAGGAGACGAATTTGCAGTAATTATTACCGACATTACAGAAGATTTAAAATCCGTAATTGAAACCAAAGTCAATGCAATAAATGACGCCCTGCTCCATCCAGACGACGGGCTTCCGGAAGTGTCGCTAAGCGTCGGAGCCGCATTTTCCGAAAGTGGATTTTCCGATGACCTCTACGGACACGCAGACGAAGCTTTATATGACGTCAAAAAACATGGACGCTGTGGACTTAGATTTTACCAGAAAAAAGAACAGGAAGAATAACCCATATTATAAACTGCCTTCTGTCTAAATAAAATCTGTACAGAAGGCAGTTTTTCTCTAAATCCATCTTTCCTCTATCCTTGTTTTCTTCAATCGCTCCCTTTGCCTTTCTCCGCCGTATACAATAAAAAGCAGGCGCAGCTTTCGCTATGCCTGCTTTTCCTATTCTAATAAAATTTTTCTACATTGCCTCTTTCAATGCTGCAGTCAATGCCGGAACGATTTTGTTCAAATCTCCTACAAGGCCATAATCTGCAACATCAAAGATTGGAGCATCTTCATCTTTATTGATTGCAACGATTAAGTCGGAATCTTCCATTCCGGCTACATGCTGGATTGCTCCTGAAATGCCGATTGCAAAATAAATCTGCGGACGAACAGTTTTTCCAGTCTGGCCAACCTGCAAATCTACCGGCTGCCAGCCGTTTTCAACTACTGCGCGGGAGCAGCTTACTGTTGCGCCAAGAACTTCAGCAAGATCGTCTAATAATTTAAAGTTTTCTTTGGAGCCAACGCCACGGCCGCCGGATACTAAAATCTTAGCATCCATGATATTTGCTGTCGTCTTCACTGCTTTTACGACATTTAAGATTTCTACATAGCGGTTATCCGGCGTAAATCCCGGATTGTATTCCACAACGTTTGCTTTTGCGCCTTCAATCGGAGCAATTTTCTGCATAACGCCGGGACGCACAGTAGCCATCTGCGGACGGTTATCTGGACATGCGATTGTCGCAATCGTATTTCCGCCGAATGCCGGACGCGTCATCAAAAGTTGTTTGTGCTTCTGCTCGTCTTCTTTTCCCGGCTGAGCCACTAATGGAAAATCGCCGATTTCCAATACGGTACAGTCTGCAGTAAGACCCGTTGCCACTCTTGCAGAAACGGTCGGACCAAGGTCACGGCCAATCGCCGTAGCGCCAACTAACATTATCTCCGGTTTATATTCATTAATCACAGAAGAAAGCGCATGCGCATATGGCTCTGTCCTGTAATCTTTCAACTGCGGATCATCTACAACAATGACTTTATCAGCGCCATATACTGCCAACTCATCTGCAAGGCCCTTTACATCAGATCCGATTAATACTGCTGTTACATCTGTCTCTAAATCTTTTGCCAAGTCTTTTGCTTTTCCAAGTAATTCAAATGCAACGCCGTCTAATACGTTGTCTACCTGCTGCGCAAAGACATATACTCCTTTATATTCTTCTAAACCCATTGTAATCACCACTTTTCCTTTTTTTATTAGATAATATGTTTTTCTTTAAACTTGCCCATCAGGAAAGCAACCGCTTCATCTGTATCAAGCGTTACTTTCTCACCTGCGCCTTTGCGGACTTTATCGGATGCTTTTGCAATCTTCGTTGGAGAGCCTTTTAAACCAAGGTTTGCATCGTCTACATCTTTTAAGTCTGCCCTGCCCCATACAGTCACTTCTTTGTCATATGCATCGAAGATTCCGCCTGGAGTCATGTAACGCGGCTCGTTTAATTCAGATAAAGCCGTAATCAAACAAGGCATAGCCACTTTTAATTCATGATATCTGTCTTCGTACTGGCGCTCTACCACCACTGCATTGCCGTCAATTTTTATATTCTGCGCATAGGAAATCACCGGAAGCCCCAAATGCTCTGCAATCTGCGGTCCAACCTGAGCGGTATCGCCGTCGATTGCCTGACGTCCTGTAATGATTAAATCATACTCCAAGTTACGGATTGCGCCTGCAAGAGTTGTTGAAGTCGCCCATGTATCCGCTCCGCCTAACACTCTGTCCGTTACAAGGATTCCTTTATCCGCTCCCATTGCCATTGCTTCACGAAGCACTTCGTCAGCTTTTGGAAGCCCCATCGTGATAACGGTAACTTCCGCCCCGTTTTCTTCTTTTATTCTAAGCGCTGCCTCTAACCCTGCTTTGTCGTCTGGATTCATAATAGTAAGCATTGCAGCTCTGTTTAATGTACCGTCCGGGTTAAACTGTACGCCGCCTTTGGTATCCGGTACCTGTTTTACACATACAACTATCTTCACGGTATTCACTCCTTATATTTTGTTTATTGGTTGTCGCTTTTTATTACGGCTATCTTAACAATGCGCCGGAAATTACCATTCTCTGCACTTCAGAAGTTCCCTCATAGATCTCGGTAATCTTCGCATCACGCATCATACGCTCTACGTCATATTCCCTGATATATCCATATCCGCCAAATAACTGTACAACTTCTGTCGTTACAGCCATAGCTGTCTCTGCCGCGAATAATTTTGCTTTTGCGGCTTCTACGGAATATACTTTCTGAGTCGCTTTTGCCATAGCCGCTTTGTAAACCAATAACTGCGCAGCTTCAATTCTTGCAGCCATATCTGCAATCTTAAACTGTGTATTCTGCTGCTGCGCAATCGAACGGCCGAACTGTTTTCTTTCTTTTGTATAGGCAATTACTCTGTCTAATGCGCCTTCCGCAATGCCAAGCGCCTGCGCAGCGATACCGATACGTCCGCCGTCAAGCGTATGCATAGCGATTGGGAAGCCTTTTCCTTCCGGTCCTAATAAATTCTCTTTCGGAATCCTGCAATCTTCAAAAATCAACTCATATGTGGAAGATCCACGGATACCCATTTTCTTCTCTTTTGTTCCAAAAGAGAATCCCGGAGCGCCCTTATCTACAATAAATGCGGAGAAATTCTTTTTCTTCCTGCCCCTCTTGTCTGTTGTAACGTTTGTAATCGCAATTACAATGTAAACATCTGCCACTTTACCATTTGTAATAAAGCACTTCGAACCGTTTAACACCCATTCATCGCCATCAAGAACCGCTTTTGTCTGCGCGCCCTGCGCGTCCGTTCCTGCGCCCGGCTCCGTTAATGCAAACGCGCCGATTTTCTCTCCGGTTGCAAGCGGTTTTACATACTTCTGCTTCTGTTCTTCCGAACCATATGTCAAAATCGGATCAATGCAAAGAGAAGTGTGCGCCGATACGATAACGCCTGTTGTGCCGCAGACTTTTGAAAGTTCTTCTACGCACATTACATATGTAAGCGGGTCACAGCCCTGTCCGCCGTACTCTTTTGGAACCGGAATCCCCATGAAACCTAACTTCTGCATTTTCTTTACGGTTTCCATTGGAAATTCTTCTGTCTCATCCACTTCCTGAGCCAGAGGTTTCACTTCGTTTTCAGCAAAATCCCTAAATAAAGATCTCGCCATTTCATGTTTTTTATCTAAACCGAAATCCATGATTCATATTCCTCCATGTCTTATAATTTTACAAATTCACTGTCTGCTGGCAAATGCCCGTTCTTTACTGAGCGTCGATTGGCGTCTTTGTACGGTCTGCATTGTAAATGTAGAATCCTTTTCCGCTCTTTGCGCCAAGGTTGCCGCCACGTACCATTTTGCGGATTAACGGACATGCGCGGTATTTGCTGTCGCCTGTCTCATTGTAAAGAACATCCATAATTGCAAGGCAGATGTCAAGACCGATAAAATCGCCTAACTCTAATGGCCCCATCGGATGATTTGCGCCAAGTTTCATAGCCGTGTCAATTCCGGCAACGTCTGAAACGCCTTCCATTTTGATGAAAGCAGCTTCATTTATCATCGGAATTAAGATACGGTTTACAACAAAGCCTGCCGCTTCATTTACCTGTACCGGAGTTTTGCCGATTTCTTCGGAAATCTTCTTAATCGCATCCACTGTTTCAACCGGAGTGTTTACGCCTGCGATTACTTCGATTAATTTCATGCGGTCTGCCGGATTAAAGAAGTGCATTCCAATCATTGGACGCGTCAGGCCGTTTCCGATTTCCGTAATGGAAAGGCTTGAAGTATTGGATGCGAAAATGCACTCTGGTTTTGCGATTTTATCTAACTCTGAGAAAGTGGTTTTCTTTACTTCCATGTTCTCAAAAGCGGCTTCTACGATTAAATCACAATCTGCGCAAAGATCTTCTTTTAATCCCGGCGTAATCTTCGTGAGAATGGCATCAACTGCTTCCTGTGTCATTTTGCCTTTTTCCACTAATCTGGCATATCCTTTCTGGATTTTTGCCTTTCCGCCGTCTGCCCACTCCTGTTTGATGTCACAAAGCGCAACTTCATACCCATCAATCTGGGCAAATGCTTTTGCAATGCCCTGTCCCATGGTTCCTGCGCCGATAACTCCTACTTTCATTGTAGTTCCTCCTTGATTTGATTTATTTTAAAATGAAATTCCATTAATCTCTTTCCACAATGGTAGAGCAGCCCATGCCGCCGCCAATGCAAAGCGTTGCAAGGCCTTTCTTCGCATCTCTTTTCTGCATTTCATGCAGCAATGTCACTAAAATACGGCAGCCGGAAGCTCCTACCGGATGTCCGAGAGCGATAGCCCCGCCGTTTACGTTTACTTTATCCATATTGAAGCACAAATCTCTGGCAACTGCGATAGACTGCGCCGCAAATGCTTCGTTTGCTTCAATTAAGTCCATATCGTCAATGCTCATGCCTGTTTTTTCAAGAACTTTCTTTGTGGAAGCAACCGGACCTACGCCCATAATGGTCGGGTCTACGCCGCCCAATGCGCCTGCAATCCAAGTAGCCATTGGCGTTACGCCGAGTTCTTTTGCTTTTTCTTCGCTCATTACAACCATTGCCGCAGCGCCGTCATTGATGCCGGAAGCGTTTCCTGCCGTTACAAGACCGCCTTCTTTGCCAGAGCAGCATTTTAAGTTTGCAAGGCCTTCTGCAGTTGTGCCGGCGCGGGGTCCTTCGTCTTTTGCAAACATAACGGTTTCTCTTTTCACTTTAACCGGAACCGGAACGATTTCATCGTCAAATCTGCCTTCTGCAACCGCTTTTTCGCATTTCTGCTGGCTGTTTGCTGAAAACTCATCTAATTCTTCACGTTTAATGCCATATTTATCACATACGTTTTCCGCTGTAATCATCATGTGATAATGGTTGAATGCGTCTGTCAATGCATCGTTTACCATGGTGTCGATAATGGTCGCATTGTTCATACGGTATCCAAAACGGGCTTTTGTCATCGCGTATGGAGCCATGGACATATTTTCCATGCCGCCGGCAACTACAACGTCTGCCTGACCGGACATAATTAAGCTTGCAGCTTCGTTGACACATTTTAAACCGGAACCGCATACAACGTTTAAAGTGAATGCCGGAACTTCGATTGGAAGCCCTGCTTTAATCGATGCCTGACGGGCTACGTTCTGTCCCTGAGCCGCCTGAATTACGCATCCCATCATTACTTCGTCAACCTGCTCCGGTTTTACACCTGCGCGATTTAATGCTTCTTTGATTACGATTGCGCCTAAATCAGCCGCCGGAGTGTTGCTCAATGCTCCGCCCATTTTTCCGATTGCTGTACGGCATGCGCCTGCTAAAACTACTTTCTTTGCCATTTTTTCGTCTCCTTATTTTTATTTTTAGTTCGAACGCTGTTAATTTTTTAACAATCTTGGTTAAAAAAATATTTCAGCTCGTCCGAAACTGTTTTTTTACTATATAACAGTATCATATATTGTTTTTTTTTGCAAGGATTTCGGCAGGAATTTTTTTGTTTTTACAAGAAAAGCTACGCCCGTAAAAACGTCCGCATATTTGATAACAAAAATTTTCTTCGGGTGAAAATGGATATAGAAAGGGAACCCCTTTTTGTGATAGAGTTTAAGAGCCTAACCAAAACCCTCACAAAAAAAAGGAGTTCCCCATGCTTAACAGCATACTCTTTTTTGAACAGTTCTGCATCAAAAACTTTGAAAAACTGGAAGACGAATTTCTGAAAAATCCCATAAGCTTTGCAGAGTATGTTATGCTGCGCGAGAGCGCTTTCCGTCAGAAATCGAGGGTGGACTGGCTATAACGAGAATTCCCAGTTCCGCCGCCACTCTGCGGCTTAAAGTATGCTGAATGCGCCGTGTTCTAGGATCAGTCAGAGTTCTGTTTCAGATAGGCCTCCACTCTTGTTTTTACATTTTCCCGCAGATTTTCATAATAAAAGTCATAATCATGGGAGTGCAAACTTTCCGGTCCGAATAAAGCCGCCGGGGCATACTCCACATTCTTTGCTGTGCAGATAACTACGCCGCGCTCCGTATCCACCTGCGCGTCTGCAACTCCATTTATGATTTCATATTCTCCTGTTTCCTCATTCAGAATTCGACTTCCCAGATTTTCCTCAAATCCGGCGCAGGTATCGTCCCGCTTCCAGTTAATGGGGTTTATGCTGATGGCTCCTGGTTCCACAACCAGATTATACTGTCCTTTGTTTCCCTCTCCTTCCGTATTCCATGATACAATGACGCCTGTATCGTCAGCGCCTTCAGCAAATTTTAGATACGGATGTTCTTCCAGAAACGTTTCGGTAATGGAAAATCCGATGGGATATGCCGCAACCATACGCTCATAGTATTCTGGATGCGCCTGCATATATTCCCCAAGGACAATTTTTGTCATTATGGAACCCTGCGAGTGCCCTGCAAGAATAAAAGGCCTGCCTTCGTTATAATGTTCAAAATAATAATCCAAAGCGGCATATATGTCTGTGCGCTGT